>CAZABG010000044.1:0-19906 GCA_964483465.1 uncultured bacterium
CAACTATACAACATCCGATAGAGGCGATTTAAATCTCATCGGCGACTTCTCAATTGAAGGCCATCCAACCGGACTTGCCTCCATTGACATAACCACAAATCAAGGGGAAGCTCACTTGAATGTGCCTTGGGGCTATGAATATTGGAAGAACAATCAGAAATTTAATGAAATCCAAAGAAAAGAAGATGTCATCCTAAGGAATCGTGATCCTTCCGTGATAAACTGGAGCACTTTAACAGAACCGACGGTATACCGACTTTAGGCATGTGTTCACCTGTGCAAAAAAAAGAAGAACCGGATCCGCATAACGTGACGTTTTGAAAGCCTTGCGCTTTCAATTCGTCTTTTATAACCTTGAGTCTAGGCTCAACTATAAAAGCTGCCGCCTCTAACTGATTTTCTTCATCCGCGTAAGGCGCTCTAAGATTTTGATAAACGAGTTTAGTCGGGCATCCGAAATTCGGCTTGATAATCCAATAGTCTTGTTTCGGTAAATCAGGCTCAGGCTCGACGATCTCCCCTCTACCCCTGCAAAGAGCCGTTCCTCCTACCAAAAAGAAGTTCACATCGGACCCGAGCTCAGACGCTAAGGGATGAAGATCAATATTTTTTCCGGACATTACATTCATAGCGCGAAGCATAGCTGCCGCGTTGCTGCTCCCTCCGCCAAGCCCTGCTTCTGTAGGAATTCTTTTTTCAAGACGAATAGATAAAAGCTCTATATAGCCGGTCTCTTTACGAAATAGATCTCTTGCACGGATGACTAAATTTCTTTCATCAAGCGGAAGGGTAGGATCAGAAAGGGAAAAATGATCAAAGGGCGATCGATCTACATAAAGTTCATCATGCAGATCGATCGTCTGGAATCGAGAAATGAGGTCGTGATAGCCGTCGCTCCGCTTTCCAGTAATCTTTAGAAAAAGATTAATTTTTGCGTAAGAACGGACTAACACAAAACTATTTTGTTTCGCTAGATTCAGCAACAACTTTTAATGTGAGGTTTTCAACTTCAACCCCTTCTTTAAGTCTGATCGCGATCACATGCGTTCCAACATTCTTAATCGGATGCTTCAATTGGATAGCACGCTTTTCAAGATGGATGGAGGTCTCTTTTTCGATCATATGCTGAATGTCTTGCGCGTTGACTGAGCCGTACATTTGACCTTCATGGTCAACTTTTACAACCGTCTCAAGCACGAGGCCTTCAAGTCTTGCTTTAATAGCTTCCGATTCAGCTTTTTCAGCAGCCGCTTTCTTTGCGCGCTCCGCTTGAAGCTTCTTCTGCATGTTGATGGCTCTTTTATCAGCGAGAACTGCAAGTCCTTGCGGAATCAAGAAGTTACGAGCGTAGCCAGGACGAACAGATACGATTTCGCCTGATCTGCCTACATGTTCAACGTCATGAATAAGTAATAATTTGTTCGACATGGTTTCTCCTTATCCTTCCGCTACAAATGGCAAAAGCGCCATCATACGAGCACGCTTGATAGCAAGCTGCAAACGTCTTTGATGGTATGCGGAAACGCCGGTTATTCTTCTTGGCAAAATTTTGCCTCGTTCTGTAACGAACTTTTGCAAAGTCTCGATATCTTTATAATCGACATCTTTCAAGCCAGCTGCCGTAAACGGGCAACGCTTTTTCTTTTTTGATTTCATGTCGTTGCCACTATCTGGAACGAACTTTGGCATTTGTTTCATCATGGCTTATTGCTCCTCTTCGATCGGCTTGAATTCGATCTTGTCTAAAACCTTTTCGGTTTTAAGGGTGATAAAGCGAACGAGGTCTTCGTTCAAATGGTATTCCTGCCAGAGATCGGAGATCGCTTGGGTATCTACGTTGAAATACATCACGTAGTAATAGCCTTCGCGGTGTCCCTCGATTTCATAAGCAAGGCGCTTTTTCCCTTGTTGGTGGAGCTTTAAAATTTCTCCGCCATGGGAAGTGATTGAGCTTTGGATTTTGTCCATTGCTTTGTTACGGGCTTCATCGCTTAGCGTAGCGCTAAGGATGTACATCCCTTCATAAAGATTTTGTTTCTTTTTCATTTTTGGTACTCCTGTTGACGGCGTTCATGACTTTATGAATATCATCATGAAGGAGGCTTTTTAAAACCTTCACCGCTTCCTCAATAAAACTGGGCAATTTTTCACGCTCCTCGGCTTTAAACCGCTCAAGAACGTGATCGGCAAGGGAACTTTCCCGATCGTTGCCGATTCCGCATTTAAGGCGAGGGTAATAATTCGTCCCTAAATGCTTCTCAATACTTGCAAGACCGTTGTGACCTCCAGGCGAGCCTTTCTGCTTCACCCTTAACTCCTGAAAGGCAAGATGAATATCATCTGCCACAACAATGATGTCGCAAGCTAATAACTTATAGTAGGCGCTGACAGACTGAACGGCATATCCACTTTCATTCATGTAAGTCTCGGGTAGAAGGAGATGTATGGCTTGTCCATAAAACTCCCGTTTTGCGTACCGTCCATGAAAGATAGCTTCTTCTTTTAAAGAAATCCCCCACTCAACGGCTAGCTTTTCAACTACCATAAAACCGATGTTATGGCGGGTATCCGCGTATTTTTTACCCGGATTACCTAACCCTACCACCAGTTTCGCCATTAACGTTTAACCATCGAAACCGCAACTTCTTTCACTTTCACGAGCGGTCTCATCGTGTTAGGAATCTTCAGCCCTTCAACGCGAACAGCTTCGCCTACATTCATATTCGTAACATCTACTGCAAACGAAGTAGGAATATCTTTTGGCATTACTTCAACCGGCACGTGGCGGATAACGATACGAACAACACCGCCGAGTTTAACACCCACTGAATCGGCTTCACCCGTAATTACAACCGGAACTTTCACTTTTACAGGCACGCTATCATGCAGCTCTTCAAAGTCGAGGTGAATGATGTCGTAGTTCGTTGGTTTGTACTGAATATCTTTAACGATTGCGCGTCTTGATTTGCCTTTTCCATCAATCAATTCAAAAATGGTTGTAGGAAGGTGGCCAGACTTGATAGATCTTAAAGCGGCTTGAAATTCTGTCTTGCTAACCGAAATAGTTTCGCCTTCTTTCTCTTTATGATAGATAATCGCAGGGATAAAACCTTCTCGGCGCATTTCTTTGATTTGCGCTTTCGTTGATAGGGAACGTGATTTTACGTTTAATTTCATTGTTTTTCCTTGTCGAGTCAATTTCAATAAACCGACTCGTGTTTGTTTACCGAAAACACTAAGGTTTTCGTCTCAGGTTCTTATGAACCCACATTTGTTTATGTTAACTGGTATAGGGAAGATATCGATTCTTTAGAGAGCTGACACCGGATAGCGTGAGCAAAGTGAGAGGCGACTGAGACTTGCCTGAATTTCTTCGGCAGTTTTTTCGTCGGCATAATCGTGTTGCCTAGCAACACAAGCTCTATCGGACTCGCCTCGATTTTTTCAATCGCATCTCCCACAAGTAATCCATGGGTTATGGCGGCGTAAATATGATGAGCTCCCCCCTCACGGCTCGCTTTCGCGGCTGACACAAGTGTGTTCGCTGTAGAACACATGTCGTCAGCAAGAAGGATATTCTTACCTTTTACATTTCCGATTAAGGAAGCAACCTCTACCGATTCAGGTCCTAGTCGGTTTTTATCTATGATGGCCATCTCCGCATGGAGCTGATCAGCATACTGTCTACCGAGTTTGACCGATCCGATATCCGGCACTACTACCATTAGATCGGATATTTCCTGTTTTTTAAGCTCTTCAACCATTAAAGGCCTTGAGAAGAGATTATCCACAGGGATATCAAAAAAGCCTTGTAATTGACCCGCATGAAGATCCATCGTTACAATTCTAGTCGCCCCTGCTGAAACAAGCAGATTGGCTACCAGCTTTGCGGTGATAGGCACACGCGGCTTATCTTTACGGTCTTGCCTACAGTATCCATAGTACGGCAAAATCGCTACGATACTTTTTGCGGAAGCCCGCTTTAAAGCATCGATTATGATAAGAAGCTCCATCAAGTACTCATTGGGCTTCATGGCTACGCTCTGTATTACAAATACATCTCGTTCACGCACGTTTTCCAAGATTTGCACATTAATCTCACCATCAGGGAATCGATTAATACGCATATCACCCAGGCTAACACCCAAAAGGTCGACAATTTCTTTTGCTAAATCCGGATTTGAGGTGCCGGAGAAGACATGGAAATTGGCCGTTTTTTGGTCCATTTGCCTCTACTTGATAAGCTGTTTTTCATTGGGGTGGAAGGATTCGAACCTCCGCATGGCGGTACCAAAAACCGCTGCCTTACCGCTTGGCGACACCCCAGCGCTTAAAGTGATCACAAGTCTACTCTGCCACTCGATTTTAATCAATAGATTGTTATAGTGAAAAGATGCGGATTTTGCAGATTGCCTCCGAGATGGCACCTTTAGCTAAAGTTGGCGGACTTGCGGATGTTATACTCGGCCTTACGCGCGAACTGATTGCGAAAGGCCATGAAGTCTCGATCATGATTCCAAAGTATGACTGTATTGATTATACCGTCATTAAAGACCTTAAAGTTCTAGAATCCAACGTAAAGTCCACCTATAAAAAAGAAACCTATCATAATACCATCTGGACTGGTTTTTACGATTCCATACCTATCTATCTTGTCGACTCGCACCACCCCTACGATTTTTTTAAAAGAGGGTGCTTTTATGGCTCAGAAGATGATATGGACCGTTTTCTTTCGTTTTCGAGAGCTAGCCTAGATTTTATTTTAAAAAGTTCCCTTAAACCCGATATTATCCACCTTCACGACTGGCAAACCGCTGTCATCGCCCCGCTTGTAAAAATCCTATTTCCAAAAAATTCTTTTAAACTCGTTCATACGATTCATAACCTCGAATATCAGGGCAAATGCGCCCCTTTTAACCTCGATTGGATCGGGCTTAAGGGTAAAATGCTTTTAGATCCCGAAAAAATGGGCGATCCCGATTCTAAAAACCTTATTAACCTTTTAAAAGGGGCGATTGTTTACTCAGACTACCTAACAACCGTATCCCCTAACTATGCCTGGGAAATCACCACGAAAGAGGGCGGACGGGGCCTTGATCCCTTTTTACGCAAATACGTTTTCAAGTTTGAAGGGGTATTAAATGGACTTGATTACTCCTACTGGGATCCCCAAGTCGACTGCTACCTGCTTGCACATTATTCTTCTCGCGAGCATCCCTCTTCTAAACGCGACCGTGCCACGCTAGACAAAAAAGAGATTATCAAAACGTCTCTAAGAGAAAGGCTGCAGCTCGAGCCGGCAAAAAAACCGATTGTAGGCTGCGTGGCGCGCCTGGTTCCGCAAAAAGGAATTGAGCTGATTAAGCATGCGTTAGTGAGAACGCTCGAAAAAGGGGGCCAATTCGTTCTCCTTGGCACAAGTCCTATTCCCGCTATTACCGCTGAATTTCATGATTTAAAAATTAAATATTTGAACAACCCAAACGTTCATCTTGTTCTGCACCACCAAGAAGAGCTTGCTCATCAAATCTACGCCGGATCGGACATATTTATTGTCCCGTCGCTTTTCGAGCCTTGCGGCTTAACGCAGCTTATCTCGCTTCGTTACGGAACCATTCCCGTTGTCCGTAAAACAGGAGGGCTCGCTGACACTATTGCAGATATTGACTATTCCCCGCGCCCGCCGAGCGAACGCAACGGCTTTGTATTTGATTATCCCGATGCAATAGGACTTAATTCTGCACTCGACCGCGCCATAAATATGTGGTTTAATGATCAGGAAAAGTGGCACAAATTGATGATTCAAGGTATGAATATGGATTTTAGTTGGAATAAACCGGCAGAAAAATATGTGGATATCTATAAACGTGCATGAGTATCGCTAACTACTTTACCCTCCTACGACTATTTATCGGACCTATGTTTCTTATTCTTTACACAACACCTGAAGCATTTAATTTAACCCCTTCCACACTCCCCTATGCCCTCATTGCTTTAGTGGTCATTGCGGAATTGTCAGATGCGTTCGATGGATTTATCGCGCGAAGGTTTAATGAAGTGACAGATCTTGGCAAGCTTCTGGATCCAATGGCAGATAGTATTTACCGTCTTTCCCTTTTTCTCACATTTACAAGGCCTCCTATTAATCTGCCTCTCGGCTTGGTTTTTATTTTTCTTTATAGAGATACGATAATCAGCACCCTTCGCACTATCTGCGCATTAAAAGGATTTACTCTTGCCGCAAGAACGAGCGGAAAAATCAAAGCTATTGTGCAAGGCTTATCCGCATTTATTATTCTCCTTCTTCTATTAGCTTATGGCAATCATCTCATCGATCAAGAAGATTTAACCATTATGGCTACCTGGATAACTCTCGTAGCGGCTCTTTACGCCATTTTTTCAGGAATTGAATATATTGCGTCCAATAGATCTTACCTAGCTCGATTAGTTTCAAAAGATGGCTAGAGTCATTTCCATTGGTTCCCCTGTCGTAGATTATTTAACCTTTGTGAGGACGCTTGACTTTCCAAAAGGGGGAATGATTGCAACCTCATATGAAGAATTTAAATCTCTTTATCAAAAGCATAAATGGACCCTTTGCTCCGGAGGATCTTCTACCAACACTCTAAAAGGGCTCCATCATCTTGGCCACGACTGCACAATCATCGGAAAAATCGGCTCTGACGATCCTGCTCAATATTTTATTAAGCATACGCATGAGCTTGGATTGAAAACCGAGCTTATTTTCTCTGAAACACCCACCACTCAGGCGCTTGTTTTCATAACCCCTGAGGGCGAAAGAACCTTTCGAACATTCCTTGGTGCGGGCGCTGAATTGAAACCCTCAGATCTTCAGGCCTTATGGTTCAAAGAGGCCCAGCTGCTGCATATGGAAGGATATATTTTCAACGCTGAAACCGTTGCAGAAAAAGCCGCCTCTCTTGTGCCTGCAAAAACGCTCATCTCGCTTGATTTATCAAGCTACGAGACCGTAATCGCCCACCAAAAGCGGCTTATTCCTTTTATCACAGAACATGTCGACATCCTGTTTGCAAATCGTCTTGAAGCTTATGAACTTACTACAGAAAATCCTGAAACGTCCGCAAAACTTCTTCAGGACCTCGCTCCAATTATTGTTATAACTGACACTGATAAAGGATGTTATGTCGGAAGCGAAGGTAAAGTGATCCATGTTCCTGTCTTTCCGATTAATCCTCTCGATTCAACGGGAGCCGGCGATATTTTTGCGAGCGGCTTTCTTCACGGCAAATTAAAAGGCAGAAACTTAAAAGATTGCGCTCAAATGGGGCATCGGCTTGCTCATGAAGTGATACAAGTAATAGGCACAGAAATCCCCCCTCCTACATGGAGAACACTGCATAGCTTAGGCTTTTTTTAGCTTATTAGACTCCCTCTCGCAACTCGCTTTGTTTGGAAAAATTAGAGCTTTTTTCGTATGTTGTGGTTTTTAGTGACAAGCGCACCATAATTAAAAGAGGCCATCATGTTTGATCCAAACAATAATCCTCCTAAGCGCTCAGGCGGCTCGCTTAAAGGCCGTCTTCTTATCGCGATAGGAATTGCGCTTGTCGGCCTCTTTATGTATTGGAACCAAATCGAGGAAAATCCGATTACTGGCGAAAGACAGCATGTCGCCATTTCTCCCGATCAGGAAAAAATTCTCGGGCTTGAATCGGCCCCAAAAATGGCAGCGGAGATGGGCGGCGATCTTCCCGATTCGGATATCCGTACGCAAAAAGTAAAAGAAGTCGGCAAATACATTGTCGATCATACCATTAAAGATAAAAGCCCTTGGGATTTTAACTTCCATCTTCTTGCCGATGACAAAACCGTAAACGCTTTTGCCCTTCCCGGCGGACAAATATTTATCACACTTGGCCTCTACAACAGTCTTCAAAATGAAGCCCAGCTTGCAGGCGTACTCGGACATGAAATTGGCCACGTTATCGAACGGCACACAGCTGAACAAATGGCAAAAAATCAACTCGGTCAATGGCTTATTGTCGCGGTCGCAACAGGCGCGTCCGATTCATCGCAGGGCAATACCAACAACGCAGCCGTAATCGCACAGGTCGTCAATCAAGTCATTCAGATGCGCTACAGCCGAAAAGACGAATCCGAAGCCGATCTCTGGGGATTAAAGCTTATGGAAAAAATCGGTTATAATCCACGCGCTATGGTGGACGTCATGCAAGTTCTAAAAGCGGCTGGAGGCGGCGGTTCAGGCATTGAGATATTTCAAACGCATCCAGACCCTGATTTACGCATTGAAGATATCAACAACTACCTAGAAAAAAATCCCCCTCCTAAGGACTCTAAAGAGGGAAGACCCTTGCCTAAGGCAGATAGCAATAGAAGATCTTTTCTGGATTATTAGACTTCTAGAGACAATTATTCAGTCAGGAACAAGTGCATTCTTTGTTTTCGACTTACTAAATTGTTTGAAGGCGGAAATTAAATCTTCCATAATTTGATAGGTATGACTCGGAAAATTGGCGATACGGAAACCGCGCTGCGCATATTCACCAAACATAAGCCCGAGCTCAAATCCATGCTCTTTAGCTGTGCGATGCCACTCTTCGGAATTATCTACAAGAAAGTGCGGAGTTGTAATGGAGCGCCAATTTAGGTCGGAAATAAGAGGATTCCAGTTCAAATTCGCGTTATAAAGAAGATCCGCTTTTCGAAAAGTATCGTGATGTGTTTTTTCAAGATCAAAATCGCGCATAAGAATAGCAAGACAGCCGATGATAAAAGAATTGGGCGTCTCAAATATTTGATACCGCTTCATATGGTGAAGCATCACATCGAGCTTACGCCAATCGGGAAGAAGTCTTTTAACCGATTTGCTCTTTTCAACCGCTTTTGGGTTTATAATTAAAAAACCCATTCCTGAGGGCATAGAAAGGCATTTTTGAGAAGAGCTAATCCAAATATCGCCTGCTTCCCAATCAAACTTCATTCCTCCAAAAGATGAGCAAAAATCAATCGCGGTAAGTGCATGAGGATGCGCCTCTTTTATTTCTCTCATTGCATGCATTGGCCACATCAATCCTGAACGCGTTTCGTTATGTGTGATGGTGATAAGTTCCGCATCTTTTGGTATGACGGCCTTTTTATAATCGACAATCTGCCCGATTGGGCTTTCAAAGGATAATGCATTTAATCCAATAGATTTTGCAGAGTCATAAAATCGACGTGAAAATTCTCCGCAGACGAAATGGTAGCTCGTGTTCTGCACAAAGTTTTGCAACACGGTATCCCATATCACGGTAGAAGAAGGGTGATAAAGGATGTGATACGATCCAGGTATGCCCATTTTTTTACGCATCCCTTCAATGGCTTGCTTACTCACTTCGCTGAATTGATCGCTTCTATGCGAAACAGAAAGAAAGCCGCTTGAAACAACTTCATGCAAAGCATTAAGAGTTTTCTCTGATAAATAAGATGGACCTGCGCTGAATGAAATAAGATTATAATTCATAAACCCTTCCTATTTCACATTAATACCATTATATAAATAAGAAACCCAATTATATGTTTCTTCTATAGACCAATGAGATAAATATTCATTTCGTACTTCTCGTGCAACCCCCGAAGCATGATGAGCTTCACCGTAAGCTCGCGAAAAATACTGCACATAAGACGTTCTTAAATAACGTTCTTCTTCATAAGCTTTGAATGCATAATCAAACTCAAACCCATGATTATCAAGCATTTTCGCTAAAACAATCGCATCTTCCACTGCCATGCCGGCACCGGACGTCATATAAGGAAGCGTCGCGTGCGCCGAATCGCCCAGCAAGACGACTTTACCTTTGCTCCAGTTTCGTGCAGGAGTATAGTCGCATAAGGTCCACATTCTATTGACATCAACATGGCTTAATATCTCTTTTACTTTATCATTTGCCCCTTCAAACCAGGAAAAAAGCTCATTTGCGTTCCCTTGCGATTCATGATAGTCAGGCATCCTATTCGATTGAAAAATAGCGCTGATATTAATATACCCTTGTTTTCCAATGGGATAATGAACAAGATGCGCGTTTGGAATCACATAGTGGATAATATTATCTAAGTCCAGTTCTGGCATCTCATCTCTTTTTACCACTCCCCTGTAAATGATTTGTCCTGAAACTCTTGGTGAATCTTGACCCATCACATACTTTCGAGCTATAGACCAAATTCCATCGCAGCCAACAAGGGCATCCCCTTCATATTTTTTCCCGTTAGTTGCGTTAGCAAAGACTTTATCGCGGCTTTCTTCGATTACTTTAATTTTTGCATCTGTAATGAGTTGAATTAACGGCTCATTTTGACAAGCTTCGACAAATACCCTTAACATATCGTCTCGTCTAAAAGAACCGAAGGGATAATGGAAACGATCAACAATATCTTTTCCGAGCGGAAGACGTATGTATTCTTGATCGGTAATGCCGTCACGATAACAAAGAATCTCGGGGAAAAAAGCGACATCCGCAAAATTTTTCGCAATTCCGAGAAAATCTAAAACTTTAAACGTATTAGGGCAAAACTGTATACCCGCACCTTCTACACGAAATTGAGGAGCCTGCTCTAATACAGTAGATGAAATTCCATATTTGGAAAGCGCAAGTGCTGTTGTCAGGCCTCCTATCCCGCCGCCAACGATTAAAATATGGGGTCGCTTCATATTTCAATCCCCTCATAAAGTTTTGCAAGCCAATCATACTTTTGGTTCAGGCTTAAGTTAGAAATAAGCGAATTTCTAAGATCCCTTCCAAGAGCATCAAGATCATGCATTTTTCCATATAAAGCGGATATATGCTGAACAAACGCGACGCGAAGATAACGTTCTTCTTCATACTGTTTGAAGGCTTTATTCATATCGCTTTTGTTTTGGCTTAAACACTTGGCCAAAATGGCGGCATCTTCGATTGCCATTCCAGCTCCTTGAGCCAAATGCGGAAGGGTCGGATGGGCGGCATCCCCAAGAAGCACCACTTTTCCCCGACTCCAATTTTTTGTAGGTTCTCTATCGCATAGAAGCCACTTTTTAGAAGTATCTACAAATTTGAGAAGCTCTTTAATCTCAGGCCGTGCGTCATGAAATCGCTCCTTAAGCTCTTCAGGATCGCCTTGACTTTCTGAAAAGTCATGCTCCTTTTTGGATTTATAGACCGCTACGATATTAAAAAAATCTCGATTGCCGACAGGGTATTGAACGAGATGAGCATCGGGCCTGTCCCAGTGAATAACATCCTTAATGCTGATT
The DNA here is from genome assembly GCA_964483465.1 of uncultured bacterium. Classification (GTDB taxonomy): domain Bacteria; phylum Chlamydiota; class Chlamydiia; order Chlamydiales; family Parachlamydiaceae; genus CAZABG01. The sequence continues at coordinate 11,273 of CAZABG010000044.1, forward strand.
GCAGAAGGAAGACGATCTATTGTAATAAATCCCCTATGGGTAACGTGTCCTGATTTACGAGGTTTTTCTTTACCTATTACATATTCTCGAACGACGGACCATAATCCATCTGCGCCAATTAAGGCCTTGCCTTCATAAATTTCCCCTTTATCTGAAATGGCAACGACACTCTCTTCCTGTTCTTCTATATTTTTAATCCGCGCGCTATTTTCAAGCTTAATCAAAGGGCTTTTTTTGCATTCTTTCACGAGAGCTTTTAAAAGATCTTCGCGATGAAATGATCCATAAGGGTATTTAAAGCGCTCTTCTACCGCTTTTCCCATCGGGACGCGCATATATTCAAACCCTTTCGGCTCATCCATCCATATTAAATGTTCAGGAAAACTCGCGATTTTTTTCATCTCATCAAGCATATCAAGCTTATCGAACACCTTGAATACATTCGGACAGAGCAAAATCCCGTATCCCGATTCACGAAATTGATCCGCTTGTTCAAGAACTTGCGAAGCTATTCCCTTTTTAGAAAGCGCAATGGCGGCCATCAGTCCGCCAATTCCCCCGCCAACGATGAGAATGGATTCTTTAGACATGGCTCACCACTTTCTTATAAACGTCTATTCCCTTATAAAGCTTTCCAAGCCATTCGTATATTTCTTCGCTCGATTTAAGTTTGACTAAATGATCTCTTATCTCCCTTGCTATTCCTTGAGAATGATGCGACATGCCAAATATGCGAGACATCAGCTGTACAAAGCCCGTCCTAAGATACCTTTCTTCCTGATACTCTTTAAATGCAGTTTCATAGATGAATTCATTATCAACTAAACGCTGAGCCAAAATGACCGCATCCTCTATCGCCATGCCAGCCCCTTGAGTTAAGTAGGGCAGGGTGGGATGAGTCGCATCTCCAAGCATGACGACCCGGCCCTTATACCAATTAGAGATAGGTTCTCGATCGTATAGCAACCATTTCCGATTGGGATTTACTTTTTTTAGGAGTTCAAGCATTTCGCTTCTTGATCCTTCAAATCGGGAGTATAATTCTTCAGGATTACCCTCTATGTCATTTAAGGGATATTCTTTATCTGTTTGAATGATCGCTACAATATTCAAAAGGCCTTGAACGCCTATTGGATAATGGACAAGATGTGAATTATCCCGAACCCAGTGAACGACATTATTAGGCTTCAAATGGGGTGGAAGTTCATTTAATGAAACGACCCCGCGATAGGCTACATGGCGGGTAAAATGTGGATCTTCTTTGCCTATTACATAATCACGCGCAACCGACCAAAGACCATCGCACCCAATCACTATTTCACTTTCCCACCTTCGGCCATCATCAGCTTCCAAGATAACGCAGCTGTTTTCTTCTTCAATTTTTTGAATACGTGTCGCCGTCTTTATTTCAATCAGAGGAAAAGTGCGAGCTATATCGGCTAATTTCTTTAACAAGTCTTCTCTATGAAAAACCCCATAGGGATAGTTAAACCGTTTAATCATCTCCTCTTTCAAATCAATGGTTAAAAATCGATCCCCATTGATGCCATCTACATACACTAAACTGTCTGGAAATATGGCGACACTTTTCATGTCTTCTAAAATCTTCAAATGATCGAACATTTTAAAAACATTTGGGCAAAGCTGGATTCCCGCCCCCGTTTCCCTTAATTGAGGCGCTTGTTCAAGTAATAGCGAGGGTATTTTATGCCTTGCAAGCGCGATCGACATGCATAGGCCTCCAATCCCCCCTCCCACTATAATGACTTGGTGTCTGTTCAATTCTACCCCCTTTCCAGATGAATAAACTCGACACGATAATGATAATCTCCCGAAAAGGCATCACAATAAAGGACTTGCGCTCCTTCCGACATATTTTTTAATGGTTTTCCACTCATAAAGGAGGGAATTGGAACGCGATTTTCATTTAAAGCATCTAAAATGATGTACAAAGACCTTTCCGATTTCGTCCTGAAGGCCACGTGAGAGCCGATTCCTGAATTTATCCAATCTTGTACATTCGTGATAGATTCTTGAGGAATAAAAATCTCTATCTCGCGTTTTCCATTGGTAATTGACGCTTTAACAATTTCTGTCTTTACTTCATCTCTATTAAGTTTATTCCCTAGTTCTTTGGACATTACGACACTTGCAAACTTTCGTTGATTATCGCAAAAACCATTTTGACTAAGAATTTCTTTTATTTCGTCCACTTCCATTCCTGGAGCAATTAAAAAGGCAAAATGATCAATTTCCACCGTTTCTTCGTCGATTATTTTCTTTAAAGGTTTTGGATAATCGGCGAATAAAACTTCAAGCGCTTCTTGCTTTTCGCAATTAAACGCGGAATAAAAGTGATTTAATAAATCCTCAAGCCTTCTTTTCATACTGATTGCCGTTCGATACTTTGCTAGATACTCAAGAATGGATGTTTCGGCATTTTCATTAGGTTGTTCACTTATGAATTCAACTAACTTTCCGATTTCTTTTCCATCGCAAGAGAGTTTTATTACTCTACCGTAATAGGGAGCCTTTAAGCATTTCTTTACATCTGGGAATTGGCTGTCATCGATTAATGAATGCAAGGTTAACTGACAATTTTTACAGCATTTTTCAACGATGTGGTATACATCGGGATTTCCAATATGCTGCAAGTCAGAAATGGTAACTATACTATAAGCTACTGGCGCAAATCCAAAATGTCGATCAAGTATATCTAATGTAAGAACCCTAAAAAAATAGTCATCCGTAATTTCTTCTTTTAAGATATTGATCTGAGCTTCTTGACCATAAATTTTATATATGGTTTTTGTTATCAGTTCCGCGTTTAGAAGCTCAGCTTGAAGGCAAGTTAACCCTGTCTTTGTGTCCATCTTTGACCTATGGATCTATTGAGCAAATATTTTTCTATTTCCAGAATTGTATTCGTTAACCATATCAAGCATTTCGTACAATTCCTCAAAATTCTCTCGATGCTGTAAACTATCCGGCACATAAGGCTCTACCCGGTTTACAAACTCGAGAAGATACGAGCTATGCGGAATCCCATAGTTATGCGATTGCGCGATATAGTGGGATCTTCTTTTTTCACTTACATTTGGAAGATTATTCATATCTTCAATTTTGGCATGAACGCCCTCAAAGAATTCGCGCGTTCCTCCATCTTTATAAGGCATCATATCAGGCGCGCCTTCATAAGGTTTCCAAATACATGTCAAAGGCCGATCGACTCGATCGCTATTAACGTATCCATGCACACGGTGCATAGGACTGCAAAATACTTGCCCGGGCGCCAAAGGAATCAAATATACGGTAACTTGGGTTCCATTTTCTTTGCTGGGCGGGTTTTTTAAATCCGTATAATCGGTATCGGATGAAAAAAGAGTAATTCCTCCTTCAGGCGCAAAAAACCATTCAGCCACAAAATGATGCATGTGCGCAGGAGGCCCTTTTCCAGGTGGAATATTAACTTCAGACATTGTAAATACAAGTCCGTCTTTACTTAGGGTCACATAATCGAATACTTCTCCGTGAGCCCCTAAATAAAGAGCTGGCTTTTCAAGCTTTGGTAGTTTTGGAAATTTTAAAGTGTTTCCCTGATAGATTTGATTCTGAACTAGGCTCATAATCAAGCCTCCACTTGCTTTAATTTTTCTTCGTAATCTCTTTGCAAGATCTCTAAAAACTTATCGAATTCATCAAAAGAGAGCTGCTGGCCTTTATCTGTTTTAGCCTCATCCACTTTCTCATGTACTTCAACGAAATAGCCGTCGAAAGGATAGCTTTGCGCTTCTCTGACTATGTCAAATACTTTGCTTCTACTTCCTGCAATATGCGACGGATCAAGAAGCATGTCGATTTCATGTTCTTTCTTAACTGCAATTGCCATGTCATAATTTGGCAGATTACGTAAGTTAAAAGGATTTTCCATCCTGCCCGGTGCAAAACCACGGTGGCAGCCTACAAATCGAGTTTTAGGCAATCTTGCAGATGTAACGTGGTTATATAAACCGCTCCAGTGCTTTTTTTCTTCCCACATCTGATTTTTAACCATTAGGTATGCATTTGAAGAGTGATCCGCGAGATACCTTGCAATTTCTTGAATTTCAAAATGATTTTGATTGCGCGATCCTATCCAAAGTAATAATGGTGAGTCCCCAAAAAACTTTATTGATGTATTTATGATAACTTTTGTTTGCTGAAGGTTCATGACTTCTGTAGCGGGAACGACTCCGAAGGGAATAGTCTCTTCAAGAAGGGTTTGCAAACCAAGAATACCTAAGCCATCCCAGTCCGGAAGAGTCCTTGGCTTCCATAAAGAAGCGCGAATTATCTTTATATTTCTATTTGTAAGATGTTTAACCACATTTTTAAGCTGATCTCTGCTTTCAAGAGCGCAGGGACCTGCAATAATTGCCTTACCGAAGAGGAGTGAATTATTAAAACAATCAGTGAACATAATTATAATCCTGGGTACTTAACTTCATTAAACCAGAATTAAATTAATTAAAGAAAACAATACTTAATTATTAACGATAAATTTAAATCAAAATCACAAACTACTGAGAATTAACTGGCTGAGATGCTTCAATTGCAACAGCCTTACTTCCAAGATTAAATCCGATTTCATTGCGAAGCTTATAAATTCCATAAGCGTTTAAAGGAAGAAGAAGTCCTCCCGTTATCGCCATGATTGCTTGAGCTCCGCTTGAATCAACAAACGAGAAGAGTAAAAGCGCAAAGGCTGCGTAAAGATTATAAAGCAGCTTTCCTCTTTTTGGAGAAAGATATTCAGCACACTTCAAACCCACGACAAAGTAGGCATTGATGGTTGAATACCCAAGTAAAAAGAGAAAGAATGGCATAAAGAAATGCATATAAGGAAAATACTGTCCAAGCGCTGTCTGCACAAGAAGCGACGCATCCATGGGTGTTGCCCAGATGCCTGTAGCCAATATCAACACAACCGACGTTGTGCAAATGACAAAGGTATCGAGAAAAATTTCAAAAATTACGAGTGAAGCCTGCTTTTCAGGGCTTGTCACGGAAGTTTCACTATGAATCACAGAAGCATACCCGATGCCTAAGTCGCCTGTATAACAGCCTCTTCTTACGCCTTGAGAAATAGTCATCATAAGACTTGAACCAACGAAACCACCAATTGCTCCGTGAGGAGTAAAGGCGTACGTAAAGACTGAATCAAATACATGCCCAAGATCGCCAATATGTTGATAAAGCACATAGCCGCCCATCCCGATATAAATCACGACAAAAACAGGGATAATCAAAGAAGAAATATTTCCAACCCTTCTTACTCCACCCATTCCGGCAAACATGACAAGGCCAAGCAAAGTAAAGGCAACAGGGATGAGAGGAAGTCCGGCGTTAAACGATACGCTATGAGCCACAACACTAAACTGGTAAATTTCAACCCCATACACGCAAAGAAGCACCGCCGCGAGATTTGGGAAGAATAGCGTTTTAAAGCACTTTCTTAGGTAGTAGTGCGGACCTCCGAGATATCCATTGGGTGTAGAAACCCTGAACTTCATAGCTAAAAAGACTTCGCCATATTTAACCAGCATACCCACAATCGCAGTCACCCAAATCCAAAAAAGGGCTCCCGGACCTCCTATTTGTACCGCGGTACAAATAGAGACCACATTACCCACCCCAACGCATCCGCCTATGCTTGCAAAAAAGGCCTGTAAGGGATGGACCCCTTTAGTATGGGCAGGGTCTGCCCGCATAAATTCAATAAATGTTTTGACAATCGTAGGAAATTTACGGATTTGAAAGAATCCTGATTTGATTGTGAGATAAACACCAACCATCATCAAGGCCGGAAAACCGATATAACCCCAAACAACGTTTTCGAAGAGGGATAATAATTCTAAAAAGTAATCAACCATAAATTAAGCGATAATAATATAAATATTTTAAATGATATCAAGATTGTTGGTCAACAAAAAGGACTCTTTCCAATAGTAATTGTCTAATAAACCATGTAAAGGCCTTTTTAAGATTTTGTAAGCGACATATAAAGCTTCTACTGAAGCAAGCCCTCTTTCAGGATCAGCGCATCCGGTTTGCACTCTAGGATAAGCCGTTTTTATATGCTTTGGCAAAGTTTTTTTAACCCAAGGACCTAAAGCTTCAATTTTATCGTGCATTTTCTTGGCATAATTCCAGGTCGCATCCACTAAGACTAAAGGCTTTTCAGCATCTTCTTCACTAAGCTCCTCCCCTTCAAGCGACAACAGAATAGCCCCTTCCATAAATGAAAAAGAGTCGTTTGGATATAAAAAAAACTTTACATCGTTTCGAGCTTCAAGACCCCGAAGACTGCATTTTTTCAAATTTTCTTTGCGGTGACGCACGATAAAAGTCATTTGCATAATTAGGAGAAATTCTTATACGATACCTAATGAAGACGTTTATTCACAACAATAAGAGGATAAATTTTATGGGAAAATGGATGTCTTGGACATGTCTAATCACTTTTATTTGCTGTTGTTTTTTTGTAGAAGTGAAGGGCGAAATCGCCTGGCAGACTAACTATCAATCGGCTTTAAGCCAAGCTAAATCGAGCGGTAAGCCGATCGTGCTATTTTTCACCGGATCAGATTGGTGTGGATGGTGTAGAAAACTTGAAGAAGAGGCCCTGAATACGCCTGAGTTTAATCAACTCGCGGGCGACAAATTCATCTTTGTTCTTCTCGATTTTCCTATGAACAAACCCACCGATCCAAAAATTGTTGAGCAGAATAAACAGCTTCAACAACGTTATAATATTAAAGGGTACCCAACACTTATTATTTTGGACAAAGATGGACAGCAAATTGGCTCGACAGGCTACCGTGCGGGCGGAGCAAGGGCTTATGCTGAACACCTATTAAAGATTGTTCAAGATTATAACCAGTATCACCAAAAAGTCTCTCAGCTGGATAAAAAAAAACTCTCCACCTCAGAACTTAAAACCCTATATATAAAAGCTTCAGAGCTTAACCGGGAAGACGACCAGAGGAGCCTTGCGCTCCTCGGCGTTCAATCCCCTGAAAAACCTTTTTTTCTCATTGAAAGATTAAAACTTCTCTCAAAAGAAGGTAAAATTCACGACACGGAAGCTGCCGCCATCAAAAATGAAATTCTAACATTAGATCCAAACAATGAAAAAAAGCTCCAGTATGAGCTTGCCGTAATTGAATTTGATGCCTACAACGACGAAATGAACCGCGACAATTACACCCCTGAAATTGCCGTTGAACCCTTAGTAAACTACATCGAAAAATTTGGACAAAAGGATACAGAGCATCTCTGGAAGCTCCAAATGACCATAAGCCAAGTCTTTTTAGACAAAAATAAATTTTCAAAAGCCCTGGAATATGCCCAGGCTTCCTACGAATCCGCCCCCAATTCAGTTAAATCTGATATAGCTACAGCAGTAAAAAACATAAAAAAAGAAATTAAATAGCCTTTTTAGGTTAAATTTATTATTATATTTGCATGAGTTTAAAAATTAATTCAGATATTGGCGTGCAAGGCGATAGAGAAACTGACATCCTTCACGACAGCAATGTTTCAAAAGGAATTAAGCAAATAGTTAGCGAAGTCATGGCTAGCATTGAAAAGCCCAGCTTCAATTCTTATCTACTTTCTCGAAATACGTATTCATTCCCCTACAACCTATTTATGTTGTCACGAAGCGCCCTCGACACAATAAAGCTTCGTTTTAATGTTCCATCCAAAGCTCGAAAACTCAGCGAATCAACCAAATTTCTCGCTTTAACAACCCTTCCTTTTTCCGCGATTGGAATCAAGGAACGCGTACAATCCCTTTTTACAGATACGCTCTCTGACGTTAAAAAGACAGACAGCTATTTAGAGATCGCCTCTGAAGTCGCAAACGTGTGCGAGGGCGCAGGACTTCTTATGGAAGGAAGCGTGATTGTCTTAGAAGAAGCAAAAGTATTACTCCCTTTAGCCTCTGTACTAGGTATCGCATCAACATTAGTTGGCCTTGTAAACATTGTGATTGATACGAGAGGCATTTTTAAAACCACTCGTACTGTCGCTAAAATTCCTGCCAGATACCGCGAATTGAAAGCGGCATTCGTTGAACGATTCGCCTATAAAAACTTTGCGCACGCATTAAATATTTTATCGACGAGCGTCTCATTTGTCGCGTTTTCGCTAGTTTTCTTCGGATCACAGCCCTTGCTTCTCGCGGGCGGCATTGTAATGACCGCAGGACTTGCAATCGGTTTCGGCCGTATGCTTCTCGACATTTATTCCGAACAGCTCTTCAAAGAAAGAATCTACCAGATTAAAGCCGCAGCCGCAGCCTAAGAGAGAAGGCGGAAGGATGAAGGCAGAAGGCAAGAGAGAAGGCAGAAGGATGAAGGCGGAAGGATGAATAGCGACAGATTGAGGCGCGCTTTAAAAGCGCGCTTGTAATATTAAGCATCTTGAAGGCCAGCTTATTTATCCGCTCTAAGCTACACATTCTGCTGTGATTCTACAGCTCTTCAAATAAAGAACTTATCAGATTAAAGCCACTGAAGAAGCCTTGGCTTTAATGTCGCTATTCTGCCTGCTATGTGGATTGTCAAGTATAACTTTAACTCATCTGCG
>CAZABG010000045.1:0-12659 GCA_964483465.1 uncultured bacterium
GCTCTACCGCTGAGCTATTCCGGATCAGAGATGGCACTATAGTAATAGGCGCGAGCAATTTTCTTCAAGCGAGAAAAATAGTTATGAAAAAAATGCGTTTTGGGAGTCTTTAGGGAGGTCTTTCTCGAGGAGAGCCAGCTCGTCTGGGGTGAAATTTAGGTCGGATGCCGGCGGTGTGCTTAGAGGAGACGGGGGTGTTGACATTCTTAATTCAAGAAACGTTTTAAATGACTGATCTGCCGCGATTTCTTTTGATAAGACCTCGCATGCCCTTTTGAACTGCAGGGGAATATCGTTCAGTATTTTTGTCAGCAGGGTGATATCCCAGCAGATTTGTACGTGTAGAAGATGTAAGTCTGTTTCGTTGGTTATTTGTATCGCGTGCGTATGTTCTACTAAATAGTGGACGCCCGAAACTATTGGAGAGTTGTCTGAAAAAATAATTCGCATGGTAGAGCAGTTCGTCAGCTCCTGAATAAGGAAATTCGGGGTAGGCCGTTCAAATCTCAAGCCATAATGATTGTCTAGGACCACACGAGCGTGAGACGCTGCTCTATCTAAAGGATAGTTCATAATTAAAATTATACTTAATTAGGCAGAGTAATGCCATTGAACTCTTGCGCAATATCGGTTTGAAATAGAGGCGGCAGCGGAGGGGAATCAAGTGTTAGGATGACAGGCGGGGATCCAATCGATCTTGATGGGGGCGATTTAGGTAGAAGTTCAGCTGGAGGGCAAGAGGGCGAATGATCGTCCGGTAAACCATCTGTTGGAGAGGTTTGAAGTAAAAGAAGAGCCGTAGGAGTAGGGGGTTGAAAGATGGCGGGCGTTTCAAGTAGATTGTTAGGGGCCCGGTTTGTTTCAGATGGGTGATTGGTTACTTGTCTTGAAAACCACATAACATGTTCAATATGTTTTTTCAACGCCTTATCCATGCTGATTTCTTTAGAGAGAACAGCAATTGCAAGATGGTACTGCGCGGGTATTTCAATTAAAATCTTTTTTAAAAGTGTTATATCCCAGCATACTCTTTGATATAGATGATAGATATTATCTGTTGCTAAAATGGCATGAGCGTGAGTGTGACTCACAATATAGTGTAAACCCGAAACCGGAGCTGTGGGTTCAGCATCATGGATCCTGCATGCGAATGTGATCGAATTATCCGTATGATCAATTACAAAGTTAGCAGTCTGATGATTAAACCTAATTCCATAATGATTGTCTTGCAGAACACTTGCGTGCAAAAAGGGGGAATAGTTTGGTGTAATCATGATTATTATTCGGGTTAATAGGTTTTTAGTTAAATAAAGTCTTATCTTAACTTTGAAGATCAGGCTTTTTTAACTAAACAGAATTAAATGTGATAATTTTTATTTAGTTCCGCTTAATGCTTCAATTTTATTTGTTATGCTGAATTGGCGGATTCTGTCCGATGCGAATTCGTGCATAATAGCTTCTCTTGCAAAAGGATGGGTGGGGAAAGTTCTTAAATAAGTCTCGTAGTAATTAATATCAAAATTCAGCTGATAAAACAGGCGTTGCAAAGAGGGGATGTCGTTCGGGAGCGGCTCCGTTCCGTGAGAATGAAAAATGCATAAATAAGTTGCATTGGCAGGGCGATAGCGGCGATTAAGCAGGTCAACATACTCATTATTAAGGCAGATTCTGCCATCGCTTGTATAAATTAAGGGAGGCCCTTGGTGGACATAGGCTCTGCAGTAAAGGGATGTGTCTATCGGTAATGGCTGCATTTAACCCGCCTCATTGAATTTTTTTTAATTAGAAGGGTATAGAGAAGTTGAATTTCAAAGCATCTTAAAAATGGGGGAGGCTCTGCTCCCCCAAATATTTTAGTAGTCCATTCCGGCAGCTGCGGGAGCCGCTTTATCCTCTTTCACTTCAGCGACGATCGCTTGGGTGGTAAGAAGGATGCTTGCGACAGACGCGGCGTTCATGAGAGCCGTACGAACCACTTTAGTTGGGTCGATAATACCGGCTTTCACGAGGTCTTCATATTTGCCGTCAAGCGCGTTGAAGCCGAAATTGGCGTCTTTGCCTTCGAGTTCTTTAAAGACGATCGCGCCTTCATAGCCTGCGTTCTCAGCAATTTGACGAAGAGGAGCGGATAAGGTTTTCGCGATAATGCGAGCGCCTGTTTCTTCATCGCCTTTTAAGCTGGAGGCAACTTTTACGGCTGCAGGGATAGCGCGAACGAGTGCGACACCGCCGCCGGGAAGAATGCCTTCTTCAACGGCTGCGCGTGTTGCGTGCGTTGCATCATCCACGCGGTCTTTTTTTTCTTTCATTTCGATTTCGGTAGGAGCGCCGACGCGAATTACCGCAACTCCGCCTGCGAGTTTCGCTAAGCGTTCTTGAAGTTTTTCTTTATCGTATTCGGAAGTCGATTCTTCAATTTGACGCTTGATGAGAGCGACTCTAGCCTGAATCTCTTTTTTATCGCCTGCGCCTTCAACGATCGTTGTGTCGTCTTTGGAAACAGTGATTTTTTTAGCGCGGCCGAGCTCTGCGATCGTGACGTTTTCAAGTTTTTCGCCGAGGTCTTCAGAGATAAACTTGCCGCCGGTTAAAATCGCGATATCTTCGAGGATTGCTTTTCTTCTGTCGCCAAAGCCGGGAGCTTTAACTGCACAGACTTTTAAGCCCGCTCTTAATCTATTTACAACGAGAGTAGCAAGCGCTTCGCCATCTACATCTTCTGCGATAATGAGAAGCGGTCTTCCCGATTCTGCCACTTGTTGAAGGATCGGGATAAGCTCTTTGATGCCGCCGATTTTCTTCTCGTGGATGAGAACGTAAGCATCATCCATAATGCATTCTTGAGTATCCGGCGAGGTCATGAAGTAAGCGGAGAGATAGCCTCTGTCAAAATTCATCCCTTCAACGACATCAAGCGTCGTCTCAAAGCCTTTTGCTTCTTCGACGGTAACGGTTCCGTTTTTACCGACGCGATCAATCGCTTCCGCGATGATTTTGCCGATTTCTTTATCGTTATTTGCAGAAACCGTTGCCACTTGAGCGATTTCCTGGCTTGTTTCTACTCTCTTCGAGCGCTTTGTAAGGTCTTGAATTACGGCTTCAACGGCTTTTTCCATACCGCGCTTCAAGTCCATTGGATTTGCGCCGGCCGCTACGTTTTTTAGGCCTTCGGCATAGATCGCTTCCGCGAGAACTGTTGCGGTTGTCGTGCCGTCTCCCGCTTTGTCGGCGGTTTTGCTTGCGACTTCCTTAACCATTTGCGCGCCCATGTTTTCGAACTTATCTTCAAGTTCGATCTCTTTTGCGACCGTTACACCGTCTTTTGTAATGTGCGGTGCGCCGTAGGATTTGTCGATGATGACGTTTCTGCCTTTAGGTCCAAGGGTCACTTTAACTGCGTCAGCTAAAGTTTGTACCCCTTTCAAGATTTTCTGACGGGCGTCTTCTTTAAATAAAATGTCTTTTGCTGCCATAGATGTGATTCCTTATTTTTCAATAATCGCGATGATGTCATCGGCTTTTAAAATCGTAAATTCCTGATCGTCGAGACTCACTTCTTGTCCCGAATATTTTTCCATCAGGATAGTGTCGCCTACTTTTACAGGCATAGGGATCGGATTGCCCGATTTGTCGTTTTTGCCTGGGCCGACTGCAACCACTTCCGCTTGTTCTTGTTTCTTTTTCGCGGTGTCGGGGAGGATGATGCCCCCTTTTAAGGTCTCTTCCGCTTCAAGGCGGCGAACCAGAACGCGGTTGCCAAGCGGACGAAGGGTCGGCGCTTTCGTTTTCGTGAGTGATGCCATATTCATTTCCTCTGTTTTACACTTTTATAATCTAGGATAATCGGTCATTTTTTAGCAATCATTTAGTTAAAGTGCTAAGTTTTTCAACCAGATTTCCAAAATAATTAATTGCTTCCTTTACTGGAGCCGGCGAGCTCATATTCACACCCGCTTTTTCGAGTGTTTCTATAGGATAGTCGCTACAGCCGCTCTTTAAAAAGCCCAAGTATTCTTCGCGCTCTTTTTCTCCGCCTTTCAGCACTCGGTTAGCAAGCGCAAGCGCGGCGGATATTCCGGTCGCATATTGGAATACGTAAAAATTATAGTAGAAATGGGGGATGCGGGCCCATTCAATTTCAATTTCTTTGTCAATAACTACCCCCGGTCCGAAGTAGGTCTTTGTCAGCTCATAATAAAGCTCTTTTAGCGATTGAGGAGTAAGGGGGATATTGTTTTCCGCCATCTCGTGGATTTTAAGTTCAAACTCCGCAAACATCGTTTGTCTAAAGAGGGTCGCACGAATGTCATCGAGTTTTTGGCTGACTAAGAAAATCTGCTCGTCTTTATTCTGCGATTTATTAATCAGATGCGTATTGAGAAGTTCCTCATTGAAAGTGGACGCGACTTCCGCAAGGAAGATCGGGTAGCTGCCATAATGATAAGGCTGATGTTTGCTTGATAGGAGCGAGTGCATGCTATGCCCGGCTTCATGAGCTAGCGTGAAGACGTCGCGCAAAATATCCTTATAGTTCATGAGGATATAAGGATTTGTGTCGTAGCAGCCGCTCGAATAGGCGCCGGATCTTTTGTTTTTATTTTCGTAACGGTCTACCCAGCGATCCGTTTTGAGTCCTTTTTCAATTTCTTTGACATATTCAGGTCCAAGAGGAGCAAAGGATTTAATCAGCAGCTCTTCCGCTTCTTTGTAGGGAACTTTTAAATCAAAAGAAGGCGTAAGGGGTACTGCCATATCATAAAGGTGAAGCTCATCAAGATTCAGCATTTTTTTACGCACATCAAAATAACGATAGAGCGGATCAAGATTGGCTTTAACCGTTTCGATCAACTGTTTATAAACTTTGGTGTCGATATGGTTTGGATAAAGGGCCGCTTCTAAGCTCGACTTAAAATTTCGCGCGCGTGCATTAAATACATTACGTTGGACCGCGCCATTTAAAAGCTCCGCCATCGTATTTTCAAAGCCGTTAAACGTATTGTGATAGGTAGTGAAGGCGCTTTTTCTTAATTCCCTATCCTTTGATCTTAGAAGAACTTGGTAAGAACCATGAGTGATCGTATGCTTTTTGCCGGTTGAATCCACCGCCTCTCCAAATTGCAGATCGGCGTCATTCATTGACGAAAAGGCTTTATGAGCAGTTGAAAGGGCGTTTGAAGATAAGGCCATTAACCTTTCTTGTTCATAAGGCAGTGTATGCGGCTTTAGACGAAAGGTTTTTTCTAAATGGAATCGGTAATCTTTTAGTTCTTTCGATTCTAAATACGATTTAATTTTAGCATCATCAAGGGATAGCAATTCCGGCTCAAACCAGCTTAATTGCAGAGCAAAATCATTCATCGCGTTGCGAATTTTTGAGAAGGCTACTTTATGTTCAGGCTCTGCGATATCTTCGTCGTGTTTAAGATGCGCGTAGGTGTAAAGAACAGACAGTTTTCGATCGAGTTTAATAGACTCTTCAATAGCTTTTTTTAGAGTTTCTGCGCTTTCGCCCAGTTTTCCTTGATAAGCAAGAATGGCATCCGCATTGACTTTGCCGTCTTTAACATACGTATCATAATCTTTTTGCCACGCTTTTAAATCGGGATAAATCGCCTCTACATTCCATCGGTTATCTTTTTCAACTTCCGTTCTCGCGAGCGTCATATAAACCTCCAAAAGTTAACAATCCTACACCAAAAATCGCTTTTATGATAGTAAACTGTAATGGATGGCCGTAAGATCAACATTTATCGTTAAGAATGACCGGGGGCTGCATACACGCCCTGCAACCGAGCTGGTAAAACTAGCTTCCCGTTATAAATCCCATTTAAAATTGAAATTCCGCCGCATGGAAGTGAATGCCAAATCATTGCTTGGCATCCTGATGCTTGCGGCGACAAAAGGGTCAAAAATCTCGATTGAAGCGGACGGCCCGGATGAATCGGAAGCCGTTCAAGCTCTTACCCTTCTTGCAAATAGCAATTTCAACGCGAAATACTAAAGGAAGTTTAATCTTCTATCGGAAGCGTCTTATCAAGGACGTCTCTTGTACAGAAAACAGGGACATTATTCATTATGGCGAATGCGATGGCGTCAGAGGGTCTCGCATCGATTTCAACGATATGTTTAGTCGGGCCCATTTGCTGCTCTAGAAAGATGCGGGCAAAGTAGATGGTATCTTGCAAATCGTTTATTACGATTTGTTTTATTCGAATGTCAAACCCTTTAAAGATGGAAGAGATAAGGTCATGCGTGAGGGGACGGGGTTTTGTGGTGCCGGTGAGGTATAGCTGAAGGGTTTTGCCAATATTTGAATCGGTATAGATGGCAAAACGTTTTTCGGGAGACGCAAGGACGATAACCGTATAGGAGCGCGTCTGCATTATTTTATCAAACGATAGTTGTACAAGCTCTCTATTCATACCGTTTCCGTCTTTCCGTCAGGATAGCCAACTATCACGCTTCTCGCAAGATCAAAGAAAAGTCCTGTATCTATGACGCCTACGATTTTTTTAAGTTCTTGATCGAGTTTTTCAGGATTTTCAATCGGGTAAAGATTTTGAAGATCTACGATGAGATTGCCGTTATCGGTTTTTCCTTTGCGTATTTTAGGTTGAAAGCCTTTCTCTGTCAGATGGTTAAGCGTCGCGGGAAAGCTAAAGCCCGAAATTTCGACAGGCAGAGGAAACTTGCCTAATTTTTCAACGCGTTTTGTGGAATCGATAACAATGATTACGTTTTTACTCATCGCGGCGCAAATTTTTTCTCTTAATAGGGCGCCCCCGCCGCCTTTAATCATTTGTTTTTTGGCATCGATTTCATCGGCCCCATCTACGGTTAAATCAAGGGACTTGGTTTCTTCAATGAGGGGGATGCCGAATTTTTTCGCGATTTCTATCGTTTTCAAAGAAGAGGGAAGGCCTGCGATTTTTGTTTTTCTTTCGGCTAGCGCTTCCAGGAAATAGAAAACGGTAGACCCGGTTCCAAGACCTATTGTCATGCCGCTTTTCACAAACTCTGCCGCTTTTCTTCCTGCGGCACGCTTCGCTTTTTCGATATCTTCTTGTTTATTCATTCGGGGTTCAGCTATTTTAGTTTTTATGAAACTAAAAGAATTTGTATCTGAGTTGAATGACTATCTGCAAGTCAATTTATTTGAAGATTACTGTCCGAACGGACTTCAAGTAGAAGGAAAAGGAGAGGTAAAGTCAGTCGCGATCGCAGTAAGCGCCTCGCTTAATGTGATCAAACAAGCAAAGAGCTTTGATGCGCTTATCGTGCATCACGGAATTTTTTGGAGCCGCGATCCTTATCCCATCATCGGTACAAAAAAAGAAAAGATTAAATCTTTGCTAGACTCTGAAACTTCGCTCCTTGCCTACCATTTGCCTCTCGACGCTCACGAAAAGCTCGGTAATAACTTTAAAGCGGCAAGCGATCTGGGCTGGAAAAAACTTGAGAGATTTGGCGATGTCGGGGTGAAAGGGTTTTTTGAGCCCATCAAAGCCAAAGATTTTCAAAAGAAGCTTGAATCTTACTATGGGCAAAAAAGTCATTCCGTACTTGGCGGCAATGACACAATATCGTCTGCTGCTCTTATTTCCGGCGGCGCTTATAAAGAACTGATGAAAGCAAAAAACGCGGGAGTCGATGCTTTTATAACAGGATCCTTTGATGAACCTGCTTATCATCAGGCGCATGAAGAGGGTATTCATTTCTTTGCGCTCGGCCATGCGGCGACAGAAAAAATCGGGATTAAAGCTCTCGGCGATTACATCAAGAAGAAGTGGAAACTGAAAGTCGAGTTCATCGACGAACCAAACCCTTTTTGAGATTGTTAGAATCGTTGATATTTTTAACGGTGAGACCAGTGAGAAACAACATGAGAACGGTGAGAGGCTCTCTTTTCTCCATACGATATAACCAAGTATTGCAATGTTACAGATTGATAAAAGAACTGACAATGATATTTTAACCGAAAAAATAATTGGTGCGGCCATACAAGTTCATAAAGAGCTAGGTCCAGGACTATTAGAATCGTTGATATTTTTAACAGTGAGACCAGTGAGAAACAACATGAGAACGGTGAGAGGCTCTCTTTTCTCATTACAATTTAACCAATATTGAAATGTTGCAGATTGATAAAAGAGCTGAAAACGATATTTTAACCGAAAAAATAATTGGTGCGGCCATACAAGTTCATAAAGAGCTAGGTCCAGGACTATTAGAATCGTTGATATTTTTAACAGTGAGACCAGTGAGAAACAACATGAGAACGGTGAGAGGCTCTCTTTTCTCATTACAATTTAACCAATATTGAAATGTTACAGATTGATAAAAGAGCTGAAAACGATATTTTAACTGAAAAAATAATTGGTGCGGCCATACAAGTTCATAAAGAGCTAGGTCCAGGACTTTTAGAGTCTACTTATGAAGTCTGCTTATGTCATGAATTGTATATCAATAATCTAAAAGTAGAGCGACAGAAGCCAGTTCCAATTTCATATAAAGGCGTTAAACTCGAAAGCGGATATCGTATAGATTTGATTGTTGAGGAACAAGTTATCGTAGAAGTTAAGTCGGTTATAGATTTATTGCCAGTGCACGAAGCTCAACTTTTGTCTTATTTAAAGCAAAATGGGGGTGGAAGAGGTTTGCTTATCAATTTTAATGTAAAACTACTGAAAGATGGGTTACGTCGAATAGTAGTTAAAAATTCTAAATAATATGAGAATAAATGAGCTGACTGGTCTCACCGTTAAAAAACGCTTTAAAAAAATATGAGAATAACGAGCCTCTCACTGGTCTCATGTTGTTTCTCACTGGTCTCACCGTTAAAAAATGCTTTAAACAGGCAAATATTGAATTAAAGGGAGAACTGGGCTTTTACGATGGTGCGGATTTTTGCCGTTTGCCCTTGCTCTTTTGCAGGGTGCTGGTTCTGATCGAAAACGACGAGCCGTTTTTCCCCTTTTTTACGCGTTTGTTCGCGCGAAAGGTGCTTACGGATAAGATCACTTGATCTAACTAATGCGGCCACAGAATATTTTGAATTTTGCGCGTCCAGATGCTTGGCTAGCCTATTTCTAAGACGGGCAACATCATGGCTTTCTTTGGCAATTTCACTTTCTTTAGACTTTGTTGTCATAATATCATTCTTACTCCACTATTTTTTTATTGTCCAGATGGATAGAATTGTGAATTCTTATGGACAACTTTATCCAATCTTTAAAAAAAAGAGGGTGCATCGATGCCCTTAGCCATGAATCGCTTAACGACTTGAAAGAGCCGTTAACCGTTTATTGCGGTTTTGATCCAACAGCCGATTCTCTTCATTTAGGCAACTTCGTCGCTATCATGGGCCTCGCGAGGTTTAAAAGAGCCGGGCATAAGGTCGTAGCGATTGTAGGGGGAGCGACCGGCATGATCGGAGACCCTTCCGGCAAGAGCGTTGAAAGAAACCTGCTTGATGAAGAGACGATCAAAAAGAACATGATCGGAATCTCGAAGACCTTAAATCAGATCCTCGGGGATGATGTTCCCATCATCAATAATTACGATTGGTATAAAGACTTTAATTTTATCTCCTTCTTAAGAGAAGTGGGCAAGCAGTTCCGTATGGGAATCATGCTTTCGAAAGAAAGCGTGAAAGCCCGCCTTAATTCCGAAGAGGGTTTAAGCTTTACCGAGTTCTGCTACCAGATTCTCCAAGCGTATGACTTTTTATGGCTTAACGAAAAATACGGAGTGAATGCTCAAATAGGCGGAGCCGATCAATGGGGAAATATTACCGCGGGCATTGAACTCATTAGAAAAGAAAAAGGCAAAGAGGTCTACGGCATAACTTTTCCTTTATTAACGAAGGCTGATGGAAGCAAGTTCGGTAAGTCGGAGAAAGGGGCGATTTGGCTTAACGCCGAAAAATTAAGTCCCTATGAGTTTTACCAGCACCTTATTAGAACTGATGATAGAGATGTCATCAAGCTGCTTAAAATGATCACTTTTGTCGATATCGTTGAGATTGAAGAGCTTGAGGAGCGTATGGTGAGTCAGCCAGGGGCAGCTCAAAGACGCCTTGCTGAAGCCGTGACCGAAATGGTTCATGGTAAGGAAGGTCTAGAGTCCGCCAAAAAAGCAACCGAGCTTGCGCAACCCGGCCATAAGGTAGAATTAAACCCCGAAACCTTTAAACTGCTTGAAAAAGAAATAAAACCGATAGAAATCACAAAAGATCAAATCGGGAAAAAATGGGTCGATCTTTTAGCAGATACCCAGATTTTGGCTAGCAAAGGGGATGTCCGCCGCTTGATTAAAAATAACGGCTTAACCATTAATAACCAAAAGGTTAGCGATGAGGGAGCCCTCCTACAAATAGAACATTTGGTAGGGGACGGCTATGTCCTCGTCACAACCGGAAAAAAGACCAAATATATACTCCGAATCAAATAAGTGTAAAAAATATTCTTGAAAGCTAAATCGGCTTCATTATGATGGGGTACGAAACAACTTGCTTGAAATTGAGTTGGATACGAAAATGTGTCTTCAACTCTACACCTTAACCTGAGGAAGGAGTTAGTAAAAATTATGTCTACTTTGACGAAGCAGAGTACAATGACCAAGAAGAAATTAATCCAGTCCATATCATCGCAGAAGGGCATTCATCCGAATGATGTCCGACAAGTGATCCAATCATTTTTGGACCACATGACAGATGCGCTTGCGACCGGCGAAAGACTTGAATTCCGCGATTTCGGCGTATTTGAAGTGGTCGAAAGAAAGCAGAAGATTGGAAGAAACCCGAAAAATGCGGCAGTGCCTATCGTGATTCCGGCTCGTAAGGCTGTAAAGTTCACGCCAGGAAAAAAGATGCGTAAATTAATTGAAACTCCAGTTACCCACACCAACTACGCGCATTAATTTGCTTTTTAGTTAAGCAAATTTTTGTAATTCCTCTTCGAATCTCAGGTAAGACCTCCCCCCATAGGGGAGGTTTTTATTATTCTTTTTTGAAACTTTGGCTAAGAAATAATGTTGTTCTTCCGTAGTCCGTGACCTTCTCAAGGAAGCCCCTTTTAAATCCCTTTCAAAATTTAGGTTTGAAACCTATAATTGCTAATTTATCATTTATTGAGAGTAGGGATGTCTTTGCCTAAATTGCTTTTTATAACCGCGCTAGGACTTAGCGTGGCTTTGGGTGTCCTGGTCTATAACAAAAAAAGTAAAAAAGAGCCGGCTATTACCGAAGTGGCCGTTCAGGCTATTACAGAGCCGGTTGAGGTTCAGCTTGAACCGGTAGAGGTAAGAGCTCCATTGCAGCCGCCTCCTGCTCCTCCGTTACTCGTCGAAAACCCTCATCCTCTTGCGGAAGCCGTTAAAATCGAACAATCATTGCCTCAAGAAGATCACACGGAAGAGCTTTTCAAGAGAAACAATAATAAATTAAAGTTTATTGAAACCATTACCTACAAAAGTAAAGTTAATTGGCTGAAAGGAAGGCCCGCCTGGCTTTCTGATTATGCTTCGCACTTTGAGACTTCACGTCATTTCATCGCGCGCAGTTTAAACGGACGGCCCGACTACTTTAAGCAAGAGATAGCTGAGGGCGATAAATTCAATGTCTATAGAAAAGACGTCGAATTAAAATTTCATCTTGTCGTCGATGCGTCTCTTTGCAAAATGTGGCTCTACGCTGTAGATGAGACCCATAATGAAAAGGTTCTTTTAAAAACTTACCCTGTTTGCATGGGAAGGCCGGACGAATCTAAGCCGTCAGGCATGCTAACTCCGCTTGGAATGTTTAGCCTTGGCAATCGTATTGCGATTTACAAGCCAAAGGTAATGGGGTATCATAATAGCAAAAAAGTGGAAATGGTGCGAATTTTTGGATCGCGCTGGATTCCCTTTGAGAAGGAAATTGCAAAAGCTACCGCCCCTGCAAAAGGCTTCGGCATTCATGGAGTGCCTTGGACCGAACAGGGAAAAGAGTTAAAGCAAGATAAGAGCAGCCTTGGAAAATACGAAAGCGATGGATGCATACGCTTATCGACCGAGGATATGGAAGAAATTTTTGCAATCATCATCACAAAACCGGCCGTTGTAGAAATCGTAAAACATTTTCATGACTCGGTATTATTTAAATAGGAGTAAATTATCTTGGACACCCTTCCTCACGAAAAGCAAATCCAAGAATACATCAAGACCATTGAAAACCTGAAAAAACAGAATGAAAACAACGCGCTTTTCAATCAGGAGATCAAAAAGCTTGAGCAAAAGCTCGAAAAGCTTAAAGAAAAAGTCTATAGCGAGCTCACCCCTTGGGATCGAGTTCAAATCAGCCGCCATCCGGCTCGTCCCCATTCGGTAGATTATATTCAAAATATGACCGAAAACTTTTCTGAGCTTTCGGGCGATCGTCTTTTTAGCGATGACCATTCTTTGATCGGCGGCCTTGCCACGATCGATGGGCAAAAATGCGTGATCATCGGCCAGGAAAAGGGTAAGGACACCGAGACAAGAGTTTATCGCAACTTCGGCATGCTCAACCCGGAAGGTTTTAGAAAAGCCTTAAGACTTATGAAGCTCGCGGAAAAGTTTCACCTTCCTGTCATCTCTTTAATCGATACTCCGGGCGCAAATCCCATTTTGGAAGCAGAAGAAAG
>CAZABG010000045.1:12669-19834 GCA_964483465.1 uncultured bacterium
GGTCAAGGGTGGGCGATTGCTAACAACCTTAAAGAAATGTCTCGTTTAAGAGTGCCCATTATTGTCGTCATTATCGGAGAAGGGTGTTCTGGCGGAGCTTTAGGTACGGCAGTCGGCGATACAGTGGGAATGCTTGAACATTCTTATTATTCCGTCATATCGCCTGAAGGCTGCGCCTCCATTCTGTATAAAGACAGCTCAAAAAAAATAGAGTCGGCAGAGGCTTTAAAATTAACTTCTGAAGACTTGTTAAAATTGAATATCATTGATGCGATCATTAATGAACCTTTGGGTGGAGCCCATCAAGATCCAAAAGCGGCTTATCAAAACGTTAAACGCTTTATATTAGACGAGCTGCCTGTGTTAAAGAACATTAATCCAGACTTACTGATTGAAAAACGTTATATTAAATTCCGCCGCATGGGCGCATTCAGCCAATGAGATTACTTTTAAAGACTGCCTTAGCTTATCCCTCCATTAGGAAACTAATCTATTTTGCTGTTATCACGATTATTTTCATGACGATTGCGAATGCGCTTGAAATCATGATGCTTGGATTTTTGACTAAAAGAGGAGGATTTGACCAAGGTACAGGCGGAATGCTTGACCGCATGGCAGATACCTTTAATTATTACGTTCCTTACCGTGAAAATTATTTCGTCTTGGGGATCTTAATCTTAACGACAACCTTCTTTAAAGCGATCATGCTTTTTACACACCGCTTTATCGCAAGGAGCGCATCTATTAAGCTTGCGCAGAAGCTTCGATTTGATTACTTCAATCACATCCAAAAGCTTCCGATGACCTTTTACCAGACGCATAATATTGGAACGCTATCTTCTCGTGTAGTGGGGGATGCAAGCATTATTTCAGAAGCGATGCAGGCATCGCTTGTTAATTTTATCGCAACTCCGCTCGCGGTTATTTCGTCTTTGACGATGTGCCTTATCACCTCGTGGCGCCTTTCCTTATTAATTTTCATTGGCTTTCCGTTAATTCTTTTCCCGATAGCTTTTTTAGCGCGCAGGGTGAAGAGGATTTCTAAAGAAATACAAAAGAACCAGGATCGCTTTAGCAGTGTTTTGATCGATTTTATTGGCGGTATTCAAACCGTTAAAGTGTTTGCCATGGAGCTCTTTTCTTTAAAAAAATATGCCGAACTTAATGACCGGATGGCATTTTTAGAAAGAAAAAGCGCGAAATACGACCTTTCGACGAGGCCGATTGTCCATAGCCTCGCCATGATCTTTTTGATCCTTGCGCTTGTCTATGGCTTATATGTTCTTCAAATGCCCGTATCGGACGTTCTTATTTTCTGCGGATTCCTTTATTTATTTTATGAGCCCATTAAGAAATTCGCCGAAGAAAACAGCCATATTCAACGAGGAATTTCCGCGGCGGAAAGAATGCTTGAAGTCATGGATATTAAGCCTGACGCCCTTCAAGAAGCCGGAGATAAAGAGTTCCATGGGTTTAATCACTCCATCGAATTTAAAAATGTCTTCTTTAAATATGATCGAGATACCGTTCTTGATAACGTCAGTTTTACGATTAAGAAAGGTGAGATGGTCGCGCTTGTCGGACCCACCGGAGCCGGTAAAACGACGCTCGCCCAGCTTCTTCCCCGTCTTTACGATGTGACGCAAGGGGAGATTTTGATTGATGGCGTGAACATCCTTGACTTTGATCAAAATTCCCTTAGACGAAATATCGCCTTTGTTCCGCAAAAACCTTTTCTCTTCATTGACACCGTTGCAGAGAACATCCGTTTTGGCGAACCTTTTACGCTTGATGAAGTGATTCATGCCTCAAAACAGGCCCATGCCCATGAATTCATAGATAAATTGCCTGACGGCTATCATACTCTTCTCTCTGAAGGCGGGAAAAACTTGTCTGGCGGCCAGCAGCAGCGTTTAACGATTGCCCGCGCCCTGATTAAGCGATCAAGCTTGCTAATCATGGATGAAGCCACTTCCGCACTCGATGCCCTTTCGGAGCATTATATCAAAGAGACGATTCACGAGCAGAAAGGTAAAACTACCCAGATTATTATTGCTCATCGCCTATCCACCATCGAAGAGGCTGATAAAATCATATACATGGAAAAAGGGTCTATTATTGATATTGGAAATAAGGATCAGCTCTTAGAGAGATGCGCAGGCTTTAGGCGTCTTTGGGAGCTTATGAGGCTATCATAAGCGTTTATCTAGCCGTTTTCGCAGCAAAAGGCGCAAGTCTTTTATCATTTTTAATGAAATCCTGCGCTTCTTTATTCAAATCATCCATATGTTCTGCAATTAAATTTGAGTCGATGAATTCTCTAACGACAAGAAATTTAAGAAGATCGAATGTTTCCTTGTTTTCGCTCAGTTTTTGCAACAGTTCAGCTTTATCTTCGACTTCATAGATCTCAAAAAGTTTATCGGCGGAATCTGTTGCGATGAGCAAGTCCGCATATTTCAAGTTATTCTCGATTAAACTTTTTAAGTTTTTCTTTTGCAGGAAGCTCTCTTTGAATTCCTTTAATGGTGCGGCTATATCTTTTATCATCGTAAAAGTTATTCTAGAGGGACTACTAACCATTTTTTCAAAGAAATCTTGCTTCTCATCTTCCGGCATACGCTCTATCGCGGATCTTAAGAGCTTGACTTGCTGAACGGTTGGTTTGGGTTCTTTAAGGACAAGATCTGCAATTTTATCGTAAGCGATCGCCTCTTGTTGGTCGATGGCTTCTATTAAAGAAGAGTTTATATAAAGAAGCGGATTTTGTTTTTTTAATAGGTATTCAATCGCATTTCTTCTTTCTTCCGGTGTCATTTTAAGTAAAAGAGGTTTAGCAAGGGTTGTGTTTTCAATACCTTTAGGAGATTTATCTATCAATTTTTTGAAGGCGGCAAGGTAAGCGAAATTCACTTGCCCCTCTTTATTTTCTGCTAGTTTTATAAGTAAATTAGCGGACAAAAGCTGAGGCAGTAAATCTGATCTGCTAAAGAGAAGAAAGGCTCTTTCTTTTTGATCCTCTTCTATTTTGTCAAAAAGAGTGTTTATGGCAACCCGAGAGGCATCAGTAACTTTTCTATTTTTTAAAAGCGTTGTGAGAATATCAAGATAATTAACTTTGTCTTCTTCTTTAGCGGATTTTAATGCGTCGATCAGCGCTTTTGCGTCATTTTTTTCGGCAAGAACCTCAAGCTCTTTTTGCTTATCGAGCGTAATTTGATTTACAATTTTCGATAAGTTGTCATTCAGTTTATGCGTATCTTTTGTTCCTTTAACTTCTACCGCAACCCTTAAATTTCTAATGGCTTCTTCTTTTTTAAGATCAAGTTGATTGATGAGCGCGAGCGGCAGGTTTTTACTTCCTAATTTTTGATAAACGTTGTGAAGCTTCTTTGCTATAGATGCTTTTTCTACATCGGTTAGTTTCAGATTTTCAGGTATTAGAAATACGTCTTCTGAATTACCGGCAGGATTTATAATGCGGCTCGATAGCTCACGTAACGCCGCTAAAATTAAAGAGTGCCCCTCATTTTCCGGCAATTCTATTACAAGACGCTTTAACTCTTCGTCCGGCAGTTTATGAATTTGATCCGTAATATCTTCATTAACATTAAGATCGGGAATGTTTTCGTTCCTAAGCTCAAAAGCGGCTTTTTCAAGGTCGGTTATATCTTTAGTTTTGTGATTCAGGAGTTTTGTAAAGGGGGAAGCACTGTCAGCCGGATCGGAAAAAACTTCTTTTAGTTGAAGCAGCTCGCTCGTTTCGGCATCATCGAGAGCGGCTAAAAATTCCTCTAAGGAAGTTTGAGGGTCTCTATATAATGTCTTAAAAGCATCGTTTGGAAGCGCCTCAATTATTTCGGGTCTTTGAGGGCGTGAAAGCCATGCCGTGTTTAATGCTTCAACATAATCTTTTGTTTTTCCATCCGTGCATCCAAGTTCTCGCGCTTTTAGATAAAGCCTGCCTGTATCCTTTAAGATTTGATCGGCCTTTTTTTCGATATCTAATTTAAAGGGAGTTAAGCGAAGTAAAAAAATAAAAAACTTAGTGATACCCCAGTGATTATTAAGATCAGCTCTGCACGCTTGCAATGCATCTTTTTTTAGTTGAGCCTGGACAACAATCGGATTGGTTTTATGATTGTCCGGCAAATTAAATTGCTTTTGCTGAATCTTCTGAAAAATATTATGAATCGCATCGACTTGCGCCTTGTTAGGCGGAGCGGCTTGGCCGGCGGGTAAATCTGTGCGTGTATAGGAATTGTCTGTTACATTATACATAAATACACCCAAAAATTAGTCTTATAATACTATTTTAACTGGAAGTTTTATTAATAATTTGTAAATTAACGGTATATGCTGGTAACTAGCTTATTCCCAGAGTGAGGGGACTTGAAGGTTGGATCGAAAACCGGGGCATCAAGCCCTTGAGACTGAGCAAGTTTTATATAATATTGCCGTCTTGTAGGGTGTTCGTCCGAGACTAAGTTAAATAGGCCGATTCTTTTAGATTCAAATGCGCTTATTAAAGTGCTAACAATTAAAGAAAGAGGGCTAAAATTACAGATGGAATCGCCGTTTCCGGGGATGACATCAGGAACGCGCCGCTCCCTACCCGGCCCTGTTATTTCGCCAAGACGAAAGATGGCGGATCTATCAGGAGGCAATACCGCTTCTGTTTCTAAGAGTATTTTTTGATTATCATTCTGCGGAACAGGCAAAGTTGTCTCGTTCACCTCTTTACCTTGATGATCCCCGTAAACGGATGTCGAGGAGGTGTAGGCTATATAAGGGGCGCTCGATACCGCCTTGGCATTTTCGAAGTAGGTTTCTTCGTAGGTTTTACCGCGAGGAGCAATTGAAAGTAAAACCCCTTCTACATTATCAGGCAGGCGGCCCTCCCACAGAAATGCGCTATCTGCCCACTTGAGATATTCAGGTATTTTTTCGTAGGTTCTTGACGCGACGCTGATATGATGGCCTCTTTCTTTTGCGGCTTTGCCAAAAGCGCTTCCTACATAACCTGCGCCAACAATCAGAATGCGCATTAAAACATATTTAAAGCCGCGAGGCTGTCTTTAAGTTCATTCATGCCGGGCTTATCAAATGCGCCGGAACCTTTAAGCCAGGCTACATAATCTTTTGGAAGTTCTTTTAGCGGCTTGCCCTGATACTTACCAAAAGGCATGTGCTGCAAAAGGCGAGGCTTATTCATCAGGGAATAAATTTCAGGAATAGTCAAGTCATCAATTAAATGGCTAAATACTTCTGCAAGCACTTTCACGTCATCAAGGGCTCTATGGGCGTTGTTCGCTTTAATGCCGAAATGTTCGCGCAATGCCTGAAGCCTATGCGTCGGCAGGTCTGGGCGATAACGTCTTGCCCACTTTAAGCTATCAAGCGTTTTCCACTTAGGCATATCATGTCCTGCTCGTTCATATTCTGCCTTCATGAATTCAATGTCGAAGCTATCATTGTTATGAGCGATGAGGACGATATCTCCTTCACAAAAAGCGTTGAATTGAAGCGCCACCTCTTTAAAGAGGGGGGCGTCTTTTACCATTTCATCTGTAATGTGGTGGATGGCGGTTTGTTCAGGGGGTATGGAGATTTCAGGGTAAATAAATGATTCAAATACCTTGTCATTGAGAGGATCGTATGCGGCAAGCTCTATAATTCTATCCTTAGAAGCTCTTAAACCTGTGGTTTCCGTATCGTAAAATATGGCTCTCATGCCGACACTTTCTCTTTTTGTTTCATGATTTCATCGAAAGTCATATTGGATTGAACCGCTCTACGGATCACTTTTCCAAAATGGTTACATAGTTGATATATAGCTTTAAGATAGTTATCGATGATGACATTATCTATTTTTCCGTCGACTGATGGAATCATCAGCCGATGGAATACTACATTCATTTTTTCATCCATGCCAAATCCCGGCATATCGATATCGTTATTAATCTGATTTAATAATCGAGCGAGCATGTTGTATCTTTCTTTCGTAATTTGCATAGGAAAGAAGGTAAGGACCTGGAGTAAAGCCTGCTTTTCAAAGATTCGAAAAAAGACAGGAAATTCCCCATCGGTGGTTTTATGGATAAAGTAAGGCTGGTTCGTTTCCTTTTGAAGGATTGCCGGCAGCTTGCAAGTTTTGAGATAGTCTACGATCTCGTCTGCGTTCAGGACTAGCATAATGAATTAATATTTACCTTGAGGCATAAGGGGGTTTGCGGCTTGCTTTTCACAAGTGACTCTTGGATTGTTCGTAGCCGGAATCAGACAATCGTCATCATCGGTTGGCATGCGGTAGCAGGATGCAGCCAATAATGGCAGTAATAGGAGTAAATATCTCATTATCATCATTCCTTAGTTGGATATTCGGAAAGGCGGGTGAGCCCCTGGGGCGTTTCGCCTACTACCAAAGTGGTCCCTTCAACGTCGATAAGATAGATGTTGACTCTAGGGCCAAGCTCTCTTCTTTCGATCACCTTAATCAAGCTCTCGTCGTTACCTGTTACAAAGCTGCGGTTATTCAGTCTTCGAACAAACCACCCAAGCGCGATTAGGGCAAAAACCATCAAACCCAATAATCCAAGCATTTTAATGAATTCCGTCATAAAACGGCTATCATCAAGAACTACAGGAACAGGTTCTTGCGGCAGAGCTTCTTGCCCTAATAAGGGAAGCCAGGCTAGCAAAAACAGGGAAAGTAGTTGGGCCATTACTCTTCCTTTGGTAATATGGGACTAATTTAATCGAAAAGCCCCAATTTATGGAAGGATTGATAGCACTAGACCTTGACGGAACCGTAATTCACGATTCAGGCACCCTTGATGAAAGAACAGCTCATTATCTTGAGTCGCTTGCCGGTAAAGGATTAAATTTAATTTTTATATCAGGCCGGACCGCAAGCTGGATGATCGAAAAATTGCAGAAGTTAAACGTGCCCTACGCCATTGCGGCCCAAAACGGGGCGGTGCTATTAACCATGCCCGATCAAAAAGTGATCGATAGAAAGATTATTTCTCCTGATTTACTGCATGCTGCCGAAGAGATTGTAAAAGAAGAAGATCTCCCCTTTATTTTGTATGGGGGGTTTGAAGAGGATGACCGTATCTTTTGGCAGCCTGAAAGATATAGTCCTCAGATGAGGGATTATTTA
>CAZABG010000046.1:0-1916 GCA_964483465.1 uncultured bacterium
GAAGACACAACATGATAATCGGAAAGTAAAGCTGAAGAATATTTATGAAGTTCATTAAGCTGTTTTAGTTCATCAAAATCTCGCATCCATTTTTGTAAATCATTCTCGCTATATTCACTTAAGCCTTTTACAATATTAGCAAGCAATTTATTATGCTTTTTAAGCATTTTTAACTGGTGAGTGAATCGAATAAAAGTAATATATGTTTCATGTTCAGGCACACTTTCAATTTTATTTGCCATTTCTTTGAAACAATAATAGGCGACTTTATTATCCTTATTTTTTTCTGAGAGTTCTTTATAATGTCCAATTAAGCTAGATCTAAAGGCGCCAAGTTCATTAAATTGAGCATATTCTTTAAGCTGTTCAATGTAGCTAGATTCTTGTAAACTCTTAATACACTCAAGTAGCTTATCGCCTACCTTTATCCTTTCTTTTGATGTCAGCTGCTTGTCAGCAATCGCGATATCCTCAAATCGAAGTTTTTTTGTATCTAAACCTATTCGTGCACAGAAACCATCTTTACCATCGCTTTTAAGGTAATCTTTAAATTCAATGTTATTTTGCTGAAGATTTATAACCAAATTACGAGTTAAGTCTAAATCATGTAATGTTTGTTTAATGGCATGCGCTTCCTTTGCATTAAGAATGCCCATTAACTCGAGTTGATTTAATTCTTGAGCAATCTTATCTTTCTGTGTCTTTTTCAAAACGGCTAAAATCTTGACTCCAATTAAAGCGAGTCCAAGCGCCAATATAACCGCTCCCGCGACTACAGTCACAATCGCCGCAATGGCGAGGAGAGATGCAGAAAGAGTAACAAGAGCTACAATACTAACGGTGGTAGCGACGGGATTTTCTTGAGCTTTATCCACGACATAACGATCGAAAATTTTTAAGATAGAGGCTTTTTCTGAAGATGTTGGTATTTCAGGAATATCGTCTTCTCTTCTTTCATTGAGAGCTTCATTCAGAAAATCATGAATCGAACTAACTTTATTCACATTAACATCTATTGAACTCATAAAATCCCTTTAATTACTGATATAATTCTAAACTAAAATTATTAAGAAACTATTAACGATGAATTAAAATTTAAAATTACAATCAAAATTCTTCGAACAAACTTAATCGCGTAAAGCGGAAGCAGAATTTAACATAAAAATTAAAAAAAGCATACAGGAAGTATAAAGAATAGATTAAGCCAAATCCCACTTAACAACATTTAGAAGCTCTTTCGGGATGTCGAGCAAGAAGCGGGAAGGTTGGGAAGTGACGTTTTGACCCATCTGAGGCCTTTGGCGGGCCATTGAAAGAGTGAGTTTTTCTTGAGCGCGTGTGAGAGCGACGTACATAAGCCTGCGCTCCTCTTCGATTCCGCCCTCTTTTTGGCTCCGTTCATGGGGAATGATATGATCTTCAAGGCCTATGAGATAACAATAAGGAAACTCGAGGCCTTTCGCTGAATGAAAAGTCATTAATGAAACAAGATCGCGCATATCGTTTGAATCGGGGCTATGCCTGTTATCAAGAAGCGTATCCGCGATAAAATCATTTAAAGGGCCCGTGTGGGTCGAGATCGCAGTTATCAGCTCTTCGACGTTCTCCCACTTGAAATCGCGCATCTTATCGCTTTTAACCTCTTCGTAGATGGCTTTTCTAAAGTCGATCCGTTCCACGAGGAGCTTTAAGGCCTGTGAAGGGTCTTGAGAAAGGTGCCCTTTAAACCATTCAATAAGATCTATGAAGTTTGAAACACCGCTCTTAGCCCGATCAGGTATGTCAACAAGCTCTGGCCTTTTCAACACTTCCATTAAAGGAATTTTTTGAGTGCGGTTAATTTGGGTAAGTTTATCAAGGGCGCCTTCACCGATTCCCCTCCGCGGATAATTGACGACCCTTAGAAGGGCCTCTTC
>CAZABG010000046.1:1926-19456 GCA_964483465.1 uncultured bacterium
CATCAAGGGGGTTTAAGGCAAGCCGAACATAGGCAAGAAGATCTTTTACCTCTTTCCGCTCATAAAACTCCTGGCCGCCGTAGATTTGATAGGGAATCCCTTTGACATAGGTATCGCCTCTTTTCCAGGTTTGTTTAAGAAGGGCAAGCTCTATTTGGCGAGATAGTCGATTAGAGCGGTATAGCACGGCAAAGTGGGACCAGGTTAAATTCTTTTTTTCTTTGGCTTCAGCTATTCGATAGGCGATGGCTTGAGCCTCTTCGAGATCAGTGGGAGCGTGAAAAATCTCAATTTTATCGCCGACGCCCTTCTTGCTCCACAATTTCTTTTGATGCCGTGTTTGATTGTGCTTGATGACATGGTTGGCCGCGTCAAGAATGGTGTTCGTGGAACGGTAATTCTGCTCTAGCTTTACCACTTTCGCGTTATCAAACAATAAAATATTTTTAACTTCAGCGCCTCGCCATCCATATATAGATTGGTCATCATCTCCGACAACGCATAAGTTTTTTGACCGGGAAGTGATGAGTTCCGCTAATCGATATTGAATCGGATTGGTATCTTGATACTCATCAATCATGACATACTGATAGCGCTCCTGATATTTGGCGAGCACGTCGGGAAAAGACTCGAATAAGCGCACCGTCTCGCTTAATAGGCTGTCAAAATCTAGAGCATTATAGGCCCTGAAAGCATCCTGAAGTCGAATATAAACGGTTCTCGCAAACCCCTGATGCCATTCGTTCGAATCCTCAATCAGGTTTGCGTCAAGGCCCTTTGAACGAGCTTTCGCAATAAGGTTAAGCGTTGGAGCAAGAGAGGGTAGATCCCCTTCTCTTTCAAGAAGGTCGCGGGCAATCGTTTTAACAATGCGCCCTCGATCTTCCTCATCATAAAGAGTAAAATTTTTGGTAAAACCCAGATGATGAATCTCGTCTCTCAGAATTTTTAGGCAAAAGCTATGGAAAGTGGCAAGCGTCGCCTTTTTTGCAAGTTTAGGCCCCACCATGGAGCTAAGTCTTTTTCTCATTTCAGCCGCGGCTTTATTTGTAAATGTGAGGCCTAAAACTGACTGGGGCGGAACCCCTTTTTCGGAAATGAGATAAGCCATTCGGCAAGTTAAAACTTTCGTTTTACCCGAGCCTGCGCCAGCTAAAATCAAAACGCGCCCTTCCGTTGACAGGACGGCTTCTCTTTGCTCAGGGTTCAAATCATCCAGGTTCATAGACGGATGATAGATAGAAGATCGGCTTTAATGTTATCTAAAGTAATGAGTTCAGATTTGATTTTAGGTCTAATATTATAATGTGCGGGCTTTAAATCGGCCCTGAAAAGCCGGAATGCTTCTCTCACGCAACGTTTAAAATAATTGCGCGTAGGAGCATCGCCATATTTTTTGACAACAGTTATGCCCAATTTGGCTCCCCCCTCTTTTTGAGAGAGGATCTCAACATAAAGGGCTTTTCCTGAAAAGCGCGCGCCTTGTCTAATAACTTTTTCAAATTCTCGACGTTTTAACAGGCGGACGCTTTTCGGGTAAGAGTATTTCATACTCTCGTGAGCTGCTTTCTTCCATGACGGCGGCGGCGATTAATAATTTGTCGCCCTTTCGCTGTACTCATTCTTTTCAAAAAGCCGTGGCTTCTCTTACGCTTTAATTTGCTCGGTTGATAGGTACGTTTCACAGGTTCAAACCTTATCGTATATAGTTAATTCTGAGCCAATCGTAAAACTCATTTGGCCTGAAAAAACACTCTTTAGAGGTGGTTTTCGCTTTACTATCATCGCCCGACCCTTAGAGGTCGGCCTCGTCTAAGTAAAACGGGCAGCTCTACTGCCGCTCGAAAACGGCCACAAAATCATTGTTTTATCAGAGCAAAGCAGTTTTGCAATTGACTCAACAAATAATAGTTACCCAGAGAGAAAAAGGCAAGCTTTCTCTTGCTTTGAATATACTATTTTAGATAGTATCTTGCAGTATCGTTATTCAAGGAATTGAAACATGAAAGTGAAAGCTTCCGTCAAGGCAGACCCTTCTAAAGGGGACATTTTAGTCCGCCGCCAAGGGCGCCTATACGTAATTAACAAAAAAGATCCGAACCGCAAGCAGCGTCAAAAAGGCCCTGCTAGGAAAAAATAATTTAAGGATAGGGACATGGCCAAAAAGTCATCTGTAGAAAAGAACAAAAAAAGAATTCGCACAGTCAACCTCAACTGGAACAAGCGTAAAGAACTGAAAGAAAAAGCCCGCGATGTTAACCTTTCCGAAGACGAAAGAGCTGCAGCACGCGTTGCTCTAAACAAACTTCCAAGAAATGCTAACCCGATCCGTATCAGAAACCGTTGTGAATTAACGGGTCGTCCACGTGCATTTATGCGCAAATTTAAACTATCCAGATTGACCTTCCGTGAAATGGCCTCTATCGGCCTTATTCCGGGCGTAACCAAGTCCAGCTGGTAATATTCGAAAGACGAAAGGATGAAGGCTAAAATGCCGCATCTTTTCGTTCTAATAAAAAAGGCCGTGTTAGCAGCCTGTACTTAATCTAATTCACCCTTCTTTACATCAAGTCCTTCAATTCATCGAGATCTTCGATCTTAGTCCATCCCCCCATTCCTTCCGACCAGACAAGGGTGTTGCCATTAAGTTTGCCATCAAAGATTTTACGTTGAAGAACCGTATAAGTAACAGGCCCTTGCTGCAAGTTCCCCTCATCCATGAAGAACCAATCTCTGAATCTGGGAGAGGGAGGACCTGCCGGCTCATCAATCACTACCTCTGCTTCAACCGGAACTCGGCTGAGCTCAAGAGTTGGCAAAAAGAACAAAACTATAAGGCTGAACGCACCAAATAAAGCTCCCAGCACAAACCAGAGGATAGGATCGCGCCCTTTAATTTGACCATAATAGGCAGCTGCGGCTCCGAAGAGGATCCACATGGTGATAATGAGAAACATTGACATCGTATTTAACTTTTAGAATAGTATTGTATGTCATGATAGACTTAAAAAAAAGAGATGTCAATACCCGTTAAGATGAGATGATTATGCCAGAAAAAACCCATAAAAGAGGATCGTACGACCCAAAGAAAGTCGATACGAAAGAATTCGAGATTCCGGAAACGCTCTTCGTTCGCGATATTGAAAACCAAGTCTTCCAAGGGATTGTTTTGCAAACTTTGAAAAAAATTCCCGGCGTAAGTCTTGTCGAAGACAATTTTATTGAGACATTGCTTGGAAAAAATCCGGTAACCACAAGTTATAGAGGCATTCAAGCGGAACAAGATCCGAAATCCAATACCATTCGCATTCGTATTGAATTGAATGTCCACTATGGAACTTCCATACCGGAAAAGGCCGAGGAAATACAGTCGCAGGTAGCGGAAGAGATCACTCGCCTGACAGGTCTGCATGTCTCCCAAGTACATCTCGTATTTAAAAACATAGTCCAGGAATCACCATCTGCACTAAGCCGCGATATTGAAGCCAAAGCAAGAAGATCGCACAATTTTGAAGAAGAATATAACGACGAGTTTTAATCCATGCTGTATACCCTTCTCTCTTTCATTCTTTCGCTTTTTTTTGTAGCCGTGGGCGCAAGCGCGCTTACTATAGCAATATCCCCTTATGCGCGCGCTGAAGCCATCACTTTCCTATTAGAGAGCACAAACCTTATCATTTTGTTTGGTCTTTTATTTATTGTGATCGGAATCATTTCCTTTTTCTACTTAGTCCAAAGCACGAAAAGAAAATACTACACTTTAAAAAGCCAAAAACTTGAAATAGACGTAAGCGAATCGGTTATCATAAAATACCTGAAGAACTATTTTCGCGAGCTTTATCCTTATAATGACATTCCTTGCCAAATAGAGCTTAAAAAAAGAAGGGCAGAAATTACCGCCGACTTGCCTTTTGTTCCGCTAGCTGAACAAAAGGAGCTCTTAAAAAAGATCGAAGAAGATTTGAACTCTATATTTAGAGATCAAATCGGCTATCGCAATGAACTAAAGGTATCAATCAGCTTTTCTCCAAATTAGAAGATGAATACCTTCAATCCTTTTTCAAACCATCTTGAGATGGCCCATTCTTTATGGAAGAAAATCATTACTTCCGAAAGTTTTGTAATAGATATGACTGCAGGCAATGGCCACGACACCTTGACGCTCGCTGAACTTAAGCCAAAAAAGATAGTCGCGATTGATATTCAAACGACGGCAATTGAAAACGCTAAAAAACGAACGGCAGAATTTGACGTCGAGTATATCCAGATTAGTCATGAAGATTATCCTGATCAATTAGAAGACGGGACAGTTGATCTTGCGGTTTACAACTTAGGGTATTTGCCCGGAGGCGAAAAAACCCTTACCACTCTTACCGAAACAACCCTTGCCTCTATTACCAAGATGCTTCCGAAGTTAAAATCAAAAGGAGTTCTATCCATTACTTGTTATCCCGGGCATCCGGAAGGAAAGAAAGAGGAAGAAGCCTTAATGGAATGGGCGCAAAAGTTAAAGCCGATCGACTGGATGGTTTTCTCAACAAGGTTTATCAACCGAAAGGCATCCCCAAGCTTACTTTGGATATCCCGCTCTTAAATCAATTGGTTTTTAAATTTTTCTTCACTACAGAGATCACAGAGAAAGTTCACCACAGAGTACATAGAGAAAACCGCAATAGAGAGTTTTCTCGCAGAGATTAATTTCTTACGGCTTCTTTAATGCCGACTACCGTTTTATAGCATGCTATGAGGTGTTCCACTCCTCTGATCGCTTTGTGAGGCTCGGCTTCCGCCGGCAAGTGATTTTGTTTTGCGATTTCATTCTTCGAAAGATTTATTTCTTCAGGAAAAGGAAATCCTTTTTCCGCATTCTCTTTTGCAAGAAGCGCCCAATACATAGACGCAAAATCGAGCCAGTGATAAGGCCAGTTTAATTTTTCTTGCGTATACACATCGATGAGCTGAGTAAAAAACCCTCTGTCAAACGCAGGGTTTTGGCAAATGAATACGGACTTCAACCGCCTTACATTGGTCTTTAAAAATATTTCTTTAATTTCCTTTGCGACTACCTCAGGCTCTTTTCCCAATACAATTTCTTCCCAACTAAAACCGTTAACAGCAACAGAACCTATGTCTCGCTTCTGCCATATCTCTAAAGGGTGTTTAATTACGCTTTCATAACGGGAAATTTCCTGACCCGTTGTCACATCAATTATAATAAATGCAATATCGATAGGAACATGCTTCGTTTGATCAAGGCCCGTCGTCTCGATATCTAAAAAAATCGCTCTCATATGAATTACGTGAATATAGCAAATCGCAAAAGCGGGTGTCCATAATTTCTTATCTAGACCTCTCTTGAACCTCGGAGGAACTCGGTAATTTGGCAAAAATTATCCTATATAATATGATCATTTGTCATGTGGAGCTATTTTTCACATTTTACCCTCCGTTTTCGCTACCCGGTATCAATGCCGAGTGAAGTGGCGGATGCGCTCGGAATCGAACTGCCTTCTGAATATACTCTCGAAGAGCTCATCAAGCAGCTTTTAGAGGCAAAAAGCCCCCCAAAGGCCCTTATTAAGTACATGAAGAGGGAAATAGCCGAAAATCGCTTTCAAAACGCCGTAAAAAAAGAGCGATTCAATCAAAAAACGCTGATTTCGTATTATTTTAACCAGGGATGGGTCGAATTTATGCTTCAATTTGACGATGAAGCACGCCTTCGGCGCCTATACCTGTACCATTATTCAGCAGGGACTCCCCAGGGAGTAGAAATTCCCTTGATTTTCCAGGGCTAAAAGGTGTATAATAGTTCTAATTATCTGACAACTCACAAACGAGGGGATTCTTTAGATGTCTCTTGATAAAGGCACGAAAGAGGAAATTACCAAAAAATTCCAATTACACGAAAAAGATACCGGTTCAGCCGATGTTCAGATCGCTATATTGACTGAGAGAATTGCCGAATTGACGGAGCATTTGAAAAGGTCGCCAAAAGACCACGCTTCCCGTTTATCTCTCCTCAAACTCGTCGGACAAAGAAGACGACTATTAGACTATCTAAACTCGACCGATACACGCCGTTATCAGGCATTAATCACAAAACTTAAATTAAGACGTTAATTTAAAAAACATTACCGGGGAGCATAACTGCCTCCCGGTCTTGGATAGGATAGAAATCAGAGAGCTTCTTTTAACCGAAGCCATTCTCTCCTGCCCTGCGCATAGGCCTTTTTTTAAAGGCAGCTCTCTGAATTCTAGCTTTCCTTTCCAAGCAACAGATCTAGGAGTTACTATGTCATTGGAAAGAAAGACCCTTTCCGTAAAACTTGCCCCCAATAAAGAACTATACTTTGAAACGGGGAAAATTGCCCGCCAAGCACACGGCGCGGTTCTGGTTCGCTCAGGCGACACTCTTGTATTCAGCACAGCTGTAGCAAGCCCTAAAGCCGATGATAACATCGATTTTCTCCCTTTAAAGGTTGACTATCAGGAAAAATTCTCTGCTGCCGGCAAAACGCTAAGCGGCTTTATCAAAAGAGAAGGACGTCCCACTGAAAAAGAAACGCTTGTTTCACGTCTTATCGACCGCCCTCTTCGGCCAATGTTCGAAGAAGGCTACTATAATGAAGTACAGGTATTGTCTTATGTGTGGTCGTATGATGGCGTCAACTCCCCTGAGCCGCTTGCTATCTGCGCGTGCTCTGCAGCTCTCGCTATTTCTCACATCCCTCTCGTAAAACCTGTTGCAGGCGTTAGAGTGGGTATGATTGAGGGTTCATTTGT
This sequence comes from uncultured bacterium, assembly GCA_964483465.1. Taxonomy (GTDB): domain Bacteria; phylum Chlamydiota; class Chlamydiia; order Chlamydiales; family Parachlamydiaceae; genus CAZABG01. The sequence goes on from CAZABG010000046.1 coordinate 8,713, forward strand.
GATCAATCCAACTGTTGAAGAGCAAAAAAAGTCGAAGCTTGATTTGATGCTTGCAGGAACACATGATGCGATCCTCATGATTGAAGGATTCTGCGACTTCCTCACTGAAGAAAAATTAATTGAAGCACTTGAATTCGGTCATCAGCACATCATAACGATTTGCAACGCCATTCAAGGCTGGGCAAAAGAGATTGGCAAACCAAAAGACCATTCTTCCCTTAGAAAAATTAATCCTGAAACGCAAAGCGAAGTCGAGAAAATCGCGACTCCCCTTTTACAAGAAGCTTTAAAAATTAAAGAAAAGAAGAAGCGGGAAGCCGCGTTTGAACAAGCTCGCGCGACCGTTCTTGAGAAACTGAACCCGGCCGGCGACTTTGCGAATCATAAAGAGTTCGATATTGAATCTGCCTACAGCACCGTTTCATCGAATGTAATGCGTAGAATGATTCTCGAACAAAACATTCGCGCAGACGGAAGAAACACAAAAGAAATCCGTGCTATCGACATCGAGCAGTCCATTTTGCCGCGCTCGCACGGCTCCTCGTTATTTACCCGAGGCGAAACGCAATCGCTTGCGGTCTGCACCCTTGGCGGCGAAAGTATGGGTCAGCGTTACGAATATCTCGAAGGCGAAGGCGCTCACCGTTTCTATTTACAGTATTCATTCCCGCCTTTCTCTGTTGGAGAAGTAGGCCGAATCGGATCGCCGGGAAGACGCGAACTTGGCCACGGCAAACTTGCTGAAAGAGCGCTTGTGCCAACGCTTCCTCCTAAAGAAAACTTCCCCTACACCATTAGATTAGAGTCCAATATTACCGAATCGAATGGATCGTCTTCAATGGCCTCCGTTTGCGGCGGCTGCTTGGCGTTGATGGATGCGGGCGTGCCGATTAAGAGACCTGTTTCGGGTATTGCGATGGGGCTTATCCTTGAAAAAGATAAGTTCGTCATTTTATCTGACATCCTGGGTCTTGAAGATGCGCTCGGAGACATGGACTTTAAAGTGACCGGTGATAAAGACGGCATCACAGCGTTCCAAATGGATATTAAAATCGAAGGCATTACGCTTGCGATTATGAAAGCCGCTCTTCTTCAAGCGAAAGAGGGCCGTATCCATATCCTGGAAAAAATGCTTGCTGCATGTCCAAAACCGAAAGAAGAGATGTCGGTATACGCTCCGCGTATTGAAACACTCCGTATCAAAACGACTAAGATTGGCGCGGTAGTAGGACCTGGCGGAAAAAATATTCGTAAGATCATTGAAGATACTGGCGTACAAATCGATATTAATGATGACGGCGTCGTATCGATTGCTTCAAACAGTCTAGAAGGAATTGAAAAAGCGAAAGCGATGATCAATTCGATCGTTGCGGAAATTGAAGTAGGCAAAACCTATAGCGGTAAAGTGACCTCGATTCAACCCTTTGGTTTATTCGTGGAAGTTCTTCCAGGCAAAGAGGGACTCTGCCATATATCTGAATACGACGTTAGCCGTATCGATAGACTTGATGGCATTGTGAAAATCGGCGATCAAATTACGGTAAAAGTACTTGAGATCAACGAGCGCGGCCAATTAAAGCTTAGCCGAAAAGCAACACTCGCTCCTTCGCAATAATATATTCTTATACCGGCTAGATCTCCTCTAGCCGGATTTTTCTCCTATCTTTTTTCCATACAGTCTCTGTGGTAAAAAAATTTAGATCTCAATGTTGTCGATTTTAATTGTAAGCATTAGATATAAGTGGTCCTATTAGTTTTACTATTTAAATCGATATCATGCCAATCTTCCTCCTACTGATTTTGCTCACTGCCTGCTCGCCTTTAGAATACGATCCAGGCTGTTCCGGCGAAGTTGCGTGCGGCCCTGATCACTATTTTGATTCTTGCAAATTCCCACCTTGTCAAATGGAAGAAGAACAAATCGGTGCCGATGCTTTTAAAAAAGGCATGACACTGACTGAAATCATGGATATTGCTTTAAGGAGCAATCCAACAACGAAGAAAGCATGGGCGCAAGCAAGAGCCGACGCTCAAGCTTATCAACAGTCTAAAAGCAATTGCTATCCGCAGATAGATGGATATGGCTTATTTGATAACATCGATCAGGAAACCAAGCTAAGACCCGCAGCTTCAGCTTTTAATGGTGGCGCAAGCCTTGGTTATTATCGCACCTGGACAAATGAACTAAACATCTCCTATTTAATTTTTGATTTCGGCGGAAGGGATTACAATATTCTCTCCTACAAGATGGCCCTTTTTTCTAGCAATTGGAACCACGTACAAAGCATTCAGGACGTAATGAACACTGTACTGCTTGCATACTACAACTATATTGAGAATAAAGCGCTCGTCAAAGCGAAAGAATTAGATATTAAAGATTCGCTTGCCAACCTCGATGTCGCTCAAGCTTCTTATGAAGCCGGAATTAAAACGAAAGTCGACCTCTTGCAAGCCCAGTCTAATCTTGCCAATACGCAATTAGAATTAGAGCAGCTTCAAGGCATGGTAAAAGTAGCGATCGGACAGCTTACCACAGCCCTTGGCATGCAGCCAAATGCGCCTCTTGATGTAGAAGAAATTCCAGAGCAAATTCCTGTAAAAGAGATTAATGCCTCTCTAAGCGATTTAATCGAGCTTGCAAAAGTTACGCGACCCGACCTAAAGGCGTATCAATCGACTTATATTCAAAGTTATTACGAATTAGAGCGATCAAGATCGATCTTTTTGCCTCGATTCACAGCGAATTTAAATATGCAAAAAGCGAATTACACACACAGTCCCATTTTACAAACACACAATTACGATACAACGCTTGCGATTGAAATCCCTTTCTTTAATGGTTTCTACGATACCTATGAAATTAAGAAAAGAAATGAACTTATGAATCTTGCCTATCAATCTTGGGCAGAAAAAGAACAGAGCGTTCTACTCGATGTATTAACGACTTATACAGACTTTGAGACGTCAAAGCAGCAGCTGAAGACCTCAGAAGAATTTTTAAAGTTTGCGCAAGAGTCCTACACGCTTACGTTCGAAAGCTATAAGGCGGGCGTTGTCAGCTTCGTCGATTTGCTTGCGAGCCAAAGCCAAATATCCACCGCCCGTGCAAGAAGAATCGAGGCTATAACCAATTGGGTTAGATCTCTTTCAAGGCTTGCCTATTCTGTAGGTATATTAATGGTATATGACAACGGCCCAAGCTTGAAACCCGATATAGAGGAAATTCAAAAGGAATGAAAATTAGACTTCTTTCAGAACTCGCGTTGTTCATTAAAATAACCCTTTTTGGCAGCTTTGTCGGAAAATTTTTCGACCATATGTCTTTATATGCTCTCAAAATTTTGCAACAAATCTGCACAAAAATTGCTAATTTTTCTAAACAAAGCGCTTTCTGCAAGAAGTCAATAATATCCGCCCTATTAATCCTTTATGGATGCTCAAGCGAGAGCGCTCCTAAATTTCCTCCGGTTGCGGTAAATGTAGCCTCCCCTGTTCAACAAAATGTTCCGGTTACTATTGAAGCGATCGGAAATATATATGGTTTAACAAAAGTGGAAGTTCGCCCTCAGGTTACAGGAAAACTTTTATCTACCGCCGTTCAGCAAGGTCAGATAGTAAAAAAAGACGATCTTTTATTTGTCATCGATCCTTCTGTTTATCAAGCTGCGTACGACAAGGCGCTAGCTACGCTATCTAAAGATAAAGCTCAGCTTGAACTAAGCAAAAAACGTCTTGAAAGAAACGAAATCCTGATTAAAAAGGATTACGTCGCTCCGTTGACTGCGGATGAATTGAAAGCGCAAGTCGAAATCAATAGTGCTCAAATTAAAGTTGATCAGGCGGAACTTGATCAAACTAAAATCAATCTCGATTACACCCGTGTTCATGCCTATGTAGATGGTAAAATCGGCGTATTTAACTACTACCCGGGAACCATTGTCTCTCCCGTAGACTCGCAACCGTTGACAACCATTGAGCAGATTTCTGATGTTGAGGTTCAATTTTCTTTGCCGCAAAAAGTACTTGAACAAATCCTCGGTTACTACAAAACAGAAGAACTCCGTTTTGATATTCTTCCCCCTAAAGGGAGTGTAAAACTTGGAGAGGGATTCGTCTTTTTTATCGACAACCATATCGATCTTGCGACCGGTACACTTCTCTTAAAAGGCATCGCAAAAAATGATCAACAGAAACTGTGGCCGGGTCAATTTGTAAGGATCCGCCTAATCTTAAATATTAAACCAAACGCAATCCTTGTGCCGGAATCGGCTCTTCAATTTGGGCAGCAAGGCGCCTATATATTTGTGATCAACAAAGAGAATAAGGCGGAAGTGAGAAAAGTGACGCCTCAGGAAAGAACCGATAATTTGGTTGTCGTTGATAATATTAAGCTCGGCGAAAAAGTAGTCACACGAGGTCAGTTGAATCTTAAGCCCGGAAGCGAAGTGATGATTATGAAGGAAGAGAAATGAACCTTTCCGCTCCTTTCGTAAAGCGCCCGATCATGACCACCTTGATCATGATCGCGCTGCTCATGGTGGGTATACTTTCGTATATCAAGCTGCCCGTTTCCGACTTGCCGAATGTCGACTATCCAACCATTGAAGTGCAAGTACAATACCCGGGCGCATCGCCTGAAACGATGGCCAACACGGTAGCGGCTCCTCTAGAAAAGCAGTTCATGACGATTCAAGGCGTTACCCGAGTAACATCCAATAGCACGCTCGGACAAACGAAGATCAACCTTCAGTTTGAAGTGACTAAAAGTATGGATTCTGCCGCACTCGATGTGCAGACAGCCATCAGCACCGCCCAAGGAAACCTTCCTCCCGATTTACCGAATCCGCCTACCTTTAAAAAGGTAAATCCCTCTGATACCCCGATTATCTATATTGCCGTTACGTCAGACACCATGCTCTTGTCGGATATCTACAGCTACGCCTTTACTTTCGTGGGGCAAAGGCTTGCGACGGTAGATGGAGTCGCTCAGGTATTAACTTACGGCTCTCCTTATGCAGTTAGAGTTCAGGTCGACCCTGAAATGCTCGCGTCGCAAGGCGTTACCCTGCTTGACGTTCAAAGCGCTATCAGAAAAGCAAGCCCTAATTTGCCAACAGGTCAAATAGACGGCATAGATAGAACCGCGATTATCCGCGTTGACGGACAGTTAAAGAGCGCGGAACAATTTAATCCCCAGATTATTTCCTATAAAAGCGGAAATCCGGTCAGAATCGAAGACGTGGGCGAAGCGATCAACAGTCTTCAAAACATCCGCTTTCAATTAAAGTATGTAGATAAAAACCGATCGCAAAACGGCGTGGTTGTTGCGATTCAAAGGCAGCCCGGTTCAAATACCGTTGAAGTGGCCCAAAGGGTTAAACAGCGTCTTCCTGAACTTAGAGCGCAGCTGCCTAATTCATTAAACCTTGATGTCGTCTATGACAAATCGCTTTCAATCGAAGAATCGATTTTTGATGTAAAATTGACGCTCGTTATCGCGCTTATTCTCGTTGTCCTTGTAATCTTCGTCTATTTAGGAAAACCGGCCGATACCATTATCCCCTCTATTGCGATGCCGATGTCCATTATTATTACCTTCTGGTTCATGGACATGCTTAACTTTACGATCGATAACTTATCTCTTCTCGCGTTAACGCTTGCGACAGGGTTTATTGTCGATGACGCCATTGTGGTTTTGGAAAACATCGTAAGACGAGTAGAAAGTGGCGAGCCTCGTTATAAGGCGGCAATTGAAGGATCAAAGCAAATTAGCTTTACCATCTTATCCATGACCGTATCGCTTGCAGCCGTATTTATTCCGCTGGTTTTTATGTATGGACTCATTGGAAAGATATTCTTCGAGTTTTCAGTGACGATGATCATCGTAATCCTTGCATCCGGATTTGTTTCATTAACCTTAACGCCCATGCTTGCAAGCTTTTTTGTATCCTCAAGAGAAGGAGAAGACGAAAGCCGTGTTAAGAAGTTTTCAGACAAACTGAATGAAAAGATGCTCGATAAATATAAAACGTCCCTAAAATGGGTGTTAAAGAATCGAATGTCTGTCCTTGCCGTAGGTTTGGCGTCGGTTTTATTAAGCCTCTTTTTCTTTATCTATTTGCCCAAAGATTTTCTTCCCGATGACGATATAGGCTTTATGATTGCCTTCACACAAGCTCAAGAAGGAACCTCACCCGATCAGATATTTGAGCTTCAAGGCGAATTTGAGGAAGTTATCAAAAAAAATGACAACATCAATTCTTTTGTTTCTTTATCCGGATACCCGCAAACAAGGCAAGGGATTGCCTTTATCGTCCTAAAACCTTACTCAGACCGGGCGCCAATTACAGATGTTATCCATCAGATATACGGCGAAGCATGGAAAGTGGTAGGTTTAAACACTTTTATAAAAAATATCCCTCTTATTGACATTTCGATCGGACCGCAATCAAGAGGCGCATTCCAATATTCTATGCAGAGCCTCCATGCTGATACCCTTTATAAATCGGCATCAGACTTTTTGGATAAACTTGCCACGCTGCCTGGCATTGTAGGGGTTAGCTCAGATCTTGAAATTAATACTCCCGAGCTTCATGTCGAGGTGCTTCGCGACCAGGCCGCTTCATATGGCGTTGAAGTGGAAGATATTGAAAATACCCTTCAACTTGCCTACGGCGGCGGTAAAATCGCTCAAATTGAAACGCCATTCGATCAATACGATGTGATTTTGGAAGTGCTTGATAACTATAAAGTCAAAATTCAAGACCTTGAATCGCTTTATGTCAGGTCAAAAACTACAAACACGCTAGTTCCAATCCGCGCTCTTGCCAAATGGACAGAAACGACGGGACCAGCCTCAATTAACCATATTTCGCAATTCCCCTCCGTTACAGCATCCTTTAGCTTAATGCCAAATGTTCCTCTTGGCACCGCTTTAGAGTCGATAAAAAAACTTGCAAAAGAAACTTTCCCTGAAGATGTAATCGGACAAGTGGAGGGAGCAGCCTCGACTTTTGAAGAATCGATCACAAGTTCCGCTTTTCTCTTCATCCTTGCAATTTTCGCGATTTACATAGTTCTCGGTATTTTATACGAAAGCTTTATCCATCCTTTGACGATTCTATCATCACTTCCTCCAGCTATTGTGGGTGGACTTTTAACCCTTTGGATATTTGGCTATCCTCTATCATTATATAGTTATCTTGGCCTTTTGCTTTTGATCGGTATTGTTAAAAAGAACGGAATTCTAGTCGTAGACTATGCGCTTGAAAACATACGTAAGCATGAATCGGTTGAACAATCGATTTATGATGCTTGCATTGTTAGATTTAGACCGATCATGATGACTACCTTTGCAGCTATTATGGGGGCGATTCCTATCGCTATTGGCCTTGGACCTTCTGCTGAAGCGCGCCGTCCTCTCGGCCTTGTTATCATTGGCGGCCTTATCATCTCACAACTTATTACCCTTTATTTAACTCCTGTTGTATATCTGTATTTAGAGGTATTAAACGAGAAGTTCACCTTAAAGGGGGGCTCAGATGACAACACCAACCCAGAGGTCTCTAAATCCTAATCTAATTGTAAATGACGTATGGAGACTTGTATTTTCTTATCTAAATCCTCACGAATTAAGAGTTGCAGCAAGAACGTGCGCACTCTTTAATCAAATAATCAATAAGGATTCCTGGAGGCATCATTGCCAAAAGATCTTTACGGCTACGCTTCTTCCTGAAAATACTGATTGGAAAAGTTTGGCCTTTCACTATTTATTTTGGGCTATTAAGCATGATTGCTTTATCACCCAGTATGTAAACAATCGGCTAGGCATCAAATTAAATTTATTTGCATTAGGCGCCCAAAAATCCAAAATAAATTTAGAAAGAGAAAAAGATCTCTACTTGCTTGTTTATCCGACTAGCAAATTCAATCCCGTTGAAATCGCAAAACACACCACGAACCATAATTACCAGAATAGCTTTATAAGAGGGTCGACCTCCTCTTCTCAATACAGCACGCTTATTTTTTTTAAGGAAGATACAGCAAAAGTCTTGGCCGCCTTTTTCCAAGCGGCCAAGATGATGAAGTTATTTCATAATCCCTTGCGGGATTATATTATAAAGGTTGAGGCGAGGGGCTTGAAACCTTCGATTGGGTGTTCGATGGCGGCGGAGGCGGCGGAGTTGCGACGGGTTTCTTGTGTAACTCCTCCTGTTCCTTAAGCCTGCGGTCTTTGTCCTCGACAGTCCATTCATTATTCGCAATTTTGCGAATGTCTTCGTCGATCAATGTTTCGTATTTCATGAGCATCTCGGTCATAAGCTCAACTTTTTCCCGATTGGCCTCAAGAATAGCTAAAGCTCTTCTATGAGCTTCGTCTAATAAACTCTTAACTTCCTTATCGATCGCTTTAGCGGTATCTTCTGAATGCTTCTTGTCATGGTAGTTATTCCAGCCAAGATATTGGCCTGAATCGCTGCGTTCATCGTACGCGACGGGTCCCATGACATCGCTCATACCCCATTCGCATACCATGCTTCTCGCAAGGTGGGTCGCGCGTTCGATATCTTGTTGAGCACCGGACGAAATATCTTTAACGAATATTTCTTCCGCGCATCTTCCGCCCATTAATACGGCGAGCTGATCTAAAATCTCATTCTTCCAATAGCTCACCTTATTCTTCTGTGGAAGGAACATGGTTGCTCCAAGCGACATTCCGCGTGGAAGAATAGTGACTTTATCTACAGGATCGGCTCCTTTAACATTTAATCCGACGATCGCATGGCCTGATTCATGATAAGCCGTCGTACGCTTTTCAGAGTCATCCAGTTCAAGCGAACGTCGAGCTTTACCATAGAGTACCTTATCGCGAGCTTCCGCCATCTCAGACGATGTGACAGCTGATCTTCCATTTCTTGCGGCAAGAAGAGCGGCTTCGTTCAAAATGTTGGCTAAATCAGCACCGGAACAACCCGCTGTGCTCTTTGCAATAGACATCAGATCAACGGAAGGATCGAGTTTAATCTTTCTCGCATGAACTTTTAAAATGTCAAAACGCCCTTTAATATCAGGAAGTCCGATAATAACTCGTCTATCAAATCGACCTGGACGAAGAAGCGCTTTATCTAGTACATCGGGACGGTTGGTAGCGGCCATCAAAATGACCCCTTCATTAGCTTCAAAACCATCCATTTCTACCAGAAGCTGGTTCAGCGTCTGCTCTCTTTCGTCATGACCGCCGCCAATTCCTGCGCCGCGGTGACGTCCTACCGCATCGATCTCGTCAATGAAGATGATGCAAGGAGCGCTCTTTTTCGCTTGGTCAAAGAGGTCGCGGATACGGCTTGCGCCTACGCCTACAAACATTTCAACGAAATCAGAGCCTGAAATCGAGAAGAACGGTCTATCGGCTTCTCCGGCAACTGCTCTTGCGATCAAGGTTTTACCAGTACCTGGAGGACCTACGCAAAGAACCCCTTTAGGGATGCGTCCGCCGAGCGCGGTAAACTTATTTGGATTCTTTAAAAATTCTACTATCTCTTGCAGCTCTTCTATCGCCTCGTCAACTCCGGCAACATCTTTAAAAGTAATCTTGTTGTTGCCTTTGGGCATAATTAAGCGAGCAGGCGATTTACCAAAGCTCATCGCATTGGAGCCTACTCCTTTCATCTGCCTTGCGAACACAAAGTAAAGAACGAGCAAGACAAGGAAAACAGGAAGGAGCGTGAAAAGGTAGCTTAGATAGTTGGGTGCCGGCTCTTCACTCTTGAAAGTCTTTTCAAGAACTATATTAGTAGGTTGATCAGGAGCTTTAAAAATGCCGCCTTTATTTTCGTTAAAGGCATTCCATTCTTCACGCGCATTTTGGAACCACTGATGGAAAACTTCTGGATCTTGCTTCTCAAGGCTTCTTGTTGAAAGCTCTTGATTATTGAAGAACCATACTACTTGCTGAACCGACTGTCTCGCTTTGTCTAGCTGCGCCTGATTTTCTTCCAGCTTAGATTGAAGCGAGTTGTATTGATCGACAGCTTCTTTATAGTTTCTGACAGAGCGAAGCTTTAATAGCCGAACATGATCTTCTGATTCATTAAGCGAGTTAAAAACAAACTGAAGATCGTTTATGACTTTCTCATATTGATCCAGTTTCTTGTTTGGAGCTAAATCAGATTCGTTGACATCGTTTAAACGCTTATCAATCGCAATTAAATTTTGTTTTAACGGCTCTGAACCAATACCTAGCTGCTGCGATCTCATTTGAGCCGTAAGCTCAGCAAGATCAGTTCCTAGCTTTTTTACTTGAACGTTATCAGCCGTTCCTTTGATTTCATTATAACGGGTTTTAAGCTGAGCTAAGCTGTCTGTCGACTTTTTACCTGCATCCTTTAAAATGATGCTCATGTCTTGATTCTGTGAATTATATAATTCGTCTACAACGACATAGCCATCTTTTGGAACAGGATTTCCGCTTAAAGCTAAAAACCATTCCGCCGATTCCACCACTTTGCTCTTTAGATTTGGAAGATCTTTTAATAGAACTTCTTTCTCTAAGTTGAGATCATGGCTTTGATTTAAAAGCTCAAGGAATTTGTAACGGTTTTTGCCTTCATCGGTAGGCTTTTCTCTAAATTTACCGGCAAATGTAACCAAATTATCGCTTAGAGCAATTTTCTTTGAATCTTCCGGCTGAAGAAGCTGAAGGTTTACCAAGTGCTCCAATTCATAACTGAAGGATACCTTGGCA
>CAZABG010000047.1:0-19452 GCA_964483465.1 uncultured bacterium
CCTCCGACCTTTGGGTTATGAGCCCAACGAGCTAACCCCTGCTCCACCCCGCGATGAATTAGAGTTGACAAAAGATTAGCATCCGCTCTCATTTATCGCAAGCGCTTTTGATTTATATTTTTATAACAGCTTCATGAGAGGCATGTAGAGCCCAATTTATTAAATTATGATTAAGAATTTTTATATTCTACATTGCTCTTTTTGCCCTCTGGTATAATAGATTATAGAGGTAAATTATGCAGGTTGACTCTTTGCTTCGCCTTGATTGGAAAAACCATATCCCCGATCCTGAAGGGCGTCTGAACGGCAAAGACCTCGAAAACCTGCAAAATATTATTTTACATAAAGACGAGATGAATGAGGGTCAGCTCGCCCTTCTTAAAGGCAAATGCAACAACTTTATCGAAAGCTTGAAAAGCGGGTCTGAATATGTACAAGCGCTTCGTATTTGCGGATCTGTTTTGAACCTTAAAAATACCTCTATAGAGTTTTCAGACGAAGTGGCTTTGGTTCATGGCTTCCTCCTAACTGCACTTGAGAAAGACTATCCCGATTCCGACATCAAGTCTAAGTTAAGTAAAATCACATCTGATGATTTCCACAATCTGGTTGAATACCTTTATCCAAGTCGGAATGCAAACGTAGACAGGGAAAATGCCATTAAGTCGATGCATACGCTTGATATAAGCAATGAGGAAAACTTACTTGAAATCGACAAGATCGACACGTTATCAACACCCGAAATTATCATGATGCTTAAAGCGCAAAATTTACGGAACCATAAGCCTGAGCTTCATACCGCTCTTATTAAAAAAGCTAAAACCATTATAGAAAGTTTGAACCCCAAAAATCGTAAAGATTTCAAGACTGCTATTGAATTTAGCAAAGCACTCGACGAGGAATTGGATAAAGAGCTTCGATTTAAATTTTTCTCGGAAGCTTTTCATCAAGCTAAAGATTTAGGCCTATTTAAAGGGATTGTGAAAGCGCTATTCAGTTTTTTTAGAGTATCCATACCTTACTGGATTGAAGTGGACAGGGCATTTCTTTATGAAACGCTGAAAGATGTCCCCTCTCTTCACCTTCCTGTGCCTGAAAATCCTCCCGAATCCTTTTGGACTTGGGTAAATACCTTAACTAACCTCAAAACCATAGATCTGCCAAAAAGTTGCACAATCGAACAGTTCCACAAACTGCCCCTATCGATTGAAGGGATCATAATGAATAAATGCATTCATTTAGATGATACAATCCTTGACCATCTCTTAAAAATGGCATTAAAACGAATTATTTTAACCGCTCCTCCAGACACCGAATATTCAGGAAGTATCGTCGATAATTTCTCCAAGGCGGGTTTGCAGCGCATTAAAAACAAGGCGGAAATTTTATGACTGTAAGACTTTCTCAACTTGCCGATATCGACTGGAAAAATAGCGTTCCAAACCAAAAAGGCGAACTCGATAAAAATGAAATTGATAATTTACGCTACATCATTCAAAACATCGAAGTTTTCAAAAATAAAAAGAGTATTATTTTAAGTAAATGTTGGAAGTACATAAACCGTCTTGAATCGCCTGAAAAAATAATCGAGGCGGCAAAGATTATTGAAGCAAATCGCATCGATGAATTACCCATAAAACAGGTTGATTTTTTAGGCGAAAAAGGATGGGATGTTCCCTTTTTTCACATCAAGGTTATTGAAAAATTAGTCCCAGGCTTAAATTTAAAACAGTTAACGAAAAGACAATTCGATCTGATTATTGCTTTATTTGAAGATAAAAAGATTGAGATCAATGCTGAAGATATACTCGGTCTTGAAAAAGTTGCCGAAAAATTCAACTTTCAAGCGCTTCGAGATAAACTACTTCCTATGAAAGAGCGTTTCAATACTTTGCTTGAAGAAACTAGAACATTGAACGCTGAAGAAATTAGGGATCTTGCTGCTCTTTACGCCACCACAATGCCAAAAGATAGAGAGAATGATTTCGATCGCATAGCCGATAGAATTATCAATTCGGACGCGCGAGTCGCGTATGATGAAAAAGGCAAGTTTCTTCGAACGTTAACTCTAGACGAAAAAAATCGTTTTATTTCTCTTTTAAAAGACCATCTGAAAGATAAACCCGATGACATCTATTTTTCCTGGCATCAACTGCTTCATGAAAATGGGATTTATGATCATCAAACGCCAAAAGGCTTTGTTCCCTCTTACTTAATAGATAAATTAGTAGAGAAATACCCTAGCTTCAAAGGCCCAATTGATCAATGGATTCTTCGGTTTATATCGCACGCGGAATTCAAGGATATCTATGCAATCCCTCCTTTAGAGATCGATAAAAAGAATATTTCCTTAATTTTAGCTTTCCTCATCTCGCGGCCTTCGGGCGAATTTGAAAAAAGTAAGGTGCGAGTCAATGAGGCGCTACTCGAGATTATAAAATCATTAAACCCAAAGAATCGAGACGATCTTGTTGTCGCAGTCAACATTCAAAATTACCTTACTAAAAACGAAAACAAAAGGTATGAAGCTACGCTACAAAGACTATTTAATCGAGAGCTTGATGAGGCAAGAGAACTCTCTTTTTGGGAAAAAATCGTGGGCGCGCTCGTTACTTTTTTTGGGCTTGCGTTTAACGAATGGGTAAGAGTCGATAAAGCCTTCCTTTTGAAGACGCTTAACCAGCTTAACGTGCTGGACATAGAATTAAGAGCTGAATCAACGAAAGAACTGTGGCCCTTCATTATACAACACAAGGGATTAAGGTCGCTTGACCTTTCAGACATACACGATTTACCGGATGCTCTGATTCTTGAACTGCCGCTTACCCTCGAACACTTAAATTTAAGAAAAAATAAACTCATCACCAATAAAATCATCGCTCACATAGAAAAAATGCCTAACCTAAAAAGCATTAATGTTTCGAAGACCATGCTTTCATGGCAAGATAAAGTAAGGCTTAAATGCTTATGTGAGCCTATCGATTTAAGGGAGTTTTATGTAAATGATGCTTTACTCAAAATGATTCCAAAAAATGCAAAAAGCGTTTTACTTGGAAGGCTCAACCCCGATTATCCTGATATGTTAACGAAAGAGGGCATTGCTTATTTAACCCATTTAAAAGAGCTCCGTCATCTTGAAATAGCATTTTTACCAATTCAACCTGATCTAAAAGAAGTTTTAAAACTGCCTAACCTAACCTCGCTGAAACTGGTTGAAATCGAAAGTAAATTTAAAAATGTTGAGCCCCTATTTTTTGATTCCCGTCTTGAGACGCTCGTTTTAGATTCATGTAAATTAGTTGATCATTATTGGTACGATTCAATTTCGAATAGTCATCATGAAAAATCGATTTTAAAAAAGCTTGTTCTTAATAACTCAAAAATCCAATTTGATAAAGATTTTGTAGATTCGCTCGATGAAATAACCCTAGATTGTGACGATTATAGCGGATACGTCTATGTACCTATCCTTCAAAAATGCAAGAAAATGTTTGTTCCGAACGAAAAGATCAGAAACGAAATTCTGAATAAGATTTATCAAACGGGTTTTATCAATATTAATAAGAATGAATTGGCTGCAAAAATCATAGTTCAAGAAGTATAAAATAGGTATTTGAAAACGATCAAGGGGTCTTTTGAGTGCAGGTTTGAAGCGTATTAAAAACAAGGCGGAAATTTTATGACAGTCAGACTTTCTCAGCTTGCCGATATCGACTGGAAAAATAGCGTTCCAAACCAAAAAGGCGAACTGAATAAAAATGAAATAGAAAATTTACGCTATATCATCCAGAATATTGAACATTTTAGGGATAAAAAAGAGATTATTTTAAAAAAATGCTGGAAGTACATCAATAATCTTGAATCACCCGAAAATATCATTAAGGCAGCAAAAATTATCGAGGGTAAACCCATTGGTGAATTACCCAGAAAACTAGTTAAATTTTTAGACGATTTAGACGATTTTGGATCTCAGATACCCATTTTTGAGATCAGACTGGTTGAAAAATTAGCTCCAGGGCTAAGTATAAAAAAACTAACGACTAGACAATTCGTTATCATTGTTGCCCTTTTTGAAGAAAAGCCACTTGATATTACGGCTAAAGAAATTCTTGAGCTCGAAAAAGTTGCCGAGAAATCCCGTTTTCAAGCACTTAATGATAAACTTATGCCTCTTAAAGAGGAGCGTTTAAAAACCTTGCTTGATGCCAAAGATCCGCTAACCCCTCTACAAGTAAAAGACCTAGCCGCATTATACAGCAGCCTATCCCCTGCTGAAAGAGAGGCTAAATTTGATCGGATAACCGATTTGATGCTCAAAAGCGACGCAAAAGGGGCAGAAGATCAAATCGGCACTTTTCTGAAAACGTTTAACCCAGATGAAAAAAATCGTTTCATAGTGCTTTTAAAAGATCACCTTAAAGATAAAAGCGACGACACCTATTTTTTCTGGCATCAACTTCTCGATAAAAGCGGACTGTATAAAGATAAAGAATTAATAGATGGCATCCCCTTCTATGCGATGGATAAGTTAATTGAAAAGTTCGATTATTTTAAATCGCGCGATAGCTACCAAGGCAAAAAAGAGCCGATCGACAAAGAGCTTTTAGGATTTCTTCTTCAAAGTGAGTTTGATAATATTTATGCCATCCCGTATTTGCAGCCTAACAAAAAAAATATTGTAAAAATTTTTAAATTTCTTTTGGAACAACCTCCCTCTGATTTTTTACAGACCAGAGCAATAATCAATAGTTCTATATCTGATATTTTAAAATCTTTAGACCCAGGTAATAGGATGCTTGAAACCTTGGATCCTAAGAATCGAGATGACCTTGAACTTGCGATCGACATTCATAATTATCTTCATCATACGCAGAATGACAACTTCGTAGCAACGCTGCAAAAATTATTCAATCGAGAACTTGAAGAAGCAAGAGAACTTTCCTTCTGGGAAAAAATGGTTAGCGCGCTCATTTCTTTTATTGGACTTGCGATTAACGAATGGGTGAAAGTTGATAAAGCTTTTTTACTTGCCGCGCTCAGTCAAATCAGCGTATTAGATTTAAAACTGACTCCTAAATCGACCGTTGAATTGTGGGATTTTATAAAGACTCATAAAGGCTTAAGATCGCTTGATCTATCAGACATCCCCGATTTACCGGATGATTCGATTCTTGAATTACCTCTCACAATCGAACACCTTAACCTATTAGGCAATCAGCTCATCACCGATAGTATTGTGGATCACATCAAAAAAATGCCTAATCTCAAAAGCATAAACATTTCAAATACTAGCCTCTCTACGACAGCAAAAGTGCAGCTGAGATGCTTGGTCGAACCTATCGATTTAAGAGAATTTTATGTCACGGATGGATTGCTAAAATTAATTCCAAAAACGGCGAAAAGCGTTTTGCTTGGAAAAATCAATCCTAATAATCCTCAAGCGTTAACAAGAGAAGGCCTTGCCCATTTGGTCGAATTGAAAGAACTTAATCATCTTGAACTTGCATTTATCCCGGAGGGAAAACCCCTTCTCTTGCACGGTGTTTTAACGCTACCAAAACTAACATCATTGAAACTGGTTGGTATTAATTCGAATTTTAATGATTTTAATATAATACTTTACAATTATCGAATCGAAAAACTTGTATTAGATTCATGTGAAATTTCACCGTATAATTGGCAAGTAGGTCGTGATCCAAATAGCGATTCAAAATCTAAAGTGAAGGTATTTACCCTTAAAAATTCATTATTTCCGTTTTATGATAATATCATAGATTCAATTGAGGAAATAGTTATCGACACTAGCAATTATAACGGCAACGTTTATATTGCCATGTTAAATAAATGTAAAAAAATGATTGTGCCAAAACAAAGAATCATAAGAGAAATAAGAGATCGTATGTATGGTTTTAGAGACATTGATGATCTTATAGCAAAAATCATTGTCCAAGAAACATAGAATAGGTTTTTGTTAACGCGCCTTGGCTCTCTTCGATTAAGAGCTTTCCTTGATTCCCTAAAGCTTCCCTTTTTTCTTTGTCTTTTAAAAGCGAAATGAGCGTATCTGCAATTTCATTTTCTTCAACTTGAAGACCCGCTTTGTATTCGTTCATCAGATTTAAGAAGTCGGGTTGCGTCGACATGTAGGGCCCAAAAAGGACGGCTTTTCCGTAAAAGCTAGGCTCTAAAATGTTATGCCCCCCCACTTTAGGGGTCCAGCTTCCGCAAACGGCAGCGAGCGTTGCGATTTGATAGCATTTTTTAAGCTGCCCCATAGCATCGATTAGAATGACTTGGGCGTTTGAATCTACGCCTTTCGTGAAGCGGGAAAAGGGAATTTTTTTATCCTCGATCAGTTTTGCAACCGCATCAAAACGCTCCGGATGACGGGGAACAAGGATCATTTTAAGATCGGGAAACTCTTTATGCGCCTTTTCAAAAGCATCCAAAAATAGCTTTTCTTCAGGATCGTGCGTGGAGCCTACCACAAGAACAGGTTCATTTTTGATGTTCAATTTGCCTTTAAAATCGTCTATCGCGGCCTCAGACATATATTCCGCGTCCGAATCAAGTTTAATGTTGCCGCCAACTTTGATTTTATCTTCATTAATCCCTAGCTGAAGAAAGCGATGCTTGTAGAGAGAGTTTTGAACGATTAGAAGATCGATAAGTTCAAATAATTTATTAGCAAAAAAGGGGACGGCCTTAAAACGTCTCAATGAGGATTCGGAAATCTTTCCATTCACAACGACATTCACAGCCCCGTTCTTTTTGGCTTCATCCAAAAAGTTATACCAGTAATCGGTCTCGCATAAAATCACTTTGGATGGCTTCACCTTTCTGACGATAGGTCTGATAATAAAATCGAAAGGGAGATAGTGAACGCTATCTGCACACCCCTTCTTCGCTTCGGCATGCCCTGTCTCGGTCACGGTAGTAAGCAACACCCAATAATCGGGTTGGTTCTCCTTGATCTTTTTAATCAGGGGCATAACCGCCTTCGTTTCGCCAAAAGAAACGGCATGCACCCAAATAACCTTCTTATCCTTAGGTGCTTCAGGAAAATCTTTACCAAACCGTTTCAAAAAACTCTTACGATATTTGCCTTTAACCAGCATCTGCCAGAAAAAATAGGGGGCATAAAGAAGGGCCGCAAAGGTAAGAAAGAAGGTGTACATAGGGAGAGAATAAACTTTTCGAGGAGTTTGGGTAAAGGAGGAAGGCAGAAGGAGGAAGGCAGAAGGAAAATAGATTAAATACAAAAAAGATTTAACACTATGTTTTCTATAAACTTAAAGGCTTATGCCCACTTAACTCCATTTTGGAGTGACTAAGTGCGAGCGCTATAACATGATGCATATCAAAATATCTGTACATCGCAAGCCTTCCGCCAAATAATATGTTTGTTTCTTTATTGCATAATGCTTTGTATTGATCCATTTTCTTTCTATCTTTATCAGTATTCACAGGATAATACGGCTCTTCTTGATCAACGTGCGAAAACTCTCTCATAATAACCGTCACATCTTTTTTTATTGTCCTTTCGCGGTGAAGATGTTTGGGTTCATGTATGCGGGTATAAGGAACATCGACATCGGCATAATTCATAACGGCTGTACCTTGAAAGTCGTCGATAGCTAACCTTTCTACCTCAAAACGCACAGATCTCCAGTTTAAACGTCCATGACAGTAATCAAAATATCGATCAATCGGACCTGTATAAACTATCTTGTCTGCAATCGATTCCCAATGAGCTCTATCGGAAAAAAAATCGACATTCAACTCGACAGGAACATCCTTTAACATGCGTTCAAAAATAGGGGTATAGCCATCTACCGGAACGCCTTGATAGAGATCATCGAAGTAACTATCAAAATATGAATTTCGTACAGGTAGGCGATTAATAATGCTTGCCGGAAGCTCTTTAGGATCTCTTTGCCATTGTTTTAGAGTATAGCCTTTTATAAAAGCTTCATACAAATCAATCCCAATTAAACTTATAGCTTTTTCTTCAAAGTTCTTCGTCGAAGAATTTACAGAACGCCTTTCGTTTAAAAAAGCCTCAACTTGACCCGGACTTAACTCTAGTCCATAAAATGAGTTTATCGTTCCAAGATTTATTGGCATCGAATAAACTCTTCCGCCGTGTTTAGTTAAAACTCTATGCTGATAGCGATTAAATTCTGAAAACTGATTGATATAATCCCAGATCGCTTTATTGTCGGTATGAAATAAATGAGTTCCGTATTTATGAATGAGAATATTTGTATCTTCGTACGTGTATGAGAAACAATTCCCGCCAATATGATTTCGCCTCTCGATGACCAGAACCGATTTTTGCGCTTCCTTCAATTGTTGAGCAAAAACAGAGCCGTAGAGTCCGCTGCCAACTATTAAATAATCATATTTTTTCATTTGTTGATCCTTAAAGTCTTTAGCAATCGATCTGCAAAACTCTCTCTCTTTTGACTTTCTTTAAAAACTTTATAGGCATTTTGTGTGATTCTATCAGCTTCGTCTGAATTTTTAAGATAAAAGTCGCATTTTTCTTCAAGATCCTCATAATCCCATCGAACAGGAATATATGTTTCATAAGGAATGTATACATTTGGCCAGGTTTCTATATGACTCATGTCTGGTTTTATCAATAGACTATGATAAACGATAGCCTCAAAGTCTCTCCAGCAGACTTCTCCAAACCCAAACGGGCTTATACATATCCTGCTGTATTTCACTTCATCGTTATATTGATTTTGTGTAACCCTATCCATTGAGTTTATAATTTTTGATTTAGAATTAAATGTCTCAAGTTTTTTAAACGCAACGTATCTCAAAGGGTAGATCCACTGATCAGAATTTGTTGTACCTCTATAAAGAATATCGATTTTTTTATCCGATGCTCGAGATAAGGGATTTCTTGCAGCTAATTTACGGATTTTGTCATCTAAAGCTATATTCCAACCGACACTGATTTTTGCGAGATCTTGATCAGATAAGGGCTTTGTCTGTAAAACATGGTGTTTTTTTAAATCAATTTTGAATTCCTTAAAACAATAATCAGTTAAATTTGATTTTCCTTCGTATGTTTGCAAATATTTTTCTCTTTCTAAATATGCCTGTTTTTTTACGTAAATATCTAAAAAAGGCATAAGCTCCGCAAACTGGATATTTAGATCGTCATCCCCATCAAAGTAAATTAATCTTGTGTCTACTCCTTTTGATTTAAAAAAATAATCGACCAGTTCAAGCACTAATTCATTTGGAGTAAACCAAGCAAGTTTGATCCCTATAGTGTCGTAATGCAAAAGTTCGGATCTTGATAGGCTTTTAGCATCTTTAATAAGTAAATGGTTAAAAATGATATTGTGATGCTTTCGAAGGTATCCGCGATTGTAATATAAAGGCGAAAACTGTTGTTCACTTGTATAAAATAAATTATCGCTTACTAAAAGAATACGATAAGGTTTGGTTTCGCGATCTAATTTATATGCGATTGATTGAGCTTTGTAAAGCCAAGGATTGTAAACAAACTTTGATTGATCAAATATCCTAAACAATTTTTGTTTAATAGTCATCATATACAATTGTAATACATTTATTTTTTAGCTAACACATCAAATCAAATTTATGAATATTTTTAAATAAATTAAAATTTATACAATGTTCATATCCAAGCTTTTAAATCAAACTTCCAGCTATATCCTTTCTTCTGCTGTTTCCTTTGAATGAAAACCGCATCCCTTGCTACGATGGAGCGCATGGAAATTATTGGGATTATACCCGCTCGTTATCAAAGCCAACGCTTTCCCGGAAAACCGCTTGCCAAGATTCACGATAAAACGCTTATTGAGCACACTTATTTAAATGCGAGGCGCGTTAAGGGAATAGATCATTTGATCATCGCGACGGATGATAAAAGAATATTTGATCACGCAAAAAGTTTTGACGCCGATGTCGTCATGACCTCTCCCGACTGCCCTACCGGCTCCGATAGACTTGCAGAGGTTATTAATACGGATCCAAGATTTAAGGGTTGCTCTATCGTGGTCAACATTCAAGGCGATGAACCCATTGTAGATCCTAAAGCGATCGAGGCAATTATCTTTAAATTAAAAGAAGATAAAGACGCCGTCATGTCGACTGCGGCAACAAGACTTTCTGAAGAAGAAGCTTTAAGCTCTTCCGTTGTAAAAGTCGTATGCGACATTAATGGCAGAGCGCTTTATTTCAGTCGCAGTTTAATTCCGGGAAGTTTGAAGAAAAAGGAATTTCCCTTTCTTAAACATTTGGGCCTTTACGCTTATCGACGCGAATTTCTATTAAAATATAGCACCCTCTCTCCTACCCCCCTTCAAATTCATGAAGATTTGGAACAGCTAAAAGTGTTAGAACACGGCTATTCCATACAGGTCGCGCTTGTAAAAGAGGGCGGAATTGGGGTTGATTTACCTGAAGACATTCAAAAAGTGGAAAAACGACTATGGCAACAAAATACATCTTTGTAACCGGGGGCGTTTGCTCCTCTCTTGGTAAAGGGCTAACTTCCGCATCGATCGGCCTGCTCCTTGAAAAAAAAGGTTTAAAGATAGCTCTTCTAAAACTAGATCCCTATTTGAACGTCGATCCAGGCACGATGAGCCCCTATCAGCATGGCGAAGTCTATGTAACAGATGACGGCGCTGAAACAGATCTCGATCTTGGACACTATTACCGCTTTACGAATTCGCCTTTAACACGCTCGTCTAGCGCAACTTCCGGGCAGATCTATAATTTAGTCATTAAACGTGAACGCCAAGGCGATTATTTAGGGAAAACCGTCCAAGTAATTCCTCATGTGACTGACGAAATACAGGCGCGTATTCTGCAATGCGCAAAACAAGATGATGTAGACGTTGTTCTAGTTGAGATTGGCGGAACAGTCGGCGATATCGAATCTTTACCTTTTATCGAAGCGATAAGACAATTTCGCTATGAACATCCAAAAGAGTGCATCAACATTCATTTAACCTACGTTCCCTATTTGAGGGCAGCGGGAGAAGTAAAGTCAAAACCTACCCAGCAATCGGTTCAGCTATTACGAAATCTTGGAATCATTCCCGATATTATTCTATGCCGCTGCGAAGAGTCCCTTTCCGAAGAAGTAAAAGACAAGATCAGTCTTTTCTGCAGCGTCCAGAGAAAAGCGGTATTCGATGAGCCCGATGTCAAAAATTCAATTTATGAAGTCCCTCTCATGCTTCATGAACAAGGCCTTGACAAGATGGTCTGCGAGCTGCTTGATCTTCCAGTCAAAAAGCAAGAAAAGATGGACGAATGGCAAAAAATCATTCACTCCATTAAAAATCCAAAAAAGAAAATTACGATCGGTGTTGTAGGAAAATATGTACAGCATCAAGATGCCTACAAATCGGTTTATGAAGGCCTTAGACACGCAGCTATCTTCCATCAGGTAGAGCTCGAAATCAAATCTTTTGAAGCCGATCGCGTTCTTGAAAAAGGGACTGTCGAGGAATTCATTAAAGGATGCGACGGGTATCTTGTTCCTGGAGGCTTTGGCGAAAGGGGCTGGATGGGCAAAATCATGACCGCAAAATATTGCCGCGAAAAGAAAATTCCTTATTTTGGCATATGCCTCGGCATGCAGGTAATGGCAGTTGAATTCGCAAGACACGCAGCCGGCCTTAAAGACGCGAATTCAACCGAAATAGATCCTTTTACTCCACACCCCATCATTTCCCTTTTAAGCGAACAAAGAGATGTGCAAGAACTTGGCGGCACGATGCGCCTTGGAGCCTACAATTGCCACCTAAAAAAGGGCAGCCATGCGTACAAAGCCTATGGCAAAGAGGTGGTATCTGAAAGACATCGCCATCGTTATGAATTCAACAATAAATTCCTCGAAAAGATGGAGCCGAAAGGCTTCAAGGTTGTGGGCATACTCGAAGGGGGCAATTTATGCGAAGTGGCCGAAGTGGAAGATCATCCCTGGATGGTAGGCGTTCAGTACCATCCTGAATTTAAATCTAAACCGACCGATCCCCATCCTCTTTTCAGAGATTTCGTAGGAGCTGCGATTAAGCATGCGAAGTAGAATCATTGCGATAGATTTTGGACTTAAGAGAATTGGCGTTGCCATTTCCGACGAATCTAAAATCATCGCAACCCCTTTTAAAACCATATTTACTGAAAAAAAGGGTGAAGACACTGCAAAAAAACTAATCAATGAATTAAAAGCCGATGCTTTATCAAGAAAGTATACGATTGAAAAAATAATCGTTGGAATGCCTTTCATGATGAATGGAAAAATGGGATTTCTCGCCGATGAAGTCACTCACTTTATCGAAATGCTAAAAAATTTAATCGATTGTCCCATTTTACCCTGGGACGAACGATTAACGACCGCGCAAGCGGAAAAGAGTCTTCTTGAATCCGAGTTAACTCGCCGCAGAAGATCTCAAATCGTTGATTCTATCGCAGCTATCATCATCCTGCAAAGTTATCTAGACCATATCTCTTTTCAAAAATCACAAGATAGCATTACTTAAGTAACTTGAAAAGAAAGACTATAAAGCACTCGAATCTCGAATTTTACATACCCTCCACTTTCCAAAAATAGAAATACTCTCTATCTTATAAACTTATGAATCCCTTACAAGATCGCTCCCGAGAGCAAAAGAATCCAAAACCCTGTATTTTAGTCATTTTTGGCGCAAGCGGCGACTTGACTAATAGAAAACTCGTTCCCGCTCTTTATAATCTTTCTAAAGAAGGGCTTCTCCCCTCTCATTTTGCCTGCGTAGGCTTCGCAAGACGCGATAAATCGAATGACGATTTCCGAAAAGAGATGCTTGAAGGTATCGAGAAATTCTCCCGCACAAAACCGCTTGATCATGATGTGTGGAAAAATTTTTCCGAACATCTTTTTTATCATCGCTCCGAATTTGATAACGATGAAGGTTATGAATCTTTAAAAACTTTACTAAGCGAACTTGAAAAGAAGTTTGAAACGGGCGGAAATGTAATATTTTATCTCTCCGTTCCCCCGAGCTATTTTCCAGACATTGTTGGACGCCTGAATAAACACGGCCTCATCAATAAAACAAAAGATAAATTCACGCGCGTTATTATTGAAAAGCCTTTCGGAACTGATTTAAAAAGTGCTATCGCGCTTCAAAACGATCTCACGAAACACCTTGACGAAAGCCAAATTTATCGTATCGATCACTACCTTGGAAAAGAGACCGTACAAAACTTACTTGTTTTCCGATTTACAAACCCGATTTTTGAAACCCTTTGGAATCACGACCACATTGATAATGTCCAAATTACCGTAGCGGAAGAAATCGGGATAGGTACAAGAGGCAAATTTTGGGAAGAAGCCGGCATGCTTCGAGATATAGTTCAAAACCACATGATGCAGCTTGTATCACTTGTCGCGATGGAGCCGCCGATCAATTTATCGGCAGATAGCATCCGTGATGAAAAAGTTAAAGTCGTGCAAGCGATACGTCCATTTCCTGTCCATCATCTTGAAAAACATATTGTTCGAGGTCAGTATGGAGCTGGCCTTGTAAATGGGGAAGAGGTTCGAGCCTATCGCCAGGAAGACAATGTAAACCGCGAATCAAGAGTAGAAACCTATGTAGCCTGCAAACTCTTCATCGATAACTGGCGTTGGGCAAATGTCCCCTTTTATCTTAGAGCCGGTAAAAGGCTTCCAAAAAGAGTAACTGAAATTTCAATCACTTTTAAAAGAGCGCCTCTCGTCCTCTTTCAAAATCCGCAAAATATGCTTCAGCCGAATGTATTGGTAATACGTATTCAACCGGATGAGGGAATCTCTCTTAAAATGAATTGCAAAGTGCCTGGCTTAAATACCATGATTCAACCGGTAAAAATGGATTTCCGTTATGGCAGCTACTTTGGATCCACCCCTCCCGAAGCCTATGAACGTTTAATCGTAGACTGTATGGCAGGCGACTCTACCCTATTCGCAAGAGACGACGAAGTCCTTGCTTCCTGGGAGCTCTTTACACCTGTTCTTGAAA
This sequence comes from uncultured bacterium, assembly GCA_964483465.1. Lineage (GTDB taxonomy): Bacteria > Chlamydiota > Chlamydiia > Chlamydiales > Parachlamydiaceae > CAZABG01. Next base: position 14,049 of record CAZABG010000047.1, read on the forward strand.
AGTGGCATTCAGAAAAAGGACCTCATTTCCCAAATTACGATTCAGGAACCTGGGGGCCGCATTCTGCGGATGAGCTCCTTAAAGAAGACGGCCGTGAATGGAGACGGCTATGATCCTCTCCGATCCTTCCAAGATTGAAGGAGAATTAACAAAGCTTTTTGCAGAAAAAGGGATTAAATCAAGAGCATCGCTTTTTAATTTGATTGTTTATGTATCATCAGAAGAGCGCTCAAGATATATTAAGAGCCTGCTTAGTAAACTTACTGAGAAATTCCCTTGCCGAATCTTATTCCTTTATATAAGACCTGATCATAAGCTCGAATTTAAAATATCAGCTGACGTTAAAGAAAATATTCCTTGTGATTTCATTGAAATTACTCTTAGCGCATCCGATGAAAAAAAGGCGTCGTTCCTACTTCTCCCTCTGTTAATACCAGATATTCCCATTTTTGCTCTGTGGGGAGACGATCCAACACTCGATAAAACCATACTACCCGCTCTCTATCCGTATGTGGATCGAGTCGTATTTGACTCATTCTGCATTAAAGATATTCATTCTTTCGCGGACCGCATGCTTGAAAGACATGATGCGAAATATCGCGATGTAAATTGGGCTGCGATTTCCGGATGGAGACAAATCCTTGCCAATACGATTGACAATCTAGAAGAAATAAAGCATGTCAAGAAAGCAAACGAAGTTATTATCGAGTATAACGGCGATGAAACGCCGGGCCTTCCAAATCCAGAAATTCAAGCCTTTTACTTAAAGGCTTGGCTGCAAGCCAAGCTTCATTATGAGGATAAAGTTAAATTTACTTTAACTCCCCTTTCCAATCATGGCTCTCGTCCCGGAGATATCATTTCGATTGTCATTAAAGGAGAGAATAATTCGTTTTTTAACTACCGACGAAAAAACTTTGCCTGCGAAATTCATATCGAGTTTGGCGATTATTGCGAAATGCCTGAAAGCCTTCCTTTAGCTCATGTTCAAAGAGGATTTAGATTCTGGCGCGAAATCTTTTTTGAAGATATATCGCAGGACTATCGTCTCATGCTTCAACGCCTGAAAAATTAAGGCAGAAGGATGAAGGCTTAAAGGATGAATTCAAATAAGGGGGCTGCTTTGCAGTCTTTATAATAAAGGCGCCTTTAGCGCCTCAGCTGCCCCACCGAAGGTGGGATCCATAGTTTATGCAGTCAAAGACTGCATGAACGTGATCCTGTTAATAACTTAGGGTTGTAATATTCGTTAAAATGTCTCATGATTTCGTAAACAATTCAAATATCGTGTAGTCTCATGAGCTTATCTATTATCACTCCTGGAAATAAAGAAGAAACATTGGATTTCGCGGCTCGAAATTGGATTGAGCTGGGTAAAAATGCGATTGAAAAGGACGGAGAATTTAATGTCGCCTTATCAGGAGGATCGACTCCAAAAGCGATATTTCAACGTTTTAAAAAAACGGATCTTGATTGGTCGAAAGTTCAAATTTACTTTAGCGACGAACGAGTTGTCGACATGAAGGATCCGCAAAGTAATTTCAAAATGGCCTGGGACGCCGGTTTTAAAAATCTCGTGAAGGGCATTCAAATTAACGCCATGTATAAAGGCGGTGATATTTCCCAAGCGGCAACAAAATATGAAGAGGCGCTACCTTCTCACTTTAACCTAATCATGTTGGGAATGGGTGGAGACGGACATATCGCGTCTCTTTTTCCTTATACGCATGCCCTCAATGCTGAAGGACGTTTCGTCGTTGCAAACTATCTCCCTGAAAAGGAAGTCTGGCGCCTCACCTTTACATATGAAGCGATTCAAGAAACCGATACTGTGAATCTTTATGTTTTAGGGAAGGATAAAGCTGAGATTATCAAAAAAGTCCTTACAGGTCCTGTCGATCCTGTCCAGTATCCTGTACAAAAATTATTTAACCTGAATGTTCCTGTAAATCTTATCCTTGATCGCGATGCCGCCTCCCTGTTAAACTCTTAATCATGAGAGTTTTAGGAATTGAAACGACCTGTGATGAAACGGCCGCAAGCGTAGTCGTTGATGGAAAACAGATTCTATCAAGCGTTGTCAGCTCTCAAATAGACTTGCATAAGGCATACGGTGGAGTTGTACCGGAACTTGCCTGCCGACGCCACATCGATTTGCTTATGCCGATTATTGATGAAGCGCTAAAACAAGCCAAAACTCCCCTTTCCGAAATTGATTTGATTTCTGTCGCGCATGGACCTGGCCTCATTGGAGCACTAATGATTGGCCTAAATGCCGCAAAAGCGCTTTCTTTTGCCAATAACATCCCCTTTGTTGGTGTAAATCATATTGAAGCGCACCTTTACGCATGCCTAATGGCAAACCCATCTATTCCTTTGCCAGCTATTGGCGCGATCCTTTCTGGGGGCCATACAACGCTTGTACATATCAAATCGCTTGGCGAATATGTGATTATTGGCGAGACAGTAGATGACGCTGTCGGCGAAGCTTTTGATAAATGCGCAAAAATCATGGGCCTTCCTTATCCTGGGGGTCCCATCATCGAAAAAATGGCGCTAAGCGGATCTAAAAAACATCTCTTTAAAGCAGGACAAGTTAAGGGAAAGCCCCTTGCTTTCTCATTTAGCGGCCTTAAAACCGCCGTGCTTTACGCCTACCAAAAAATTGAGAATCCTACAGAGCAAGATAAAAACGACATCGCGGCTTCATTTCAACATGCGGCCTTCACGGATATACAAAGAAAAATTGAGCTCGCCATGCAGGCCTGCGGCACACGAACACTCCTCGTTGGAGGCGGCGTTACTAATTCCCAGGCGCTCAAAACCTATCTCGCTAAATTTGATACGCACTATCCTGATAATGGACTTTCTTTAGACAATGCCGCCATGATCGCAGGCCTCGGCTACCACAAATTTAAAGGAAAATCGGATCCTTATTCCTTAAAGGCAATTGCTACGTTGCCCATTGTTTAGAAAAAACGGCTTAATTTAAAAATTAAACGATTCCGCTATTATGCCATTAAGGTCTTCGATTTTGGAAACGCCTACTTGCGACATCACCGATTTTAGTTCGTTCTGATACCGTTTCAATAGCATATCAACTCCTTTTCCTCCATCTGCCGCGAGAGCATAGGCCCATGGCCTGCCTATTAGGCATGCTTTTGCGCCAAGCGCGAGTGCTTTTGCCATGTCGAGACCGCTTGAGATACCTCCATCGATTAAAACGGGAACGTGGGCTTTCTCAAGAAGACGAGGGAGAATTGAAATCGTAGAAGAAATGGAATCTATATGACGAGCGCCATGATTGGAAACTACGATAGCGTCAGCACGTTCTCGTGTTGCTTGAACCACATCCTCTTCATCAAGAAGACCTTTAATGATCATCTTATGAGGCCATACGGAACGAACCCATTCTAATTCTTCCCAATTCAAATCATGAATGAGTTGCGCCGCAAGCCATTTTCGCATGGAAGATAATGTGTTTAACCCTTTTGCATAAGGGACAAAATCGCCTAGCACGAGAGGCCCTCCAAGTAGGCGGACATTTCTTACCCAACTAAAGTGGTTTAAAAGCTCTTGTATTCGACTTCTTGATGCAAGGCTTCTTTGATAACGATGGCGAATACCAATTGAGGGAAGATCAACAGTAATGACAAGCGTATTTACGCCAAGAGATTCGGCTTTTCTTAGCAATTCTAAAGAGATGACTCGATCCTTTAAAGGATAGAATTGATACCAAAAAGGAGCTGATGTCGCTTTAAACACTTCTTCCATCGAACAAATAGATGTCGAGGAATGGCAATAAGGAATGCCGCGCGTTTTTGCAGCGAGCGCAGCTTGCACTTCTCCCCTTTTCGCATAGACTCCCGCAAATCCAACGGGCGCAAGGATAAGAGGCATTTCCAAAGTTTGATTCAAAAACGTTGTCGTTGTTTCGGGCGGCTGAATGCCTGTAAGAACTCTTTTCCTAAGTTTGATCGATTGAAAATCATCGCGATTCGCTTTTAATGTGTGTTCTTCAAACGCACCCCCTTCAATGAAATCAAAGAGATAGGAGGGAAGACGCTTTTTCGCCAAAGCTTTATAATCAACATGGGTGCATGTATCAAAGAATGCCATAATTTCTTGGGATTGGAGGTTTAATAATCGCGCTTGATCCTAAAAATTGGATTGCGTCGTCGCAGAAGAGCTCATCCAAATAGTGATAAGTGCCAATGCCTGCAGGATGGGTAAGGCCAAGCCTTTCTGAAAAAGCAAGAACATGCGCAAGACCCACATCCGTCTCAAACGCACTGCTAGCAATAAATTGAATTCCCCGATCATCCGCCCACGCTTTTAAAGGCCTCGCATTTTGAAGCCCTCCCTGAATCGTTGGCTTATAGATAAGGGCTTTTAAAGTCGGTAATTTTTCTAAATCATCTTGTGTTAAATTAGATGGAAACGATTCATCAACGGCAAGAGGAAGGGTAAATAAAGATAAATCCTTCGGATTCTGAAAAGGTTCTTCTACATAATCAAACAAATTTTCTGGATAACGTTTAAAGAAGGAAAGGGACTCTTCCGTCTTCCAGGCCCGATTGACATCGATACGAAGAAAAAAACGTGAACTCAAGGTATCGATCAAATTACGCGCTTCATCAAAAGATAATTGGCTGACTTTAAGTTTCGCGCTCTTAAATTGGGAGAATCTATTTGCCCGCTCCAAAATTTCATGAGGCTTTCCCATTAAGAGAATACTCGTTGCGATAGGCTTAGGCGAGGGAAATGAAGAGTTTATTGACTCCAAAGCAAAAGAAACGCTTGGAGATTTATATCTTCCCTCTTCTAAGTCAAGGAGCGCATCACCTAAAGATTCTTTGCTGAATCCGGGTAAAGGAGCAATCTCTGCCCATCTATCCCCCTTTTTTACAAATAAGCCCTCTCTTAAACTTCCTGAGGTTAATTTGGCCTTATAAGGATATAAAGCAATTTTTTGATCATTCATCGCTTATAGACTAACTAATGGCTGTTTTCTTAACAAATTCTTAATCTCATAGTGCTATAATAGAACTTTAAAACAAGGTAAAAAAATGGCCTATTCATATTTGGATCTAAGCTCTCATCAATACCATCAACTTTTAACCCCATTAAATCCTACAGCAAAGGATAGTATTTTTCATTTTTTTAGAAAGCTGTGGCATGCACTCAATAACAACTTTGAATGGGTAAATAATAACTTTCTTGCGGATAAGTTCATTTCGCATTTGAAAGCGCCTAATGTATCACCAATCGATATAAGAACTTGCTACGTTTATCATCTATTTAAAACAAGAGCTCCGGAAACTAAGCAAAAGTTAGCTGAATTTGACCAACAACTAACTTTGGCATCGCCCTACTCAAATTCTTTGTGGAAACAAGCATATAC
>CAZABG010000048.1:0-16411 GCA_964483465.1 uncultured bacterium
CATGAAAGGCGCTCCTAGATCGGATCAGCTAAGAGCTTTAGGAACCGCGCTTGCCGCTTTAGGCGAAAACAAGGAATTAAAAGATGTCGCCTACAGCATATCTGAACGTGTTTTAGGTTTTAATGTAAAAAAACCCGCGGAATGGATCGCATCTAAAAAATTAAGTCCGGAAAAAAGAGATTTGGCGTGGTTTTATGCTTCAAACATACTGAGCGCAAGCCCGGCACAACTTCCTGCGTTAAAGAAAGAGTTTATCCAGATGAATATCCATGATAAACAAGGCGAATTGTTTGACATGATGCTAGATTTCAAGGCAGGCGCAAAACTGCAGGATCTAAGAGAAAGACTTGCCCAAAATCCTAATTTAAATAAAACCTCGGAATCGAGCCAATTTTTAAAAGAAGTCCAAACTTTTCCCCGCTTTAACGGAACTCCTCTTGAACACTTAATTGAAATAACGGATGCGAAAGGCCCCCCCTTCCTTACCTTCGATGAAATAAGTAAAGATATCCAAAGCCCATCATTTAATAATGATGATGTGTGGGCCATTTCCAAAACAGAAACAGAAATTGAAATTGTACAGTTTGTATTATTTGAAAACGGTAAAGTACCGGATGATCCAAATGCATTTTACGCCGTAAAACTACCAACCCCCACAAAAAGCTTATTTGAAAGAATTTCACTTCCGGTAAACGCTTCCCGCGAAGAAAAGATACGAATGCTTCAAAACGTGCGTGATAATAAATCTCCTGAAACAAAAGAGGAGATTGATTTTCAATTTAGATCGGTCATTCATACCGCAGGACTAGGAGTTAAGAGGGATTTTTCGAATATTTTTAACGACGCCCTAAAAGAAACCAATTTAACTCCCGAACAAAAAAAGGCGCTCGATGATAATTTGCTCCCTCTTCAACAAATGAGCCTTATCGTTTTGCTTCGTAACATGGGACTTGAAAAAAGGCTTCATTTAATCAGCAATTTAAGCGTAGAAGACGCTAAATGGTTAGCTGACAAAGCAACACTAGACGAAGCACGATCATTTATTATTCTTTCTTCTTTTAAAAATGAAATATCTAATATCCAAAAAATTAAAAACAGCGAAGAAAAGAGATTAAGAGTCATTCAAGCTTCTCAGGCAGCTTTATCTGAAATAAGTAAATTGCCTGATGGGCTAATCAAAGATAGAATGCTACGAGCATTAATTGGACAAATGGAAAATGCGACTGATGGAGATAAATCCATCCCTAAAGGAGGCTTTAATTACTCTGATGCCTTAGATTTTAGAGATAAGTTATCAGGCAACCCAATCTATTTCATCGGATTAGGGGATGGACTAAGGACCGTAAAATCAGTAGATAAAAATATAACATTTGATGAATCGGTTAATTTTAGCCAACTTGGATTAAACTCCGAAGAAGCCGAATTTGTAAAAAAGAAATGGGTGCTACCAGAAGAGCAATTGGCGCTTAAAAACTTTCTTTTAGCCGCGGTTGAACTTAAAAATGCTCCAAGAGGTCCTCTTAGAACTGAAGCCCTATTAAAAGCTTCAGCTCCATTCTTAAAACTACTCCTTGATTCACAACTAAATTTGGAAGATAGAGGAAACCTGCTTCTCATCGCTCGAAAAGTCATCTCTCCAGAAGATTCTCTTATCCCCTATAACTTTAAAGAAGTGACTGATGTATTACCCCAATTTGAAGGACAGGCCATTTACACTATAAAAGCCGATCATCTTGGTTTACCTTATTTACAAAAATTTAATGTTGAAAAGGGCGCTATGATATATGCCTCTTCTGATCTTAAGTTGGGGCGTTCTACGGCGAATGTTTTTAAAGGGAACGTTCATCAAGATCCGATTGCCTATTCTCATAGGGACCATCAGTTTATCAATAACGAATTCAATGATTTTACCGTTAGAACGGAATCCGTCACTGCACAAGTTAAAAACGCATCTGGAGATTTGGTAGAAGTAAAGTATAGCACGCAAATGCTAAAGGATTTAGCCCGAACTCCTTTTACCATTAATGGAAGGTATTTTCCCCAATCAGAATCGCCTAGTAGAAAGAATGAAATCTTACAGGCCTTGTTTGAAGCGGTTGGATATGACCCAGATAAATTATATTACATAAGCACTCTTATGCATCAAGGTGCGGCAGGCTCTACAACTTACGCTACAGTACAATCTAGACCAGAAAATAAGATGATTACGCAAAGTTCATATCCCGGATCGATTTCTATCAATATCGACACAACAGGCGATGATTATAAATTAACCTATTTAACAAACCAGGTATCGCGTCCTGTCATTAATGAAGATATAATGGATCCTGAGTACGTCTTAATCTTATCCCGTCAGTACAGTATCCCAGCAGAAGAAGTAAAACTTGGCGAAGCTAAAAAAGGTAGTTATGACGATATCATCGTTAAAACTAATGCTGATACTATTCTAAAAAATGTTCCTGAAGCCCTTAAAGCTTTAAATGATCTGCAAATTGCTATCGCCCAGGCTAAAAACATAAATGATCCGGATAGCCTTGAAAAAATTGTTCTCGCCCAATCAGCGCTTTTAAAAATAATTGCGCAGAAGAAGGACGAGCCTTACTACAAAGATCTTTTAAATGAAGTAAATGGGATGCTTCATCCTGACGGCCAGCCCCACGCGATTAGAATGGATGCTCTAATGTCTATTAAAGATCGTTTTAAAGATAAGGAAGTCTATTTAATCTTCCAGCACGCCGGAAGCATAATCCTATATTCAGGGAAGATATCTCCAGATTTCAAACTTAAAGAGGTCATGAATAAATCTTTTGAAGAACCTAAGAAAGTAGACCCCTTTCTTCAAGGCAAATCAAAAATTGAACAGAAAGATATTGGAGCTCGAGGCCTGGATTTATTCTGGCAGGAACCTGATATCATAGACCTTGTTGAATACGAGGTAGACGGCAAAAAATGGCAAATACCTTCGCTCTTTTTAAGAAACGTATCAAGGACAGAATTTGAAATTAACGATTTCAAATTCCCCATAGGGGAAAACCTTGGAAGGACAGATGAAATATTAAGGCAATTTATTGATCTTGCGGGCGGAGATGAAAAAAAACTGCAACGGCTTTTAATCTTATGCAATCAGAACGTCGGCTTAACCCTTAAAAATATATTTGAAGCACGGGCCAAAAAACACTTCAGTGAACCTGTATTTACTGCAGAGACTGAGATGAAAGTCAAAGTTAATAAAGAACAACATAGTGTGAATGTAAATTATCAATGTATCCCAACTCTGTTTAAATTATCTAAAGGGATAATACCCAGAATTCCAGTAGTAAATGTGCTAGCAGAAATGAATTTTGTTGTTAGCGATAATGATCTTAGTAAAGGATTTGGCGAAACGAGTCAGTCAACCATGACTTTATCTCACATAAAACCAAAAAAAGTTCTAAACGAACAATTAAATCCAATATTAAAACACATTCCAACAGCAGAATCGGAATTCACCTACCTTCAATTCGTTTTATCGCAGGCTAAAAACATAAATGATCCGGATAGCCTTGAAAAAATTGTTCTCGCCCAATCAGCGCTTTTAAAAATAATTGCGCAGAAGAAGGACGAGCCTTACTACAAAGATCTTTTAAATGAAGTAAATGGGATGCTTCATCCTGACGGCCAGCCCCACGCGATTAGAATGGATGCTCTAATGTCTATTAAAGATCGTTTTAAAGATAAGGAAGTCTATTTAATCTTCCAGCACGCCGGAAGCATAATCCTATATTCAGGGAAGATATCTCCAGATTTCAAACTTAAAGAGGTCATGAATAAATCTTTTGAAGAACCTAAGAAAGTTGACCCCTTTCTTGAAGGAAATCCAAAAATTGAACAAAAAGATATTGGAGCGCGCGGCCTAGATTTATTCTGGCAGGAACCGGACATAAGAGACCTTGTTGAATACGACGTAGATGGCAAAAAATGGCAAATACCTTCCCTCTTTTTAAGAGACGTATCGAGAACAGAATTTGAAATTAACGATTTCAAATTCCCTATAGGGGGAGACAGTGAAAGAACAGATGAAATATTAAGGCAATTTATTGATCTTGCCGGCGGAGATGAAAAGAAACTGCAGCGGCTTTTAATCTTATGCAATCAGAACGTCGGCTTAACCCTTAAAAATAATCTGGGAATGCGTGCGCTTAGGCACTTTAATGAAACCGTACTTCCGGGAGAATCGGAGATGTTGGTCAAAGTTAAAATGACTCAAAACGGTGTGAATGTGAATTATCAATATCTTCCCGAATTTTTTAAAATATCTGAAGATGGAAGAGCGAAAGTCCCATTAATGAATATTTTAACCGAAATGGAATTTGCGATTACTGAAAACGATCTAAGTAAAGGATATGGGGAAACAAGCCAAAGCGCTATGAGATTCACGCACACCACACAGAAGAAATTAGTTTAAATCCATCATCATAATCAAATAATGGGAAAAAGGGACGAAATCAAGGTACAAGTCTTCAGGTTGGTATAATCTAATCTCTGTAGTTTCTGAAGTTGTTTTAAACTCCCCTTTATTAAGCTCGATGGCAGCGACAATTTCAACGATATCATCTCTTTTATCAAATACAACAGAATGAAGCGTCATCTTGGATATCTGCGAGAGTTTAATCGACGCCTCTTCTTCTAATTCTTTGGTGATATGCGCTTCCCAGGTCGATGATGTGTCATCGAAACTGCCCGCCGGGACTAGTTCATAGGCATTTTGGTATTGGGATACGGACGCGGATCGCTTGGCGATAAGCAATTGATTCTGGTAGCTTGTTATCCCACTTAAACAGACAGCGGTGAGATTTAATGGTAAGCCGCGAAATTTGGCGAGGAAATGCTTATACTCTGCGAAAGCCCCTTTTAAAGTCCCGTTTTCTAGCGAAATAAACTGAAGGATTTTGCCGTTAAAAAGATGAGGATTTTCTTTTACGGCATTATTCCAGACCAAATCGGCTTGGCTTTGCTCCTCCTGAGTTAGCTTTAAACTATCAGGCATAGGAACGATTTCTATTTTTAGATTATCACCTCGATATAAGGTCTGATAATTAATCGATATAATCGATTTGATCAGTTTATGCCAATCGGGCTCGGCTATATCATCATCGATGTGGACAACCTCTTCGCTAGGTAATTTCAATGCTTTTAAACCCTCGGCAAATTTATCTTTTGATTCAGGAAGAATAGCGTCGAAAGTTAGATCGTAATGTTCAAGAATCGGCTCTACATAATCAAGAGAGGCGGATGTGGCTAAAGCGAGCTTTAGATCATTCAATCTAGCAAAATGAAAGAAGCTTTTTACGCCCTCTTTCAATGGGGGTATTTTAGGAAGACCTGCTGTGTACTGATAAAGAAGATCGCGATCAGGTAAATGGTATTTGGTTTGAAGGTATTTAACAACTTCCGCAAGCGGGCGATTCAGCGTATTAAATTCTTCCCTCGAACCTTTATGGCCGAACGATTTTAAAAACTCAAGATAGTGATTAAAAAGCGCCTCTTTAGAGTCGACGAGTGTTCCATCCAGATCAATGATGACGCCCCTAATCAAATCCCCTCCCCTGCCTCATAATCTACTTGAGCGGCTGTTCCTTCGATTGTCTTAATGAGCGATGGATCTAAGCCTGCTCTATTTTTTCCGGGACGGAGGATATTATAATTTACTCCTTCTTGTAGCTTCTCGCCTTTCTTTATGGCTCTAGTGGCCTGCAAGCGCCTTCTTGCAAAATGAAGAAGCTCTCTTTCCTCTTCTTCTACCCTTTTAAAACCAGAACCAAGCATTTTTTCAAGCTCTCGTACACTTGAAACAAGTTTTTTAAGCTCATCTAGGTTAATTGCAAACTTATGGTCAGGGCCTTTCAGCCCCCTATCTAACGTGAAATGTTTTTCTATAACGGTTGCGCCTAGCGCAACCGCGCCCAAAGGAGCAATAAATGGATCTTGAGAATGATCGGATAAGCCTATAGGAATATTAAACATCTCTTTTAACGATCGGATGGCTTCCAGATTCATCGATCGCGCGGGAGCTGGATACACGGCTGTGCATTGAAGTAGAGTTAAATCGGTCCCTTTAAGAAAATTAACTGTCCAGGCGATATCTTCAAGCGTACTTGTTCCTGTCGACACCAAAAGAGGCTTATTCGTTGCCTTTGCGGCTTCCAGCAATCTAATATGGTGGTTTTCATAAGAAGCAATTTTATGTCTTTTAACATAAGGATCGAGTGCTTTGAGCTCTCTTACAGAAAAGGGAGACGCCATGAATTCAATGCCGTCGCACGCTCTTGCAATCTTTTCAACCCAAGCCTCAGGGATTTCCAAAAACTTAAAAAGTTCGACGACATCTTCACCAAGATAATCGGCTTTACCGGCATTTACCGCGTAAACATCTTCTGCCTTAAAAAGCTGAAACTTAATCGCGTCAGCGCCCGCATCTTTTGCCCCTTTGATCATGGTTTCGATGCGCTCGAAATCTTTATCGCCTGTCCGCCAGTTCGATCCGGCTTCAGCAATAATAAAGACGTTTTTTTTCTCTGCTAATCTTAATCGGTAGTGTAAAATACCGTCTTCTTTCTTGTAAAATTGGTATCCCGCTTTTTCAAAGATACTTAGCGAGGCAATATTGTTCTCTTTAATCTTGGCTATGACATCATTTACCCCTCGCTCTTTAAGCCAACCATTCGCTTCAGCAAGCACCTGCAAACCGAGTCCTTTACCTCGCTCTGATTCATCGATTACAATCGAGATTTCAACCCCATCTTCAATCCTGTTGAACCTTAGCGTGCCAATCCGCTTCTCCCCTTTGCGAACAAAAAGGGGTGGAAGACAGCTGATAGTAAAATACTTTTCCAGAAACTTGGGGAAAAATTCGTCGAGCGATTGATTTTCTGTAAAAGTAAGTGACTGCGCGCGAGCGACAGGATCGATGCGCATTTTTAATACGGCATCAGCGTATTCCCTCGTGGGACGAATGATCTCGAATATCATGAACGTATGGTATTACGAATAAAATTCACACACAACAACAACCTTAAGTCACATAAAATTAGTAACAAATAACAGGATAGACTTAACAAACAAAAGGTACAGTATCACTTTATGCAGCTTACAGCTGTATTAGTCCAAACAACATCAATGTCTTAATGTAGAATTTAACATGCAACTACTAGCAAGGTACAGGATCACTTCATGCAGCTTACAGCTGCATTCGTGGCAGGATCCCGCTCTTCGAGCGGGGCAGGATCGGCGCTGGAAGCGCCGGCAGGATAAACAAACAACATTAATATCTTAATGTAGAATTTAACATTCGACTACCAGCGTTGTATAATCTTCTGTATTCCAAATTTCTTTTTGCGAAATTTACCAATAATCCCACCGGAAGATCCGTAGCTGAAAGGTAATTAATAACTTGAGCATTATGTTCAAGCAACAAGGTTTTACATGACTTCAATTCAACGAGAACAACATCGTTTACTATTATGTCTGCTTGATAAAATCCAACTCTCTGGCCTCTGAATCTAACTTCGAATGGTTTTTCAGATTCAACCTTTAAACCTTTTTGTTGCAAGGCTAAACATAAAGAATTTTTGTATACTATTTCTAAATAGCCAATTCCTAATTCATTGATTACTTCAAAACAGCACCCTAAAATTAATGAAGTCAAGTCGCTAAACTCTGCTTCCAAATTTTCATTTTTATACATAAGCGCAAAAATTTAACTCTTTAGAAATAAATTCACAATGCGGTTTATCCTGCCGGCGCCGGAAGGCGCCGATCCTGCCCCGCTCGACGAGCGGGATCCTGCCACTTCATGCAGCCTAAGGCTGCATGAAGTGATCCTGTTCCATGAGATTCGAGAATGAATTACCGAATGGTTGCGCAGCCTATCAATCATTCAAGCTTATAAATCCTGCGACAGACCTTCCAGTAGGATTATTAGTCAAGTTTGCTAAAAGAAACCTGCAATACAGATGACTATACAATCCTCCTCCAGCCTATAAAATTGTACACAAAGTACATGCTCTATCCTGCCGGCGCCGGAAGGCGCCGATCCTGCCCCGCCGGAAGGCGGGATCCTGCCACTTCATGTAGCCTATAAGGCTACATGAAGTGATCCTGTTCCATAAGATTCGAGAATGAATTACCCCACAGCCTAACAATCAATCAAGCTTATTAATCCTGTTAAAAAGCGATTAACCACCCAAAATTATCCAATACCATTGTTTTGAGAAAAAATTGCCGGGCAAAAAGAGCTAGAAGGTCTTTTGCTGCACGTATTGATTAAGGAGCGACCAATCGGGATTTTTTTTAATGACCTCGATTAGATCGTGCAGTCTATAAGAATCATCCTGAAAGGCTTCGATTAATCGTTTAATTAGCTCGAAATCTTCCTTTGTGTCGACAGTCCAGCGATGCTGCGACTCATCGGTTTGATTACGCAATTGCGCGATTTTAAAACGCTCGGGATGTCGGTAGATAAAGGGTGTTACATGCTCTCTTTCTTCCTCGAAAACAGCATCCAGGTAAGCTTCTTCAAGCGTGCGTCTTTTGAACACTTCAAAATCCATTCCGCGAGGATAAGTTCTCTCGATCGTATTAGAGAAATAATCGATTTCAGGATAGGGATCAAGGAAGCGATTAAGAGCTTCATCAATAAGCTCTGGATCAAGCAAAGGACAGTCGGCAGTAACACGAATGATAACGTCGAGATCATAGTGTCTTGCCGTTTTAATATAACGATCAAGCACATCTTCTTCTGATCCTGCGTATGTGGGAATATTGAGTTTTTTGGCGAGAGCGAGAATCGACTTATCCTGCTCATTTTGCGTCGTCGCGATGATAACGGTTAGAGGATGCTTGATTTGTTTTAGACGCGAAATGATGTGTTCTAAAAGGGTTTTATCTTTTACTTTTAAAAGGGGTTTGCCTGGTAGACGAGTGGCCCCCATCCTTGCCTGGACAATGACGCCTATTTTAAGATGGGGGCTATAACTCATTTAGCTTTTTTAAGTTTAACTTTCTTCTTACTTTCCGCGGTTCTTACTTTTTTTTCAACCTTCAGAGAAGCGGGCTTTTTTGTAACGACTTTCTTAGGAGCTGCTTTCTTTTTCACGACTCCTTTCTTAACCACCACTACTTTTTTCTTGACCACCATATAGTACCTCCTTAGGAACAATCTGGACCTTATAGTTTCAGGTTATTATGCAATTGTTATGCCACAATTAAGATGTGGTTAATAAACCATTAATTATAATTATTATTTGAATTGGATCTTAATTATCTCTTAACAAGAAAGAAGTATAATATTGGGGTGATGCAGTATATTTTTTGTTCTAAAACATTGACATTTGGGGCTTTGTAATGGATTTTTTAACTCTATACGATAGGCAAGACGGCTTACAAACCGATTGGAAAGAAAAACTAGGGAATTTATCCCTCGGAGCGTTGCGCTTAGGTTTTGGCAAAGTTGTTAAGATAACTTATCGAGGCGAAATCACTGATCATCTCCCCACTTCCTCACAAAAAGCAATTGGTATTGCAGCCTTAATTTTATTTTCACCGATTTTCATATTAGCTATTCCTGTCGGCATAATTGCCACTCGTTTTTCTACAACCTATGGCAAAAAACTTCCCGTAAAACCCTACGTTCCAGTACCAGATTCGCCTTCACCAAAAGAATCGCCAAAGCCCGCTCCTGAAGCAGAACCCGCAAAGAAAGCTGATCCTGCCCCATCTCCTGAACCTGTAAAAAAACTGCCTAAATTTGGTTTAACCGACGAACAGATTGATTTAATCAATAAAGGGGAAAACCAACCTCTTAATGCCCGTTTCGCGACTTTCGAAGAAATACGCGATTACATTAGTGCATACAAAGACAAAATGGATGTTCTTTGGATTGAGGGAATGGATTTTACTTCGGAAGAAGATCTCTTTATAAACCATAAATTCAAAACTGTTCATTTAAATAATTGTAAAATTACAGGACAGCAGGCGGCGCAACTTAGCGGCGTGCAATCATCAGGCCACGCCCCTATTGTAGTTAAACTTACAAATGGCACATTAAACAAAGATAATGCGCCTTACTTTAGTATCCGTTGGGCTGAAAAAATAGATTTAAGCAATAACAATCTAAAATCCGATGATATCAATCTTTTTTACGCAACTGCCTTTTATAAAGAGTTGGTTCTCTCGGGCAATCAATTTGACGGCAAAATTTTAAGGGTTGCAAACAATAACTATTCTTTAAAAAAGCTTGATCTTTCTAACAATAAAATAAAAGATGCTGACCTTATCCAGGCTAAAGATGTCTTTCAAAGATCGAATCTTGCAATTGATTTATCCAACAACTTGATTACGGGATCAGCTATTGAGGAACTTGCTAAAACGGTTGAACTTGATTCGCTTGCAAATCTGAAAGTGACAAGTTCTTTACTTGATGAAAGAAATTTAAAAAAGATTTTGATTGCTTCGGCAATAGACAATAAACAAAAAGGCCACCTTTTACAAAGTGGCTATACCCCGCAAGAAATTGGAATAACCAAAGCATTCGATTTATCGAGCGCTCTAGTCTTTTGCCATAACGTGGAAACGCTTGATGTATCTGGAATTGATTTAAGCCGTCCTGAATACATCAATTCTATCATCAACAACCGTTCAGTATTTGAGGTTAAACATCTTAAACTAGCAGGATGCAATTTAACGGAGAGAGGCCTTAAAGAACTTGCAAGACTAGATAAACTAGAAACCCTTAATCTAGACCAAAACCTAGCTATTGATGAAACCGTAGTAAAAGCGTGTTTTGATGGAGAAATCCCTCCTTTTGTTATAAATATAACTCCTGCAAAACGTGCTCCGAGTCTTTTTGAAGTTGAGGTGCTAAATTTAAAAATCCGCGAGCTTGAAGAAAAGTCTCTTCAATTGCAGAGCAGAATTTTTGAAATTAGACTTAACTTGTTTAATTATTATGTAAACAAAGTCGAAAGTCTTAAAGACGAAAGTAAAAATTCGATCCGTTTTAATATTTCAAAGCGTTTTGGATTTGAATTTACACAGGAACAAGCCTTTGAAATAGATAACTGCATAGATGCCGCCCCTTTCAATAAAGACAAACTTATTCAATTGATTTTATCATCTTCAAAATGCAAGACAATCGAGGATCTTGTTCGAATAAGAATTGATCTCATTAAAGAAAAACACACAGCGGAAAAATATATCATCGAAAATGAAAATCTTTTTGTTCTGAAAGGTCTAAACATTGACGAACAACTTTCCGTTAAAATTGAAAAAGCAGCCAAACTATCGGCACGCGTAGAGGGCTTAAGCGAACTTCTTGCGATATCTGAAAATGAAATAATTTCAACAATGGTCAACACAGAAAAAAAATTAGGTCAAAACAGCTCGATGACTCATGAACAACTAATTGACGCTATTTTAAATGTTTTAACCTATACGGATTTAGATAAAGAAGAATTAAAGCGCGAATTGTTAAATCAAAAGGACATAAATATCGAGCGAATTCAATTAGCTATTTGTAAAGCAGCAAACATCAAATCGATCATAAGTGCTTACAAACGAGAGAGATTCTTGCCAATAGTAGTAAAATTATAAGATTAATACTAATTACGAAAGACTAGATGCTTTTAATACTAAAAAATTTAAATTAGAGTTGTAAATGTTAGATAAAATTTTGACACACTATAAAAGAAACGATGGCTTAGAGACCGATAGAAATGAAAAAATCGGCAACTATTGTCTGCACTTTTTAAGGACGGCTTGCGGAAAAAGCTATGAAGTCACAACGCAATTTACTCTAGAAGCTCAAAGTTCGCGCCTAAAGAGAATCACTAATTTATTTTTGGCAGTTGTTACCTTTCCTATCATCTTGATTGGAGGTGTTGCCACAATTCTTTCTAAAACGCATGGTGTGCAGCCTTTAAAGAAAGACGATAAAGTAGGTGATGTCGCAAAAGGCGCTATATCACCCAAAAATAGCCCTGAATCGCCAAATAATGAAGCCTCGCCTCTTAATCCTTCTAAGAACTCCAAACCTATTGAATCCTGTGAAGCGTGTAAATCACCTTGTGAAGCGTGTAAAACACCTATTATAGATTCGGTAGAAAAACTAAAAAGTTATTATCTTAAAAATAAAGAACAAACCCAAATCTTAAAACTCGCAAATCTCGATTTGAGTCAGGAATTCAATGATATTATCAAACAGATGCCTCATTTGGTGACGTTTGAAGCGGTAAATTGCAAGATGCCTGGGAATATCTATAACTTAAGACACTTAAATAAGCTTGAAAACCTGACCCTTTCCAACTGTAATCTTGAAGAATACCACATCGCACACATAGTTCCCGTGATAGGTAGAGTCACAAATCTAAATCTTTCTCATAATAATGTAGGCGATTTTGTAGCGGGGCTTGTACGGAATATTAATGGATCAAGACTTGCAACTTTAAATCTAGATTCAACCCATCTCCATAATCCAAAAAACTTGATTGATAAACACTATAATACCCATCGAAAAATTGATACCTTATCAATTAAAGATAACGCCATTTCTGCAGAGCAGGTATTGAATTGCGATTTTGGCAATGTTGAGACAATTTATTTTAGCAGTAAAACTATCCCTACAAGCTTAGAGAAAAAGATTCTAAAAAAAATCAATCTTGATCAGTGGATACGAGAAAATGGTGCGAATCCTATAAATACTGAACGTCCATCTCCAACACCGTTTATTGAAGAGGCTGCAAATGCCAAGTCCACTGCATTGCATCTAAAAACTTGCACTCCTTTAACAGACTCGGATTGCGAAAAAATATGCCAAATGGAATCGCTTGATTTATTGATTATTGAATCAACAGTAATAACCATTCAGCAGTTTGAAAAAATTATTAAAGAGGGTCAATTCAGAAGACTTCATCTCATCGGGATTAGACCCGGAGAAAAAGGATTAAATAAACTTACTCAAAGTAAAGAATCTATTCGATTAACCGAAATTAAGTTTGAAAGAGGCGGAATTAATGATGAGAAGTTTATGAGCATTTGCACGTCACCTTATCTATCAAATCTAAAGTCGCTTTCTATCATTGATGACGAATTGACAGATAAAGCCGTTAAAGCTCCTCTCAAAAACAATCTTAAAGAATTCGATTTTAGCCACAATCTCATAACGAAGTATGGAGTATTGCAATTTGCTAACATCAGCGATTCAAAACCAAATCTGACTACAATTAATCTTACCGGTAATGAAATTGATGTAGAGTATATGACTCAAATGAAAAGCATAGAAGGAAAGGAACTTTCCAAAAAAATAAAGTATTAAATTAATAATAGACACAAAATGAAAATATTTACTTATTACGAAAGACTTGATGATTTTAAAATCGATAGAGCGGAGTCGGCATCAAATAAAATGCTTGGCTTTCTGCGCACGGCTATCGGTAAAAAAGTAATAGTTCGATACGACTATCATGGACAAAAGAAAATCTCAGAAGAATATTCATCTGCAAAAGCCAAGGCTGCCGTAATTGTTCTTGCAATCCTTTTACTTCCCCTTTCCATTCTTGCTGCAACCATAGGGATTATCGTCTACAACTTCTCATCTACGCACGGAAAAGAGATCCTTAGTGAAAAGAAAGATGAAGAGCCTGAAACACCTCCCCCTCCCCCTTCCATTTCGCCGAAAAGCAAGGATCCTGAATTGCCGAACCCTCCGAGCCAATCTCCGTCATTAAAATCTCCAAAAAATGAAACAGAAGAGCTCCCGCCTGCTTCTCCCGTTGATGATTCAAATGTACTTAAAATTAAGAATCCAATCATTCAGGTTCAACTAACTAATGAGTTTCTTAAGCTAAATCCGGAAGAATTTATAGATTTAATCGCAAGTAGAGGAAAAGACGTTCTTTGCTTAAATATAGAAAACATTTCGATCTCAGTATCATCTTTGCTGCCACAAATCCCGAATATTCAAGTCTTGCTTTTTAACAATTGCTCATTTGTTGAAGATGATTTATCAGGTTTTAAAAATGAATTAAACTCTCTTTCTAAATTAACTATAAAAAATTGCGGACTTACCTCGGATCACCTTAAAACACTTGCAGGGGTTAAATTTTCCAATTTAACCTATCTAGATCTTTCTTATAACTGGATAGATGACGAAGGAATTCCTTTCCTTTTAGAATCCATTACTCAATCGAAGCTGTATTTTCTCGATTTAAATGATAATCAAATTTCCACAATCGGAACTTACGCGATCGGAGAGTGCGATGGTTTAAGACATTTAGAGGATTTAAGCCTTAGCGATAATCCTATAGACGACGAGGGCGTGCTAAACATTACTTCTAAACTTCCCCATTTGAAAACCTTGACGCTTGTGTCTCATATGGTTTCTGAAAAAGGAATTAAATACTTAGATGAATGGGCAAAATCTGACGTGCGCCGCAATTTAGTTAAGAACGTTACGGTATCAGATTTTGCACCCTCAGAATACGAATAACGTTATTCCGAGATAAACTCGGTTGGCGCTTGCGCTTGCTCTGCTTTACGGGCCATCGATTCGGTCCATAAGGAAAGAACCAGGCATCCGATCATGAAGATTGCTGCAAGATAAGCCGTAAATGTTTTTAGGACGTCAGCAGTTGACGCTCCAAATACAGAGTCTGCTTGCTCGCCGCCAAAAGAGGCGCCCAAACCTGTCGATTTGCTCTCCTGCATCAAAATGACAACGCATAAGATAAAGCAGAGGAACAGGAACAGAGCTATGGTCAAATAATATAAAAAAATCATTTGGGGCTTACCTCTTTAAATAATAGAGAGTATTTTATCAAAAGAGGCTACATTTAGGGAAGCCCCGCCAATCAAAAGTCCATCAATATCACTTTGAGCTAAATAGGAAGCCGCATTTTCCGGATTGACCGAACCGCCGTAAAGGACTTTGACTTTCGCTTTTGCCTTTTTTTCTACAACTGACTTTATGAGTTCATGCGCAGAATTGGCATCTTTTGCATCGCAAGGATGGCCTGTGCCTATCGACCAGACAGGCTCATAAGCAATAGTTAAATTTTTAAGTTGCTCTCCGGAAATAGCTCCAAGGCTTTCAATAACCTGTGTTTCGAGCACTTTTTTTGTCTCTCCCGCTTCTTTTTGAGCCAGCGTCTCGCCGACGCATAATATGACAGACAATCCTTCAGAAAGAGCTTTTGCCGCTTTCTTTTGAATAAAGGCATTATCCTCTTTAAAATAGGTTCGTCTTTCTGAATGACCGAGAATGACAAATTTAGCCCCAGCGTCTTTAATCATCCGGGCAGACACTTCACCCGTAAACGCCCCCTCGGTCGCATCATTCATATTTTGCGCTCCGATGATCAAATTAGGCGGAGCAAGTTTTGCTAAAGGCTGGATAAGCGTAAAAGCAACAGCAAGATATGCCTCATGGGAAGATTTAAACCCTTGAATGAACTCGGTCGCTTCAGCGAGCGTTTTGTACATTTTCCAGTTACCGACTATCATCTGGTCATGGCTTTTGGTTGGCATAAATAACCCACTAAGAATTAATATGTGAACTATAGTAGTAAAAAATCCTTCAGTCAACATGAATTCGAACGATATTTTGACCGTTTCAGAGCTTACGCGTGCTATTAAGTTTAATCTTGAAAGCAAATTTGTGCATATCGCGCTGCAAGGAGAAATCAGCAATTTTAAAGCGCAAACATCCGGGCATCTCTATTTTAACTTAAAAGACACCGAGGCCCAAATTGGCGCCGTCATGTTTAGAATGGAGGCCTCCCAACTTAAGAAAGTTCCAAAAGATGGCGATCAGGTCATTATAAAAGGAAGCCTAAACGTTTATCCTCAGCAAGGCAAATACCAGATCGTCGTTAAGGAATTAGAATACGCGGGCCTTGGTGAGCTTCTTCTGAAATTGGAAGCTTTAAAAATCAAGCTGCATAAAATGGGCTACTTCAAATCCGATAGAAAGAAACCGCTTCCCGCATTCCCCTCGGTAATTGGAATTGTAACCTCCCCCACCGGAGCGGTCATTCAAGACATTTTAAATGTATTGAATAGAAGACAGCAAAACTTCCGCGTCCTACTAAATCCGGTAAAAGTTCAAGGCGAAGGAGCGGCTCAGGAAATCGCTACGGCTATCCGTCAAATGAATGAATTGAACTTGTGCGATGTACTGATTGTGGGTCGAGGCGGAGGCTCAATTGAAGATTTATGGGCTTTTAACGAGGAAATAGTCGCAAACGCTCTATATAACAGCCGTATTCCAACCATTGCAGCCGTTGGCCACGAAACAGATCATACGATTGCCTGCTATGTTGCCGACCTTAGAGCGCCCACTCCATCGGCGGCGGCGGAAATGGTCTTGAAGGAAAGTAAA
>CAZABG010000048.1:16421-19291 GCA_964483465.1 uncultured bacterium
GCGGTTATCGATCATATAAACCAGCTTGAAGCGCGCATCCGTTCCTTTGTCGTTCATCAAATAAAGCACGATAAACAAAAACTAACAGGAATAGTCCGTCATCCTCTCTTTCAACGATCAAGCCATCTTCTTGGCCCTGCTATGCAAAGACTCGATTTCTTTAGGGAAGCGCTTGATCATGCCATAAAAATGAAAATCGAGAGGCAGCGGTCTAAGATAGATAGAATCCAAAAGGTAGTCCATGCCATGAACCCTCTTGCCCGCATCCCCTTTTTAAAGAAACAGCTTCAGGAAAGGGGCAGGGCTATCGATCAGGCCATACTATTTAAAATTAAAAATAACTCGCAGAAGCTAAACAAAATTATTTCTATATTAAAAGCAGTAGATCCTAAAAACATTTTAAATAAAGGTTATACTATTCTCTTTTCTGAAAAGAATGGATCAGTTATAAAAAGCATCCACTCTATAAATAAAGATGATAGAATAAAATTTTTGTTAAGCGACGGCTCGGGAATTGCGCAAGTTGTGGAGACGCAAAATGGAAAATGAAAATTTCAACTTTGAAAAAGGACTTCACCGGCTTGAGGAAATCCTTGAGAAGCTCAATAGCGGCGAAATTTCGCTGGATGATTCCTTAAAACTATATGAGGAATCGGATAAAATTATTCAGAGCTGTAATAAAAAATTAAACGAAGCCGAAAAACGGATCGAGATCCTGATCAAAAACCGAAACGGTGAAGTGGCAATGAACGAAGGCAAACCGGTAAAAGAAGATTTTAAGGCAGGGAAATGATCCTAGAAAAACTGACATCGCTTAAAGATCTTAAAGCGCTATCAATAAACGAACTCAACGTTCTTGCAAACGAAGTACGCGAAAGAATCATTAAGGTCTTGTCGGTTAATGGCGGACACTTAGGCTCAAATCTGGGCGCGATCGAGCTTACAATAGCTTTACATAAAGTATTCGACTCCCCGACCGATAAATTTATATGGGATGTCAGCCATCAAACTTACACGCACAAGATTCTTACCGGCCGAAATAGCGAATTTGAAAAGATACGCCAGTATAAAGGTCTTTGCGGCTTTAGTAACCCGAAAGAATCTCCTCACGATCATTTTTACGCAGGCCACGCAGGAACGGCCATGTCTCTTGCGCTGGGCGTTGCGAAAAATCGTGATTTGACAGGAAGAAAAGAGACGATCATTCCGATTATCGGCGATGCCACTTTAACGTGCGGCATGTCTTTGGAAGCCATGAACAACATTTCAAAAAATTTGAAGAACTTCATGGTCATATTGAACGACAATAACATGTCGATCTCTCAAAACGTCGGCGCAATCACGCACATTTTAAGCAGGTTTTTATCCAGCCCTGCATCAAATAAGCTTTATCACGAACTCGAGAACATTGTTTCTAAAATTCCGTCAGTCGGCCCCGCTCTATCGAGACAAGGCCACAAGCTAACCGAATCCATGAAAAACCTCGTAAGCCCTGCCGCTTTTTTTGAACAATTCCATCTTTCTTATGTAGGTCCTGTCGACGGTCATTCGATTGAACATCTAGTAGAAACTTTTGAAAGCTTAAAAGATCTTGATTATCCTGTTCTCCTACATGTCATGACCAAAAAAGGTAAAGGCATGGAAGAGGCGATAAGAAATCCAACCCCCTATCATGGGGCAAAACCTTTTGATTTGACGACAGGCAAATTTTTACCTGTAACATCAACCAAACCTACCTTCCCAAAAATCTTTGGACAGCAAATTTTAAAAATTGCTGAAAAAGATCCAAGCGTTGTGGCAGTTACCCCAGCTATGTCTTGCGGCTCATGCCTTGACGATTTTATGGCAAAATTTCCTGAACGCTGCCTGGATGTTGGGATAGCAGAATCGCATTCTGTCACATATGCAGGCGGCATTAGCTATGGCGGAAGAATGAAAGTCGTCTCATCTGTATATGCAACCTTTCTTCAAAGAGCGTTCGATAATTTATTCCATGATGTATGCTTGCAAGAACTTCCTGTCGTATTTGCGATTGATCGCGCAGGCATTTCAGGCCCTGATGGATCCACCCACCACGGCATTTACGATATTTCCTTTTTGAATGCTATGCCTAACATGGTAATCACGCAGCCGCGCGACGGCAAAGTGTTAAGAGAGGTTTTAAATAGCTGTTTTAGCTGGGGCAGGCCAACTGCAATCCGTTATCCAAATTTAAGCACCGATGATGGGGAACCAAAACAGGTTCGAGAGCTAGGTAAAGGTGAAATTTTACGAGAAGGCTCCGATCTTTTAATCATCTCGCTTGGCCACATGAATATGACTGCCTTAAAAGTGGCAGACGAGCTTAAAAACATCGGAATCAACGCAACCGTGCTTGATCCTGTTTTTGTGAAACCGCTTGACACCGACCTCCTATGCTCGCTTCTGATGAACCATTCAAAAATTGTAACGATTGAAGAACATTCGGCAATCTGCGGGCTTGGCTCCATCATTAATCATTTCTTGATGGCTCAGGGCTTCCAGAATGTGCAAGTTCTCAATTTAGGCATTCCTGAGTCGTTTATTGAACAAGGAAGCCAAGGAGAGCTTTTAAAAGAGATTGGGCTTGATGCGCCTCAAATAACCAAAAAAATTATCAAACAGTTTAATTATGCGAATAGCTTTGTTTGCCAACCTGGCTAGAAGCCAGGCCCTTCCGCTTGCCATTGGAATTCGGGAATATCTCGAATCGAAAAAGGTAGAGGTGTATGCGGAAAAAGAAGTCGCAAAAGCCATTCACGCGCATGAATTAAAAGAATCCACTAAAATCAATTTTAGAATAACGCTTGGCGGAGATGGAACCATCATCCGCATGCTCCATAGACATACGC
>CAZABG010000049.1:0-19094 GCA_964483465.1 uncultured bacterium
AGAGCGCAACAATGGCATTGTTGAGGCCAGCGGTTCGAGACCGCTACGCTCCATTCCCTAATTTATATCTTGCATAGCAACCGATGTTATTCAAGAGGTCTATTAAATAGCTTTTCCCATCGCTCGAGCTCTTGGCTCTCTGTCAGCTTCTGATCTTTAGGCTTTTCTTTTGTTTTAACGATTTTTTTGGTTTTTTTTGGTTTAACCGGCGCTTCCTCAACCCGTTTTTCAAATTCCTGAAGGTAGTAATCAAACCCTGACAAAACGTTTTTAGGAGGAGCTATAGGAAGATTTTTAAGAGGAGGTTTTTCTTTTGCCGTTTTGAGGAGCCGCATTTTTGCTTTTTTAAGAATAAACTGCTGGAAATCTTTACATTCCATAGTAAGAGCGAGGTAATTCCGGCAATGCATCGCAAGGCGCCTATCCGATGTAACCACGGTAATAACCTTGGCGTTAGCGGAGCGCTTTAATTCGCGTAAAATCCATTCATCTGCGCTCTCTCCTTCATCAGTAAAGATAAGCTCGAAAAGATCCTCTTTCCTGCGTGTATGTTCACCTTTTTGGTACTTGGAGTCGAAAATCAAAGATATTTCAAGCTGGGTCTCTTCGCTCATGCGAGTGAGGTGAGCGATTAGCTCATCGCGAATAGATCGGACTTCTTCGTTTTTATGCAGTAAGCGGAAAAGATAATTATAGCCGTCGATAATGTAGCGCATCTCACATGGCTTCTATCAAAAGAAGAAGCTTTTCAAAAGCTTTTCTTCGGTGAGATACCTTATTTTTGTTATTTTCGTCGAGTTCTGCAAATGTTCTATCGTAATCATGCTTGATAAATAGAGAGTCGTAGCCAAAGCCGCTTCTGCCTCTTTCCGCGTCAGTGATCAACCCTTCAGCTCTTCCCCTTACAGTTTTAATCAGACCTTCAGGCTTTGCGATTGCGATTACGCACTCGAAATATGCCGAACGTTCTTCCCCGCTAAGCGATTCCATCATTTGTAGCAGTTTCGTTCTATTTTCTTGATCGGTCGGGTCATCAGACGCAAAACGATGCGATTTTACGCCAGGCTGTCCATTTAACGCCGGAACCACAAGCCCTGAATCATCGCCAATCGCAAGCATGTTCAATTTCGATGCAGCGTCAACCGCCTTTAAGATGGCGTTTGCTTCGAAAGAATCGCCTGTTTCTTCAGGAGGAGTGTAATTAGGAAAATCGATAAGAGAGTACAGGTCAAGCCCTTTTAGAGGCTTAAACATCTGCCTAAACTCCCTTATCTTATGAACGTTTTTGCTAGCGAGTAAAAGTTTCATTTATCAAATATTGTTTTAAGATCTGTGATCTTATAACTTTCATCTTTAAATTGAAAGCTATCCCCTTTCTTTTTACCCAGCATCGATTGCGCGAGCTTTGAC
Source organism: uncultured bacterium (assembly GCA_964483465.1). Lineage (GTDB taxonomy): Bacteria > Chlamydiota > Chlamydiia > Chlamydiales > Parachlamydiaceae > CAZABG01. The sequence goes on from CAZABG010000049.1 coordinate 1,411, forward strand.
TGAAACGAAAGAACAGATCCTTCCGAATCTGCATCCCAAGGTCCTAGAATCGTATATTTTTGTTTGTTGCCTTTTGGATCTAAAATATCAACAATCGATCCGACCGTGACTTCGCCATTCACAATATCATTTGGAGTTATGACACGCGCCCTTTTGATATCTTCTGAAAGGCGTCTCATTTCCCCTTGAAGCCGAGCTCTTCTTTCTTTTGCGAATTTGTATTCAGAATTTTCTCTTAAATCCCCAAGCGCTCGAGCGGCTTCAATTTCTCTTGCGTTATCGATCATTTCAACTGTCGCAATCTCTTTTATTCTCTCTTGGCTTTTTAAATAACCGGCTTCCGTTGTCCAAAGAACATGCGAACCATCGTCTTCCTGAACCCTTCCTCCTAAATCGGAATAATGAACTGCCGCAAGAGATCTTAAGCTCTTTTGATCATGATCTTCGATAGAATGGGATTTAGAAGCTAAAAGCAAAAATTCTTTAGTAAAGTCATAGCTGGAATCTTTAAACAAATCTCGTACGGCCTTATATCTATCGGCAATAATGACGTTCAAGATACGTTTGACTAATTCCTGATAGGAAGGGCTGTTTTCAATCTGGCTTAAAAGAATAAGCAAGCTTTCCCACCACTTCTCTTTCATTTCAGAAAAAGGAAGATCCTCTTTATCGCTTAATACTCGGCTGAACATCCAGAAGAACCAGTCAGGGTTCTGGCTTGGGTTGTTCAGTGTCGATTCTACAAGCACTGATAATTTTGAAAAGGCCTCTTTTTGAGAGATTAATTCTTTAAAGACATACTCTCTCAGCATGATATTTGAGAATCGCTTCATGGCTTCTAAAAATATATTAACCCAGTCTTGGCGATTCTCTCTAATCCAGCCGAGCGACTGCTTCTTGATTTGCAAAATATCAAGTTCGTCAATAAGGCCGATTAAATCTTTTTCCGCTTTTAATACCGTTTCGGGAGAGGCAAAGTTTTCATTTGGGAAAGTATTTCTCGCGATATAAAGCGTTTCAAGCTTTTCTTTCTGAGATAAATTTAAAGTTAAAAGCTCTTTTAATTTATCTATGAACAGCTTTTTAACATCGTCTTTCTTTAATGAGGCAGGCTCTTCTTTAGAGAAGCTATGAAGCGTCTGGATGATATCGGCGGATTTCTTTTTCTTAGATAGGGCGGCGCTAAGCTTATCTTCATGGGATATTTGTTTAGAACGAAGGACAAAAACACCTTTAGTATTGTCCGGCGTCTCTACGAGAAGGTCTTTTTTAAGCCTTGCGCGGGCGTTTGACCACCATTTTGAATAATCGTCTTCCGGAATGACGAGTTCCGCCACTTCATCCTTAATTTCCTGAGCCGTTTTTGGTCCTAAATCGTTCAACAAATCCTTAATTAACTTTACAGGATTCTCACGGGCCTCTTTTTCAAGCACGTCCGCGTTTGAAAAGCGGCGAGCTAAGAAATGACCTTTCGGTACAGGAATAAGGAGCTTCATGGCATGGCTAAAGGCAAGCGATTTTCGGCCTGAAAGGTTTTCGAACTCCAGGGTAACTTGCTCTCTTAAATGAGAGAGCTCCATTATCTCTCCGATACCCCAGCCGCCTGGATGCAGCAGAAACTGGCCTATCTCCAGGTGGGCAAGCACATCCATAGCTGAAAGAGAGCCAGAGAAGTTATCACGAGTTTTCAGGCCGGCAATTTTTATAAAGTCGTTATACTTAGGATGTTTGCTATGTTTTTCCTTAACTTTCTGGGAAGCTAAATCAAAAAGTTCGGGGGTTTGAGAAGTCTGGATATCAATAATCCCCTTTAGGACTTCGTAGGACTCATTTTCATTCTTAAGCGTTCTCCATAGAGGTATTAGGGTTTCAATAAAGCCGCCCATCGGCTTTACGAAATCGGACTTCTTTATAAGCTCCAGGACTTCCATAAGCTCTTCAGCAGGAACATTTTCGCTTGTGCAATATTCCTCCCATAGGGTCATGAATTTGTTAAAATCCCTGTTTGAAATCTGCGCTTGAAAATCTTTTAAATAGCCCATAAAACCTCTAATGTACGAAGCAGTATATTATGAGGTATTTTAAAGTTCAAACTCCAAAGCCACTAAATCCTTAATTTCTTTAAATCTATAAAGACTCTTATTAGATGCCATCAGGTAATGACCTCTTAAAATTCTCTCTCTGATATGGTAAAATAATTATAGATGAGCGATTCCAAGACGAACATATTTGATCCTGAATTTCAACGGTCTTCATCCTCGAAGCCGGCTAAAAAAGAGCCTAAGCCTAAAGGAATTCCGCTGGAAACTAGACGAAAAAACCTAATGCAGGATGAAGAAATTAGGGAGATTCTGGATCGAATTGATACAATTAAAAAAGACCTAAAAGAGAGGGTAGCTGTCCTTATAGAAAAACACGGCTATACCCCCTCTTCTATAAAAAAATATTTGAATGACCCCAAAAATTTTACCCCCGAGCAATGGATTACCATTCAAAAACAAAAAGAAGAGATCGCAAAAACGGTAGGAGTCGCAATCGACCCTTTAATGAGAAAACAAAAAAAGCTTATGGATAAAAAACAGGATGACCGATCGAAAAATAAATCGATCGGCGCACGAAAACGATGGATGCCAATGCAATGAAAATCGATATTATACTTCCCCCCATACAAGATGAGCTTTTGCTTCTTTCGTCGCAAGAACTCCATTTCGCGCTGCAAGGACTAGGGATTACAACCAGGCTATTAAAGCCTGACTACATGCACCCAGGAGAGCTTGTAGACTCCATCATAGCGAATAAATCCGATTATACCCTGTCCTTCAACGGCCTTTTACCGGATTATAAGGGACGCTTTCTTTGCGATATGATCAATATTCCCCATATCGCCTACTTGCTTGACTTTCCGATTCCTTTTACATCGCTCGTCAAATCCCCCCTAACCCGTATAGTCGTCTCAGACCCGGATAGCCTTGCCTTTTTAAAAGGATTGAACGGAACTAATATCATACTCCTTGAAACATCGGCTCCTCTATTTGAGGAGCACCGAAAAAAAACGCGGAAATATCTCGCCTGGGCCTCTTCTTTAAGCCCAAAAACGTGGTTAGAAAAATTATCAAAAAAATACCCTCAAGAAGTAGTAAATACTTTAAAAAGAGCCGCCATATTAAATATTGAAAATTCGGAAATATCTTTTTTTGAAGCTTTAGTAAGATCGGTGCGCCCTGAAGAGCTTCAATTGCCCCGTATTGATTTTATCGCGCTTCTTGATGATCTCGAAAAATATACGCATGCGGTTCTTTGGAATCGGTTTTTAGAGGCGTTTCCCGCAAAAGTTGATGTTTTTGCGGATCCCTTCTATGAAAACGAGCTTCCGGATCAGTTTAAGGATAAGCACAACTTTTTAGGGACAATTGATTATTCGAAATGGCTTGATGAAGTGAGATCAAGCGAATATTCCCTTCAAATTGCCCCTGTTTTAAAAAGATCAGGCTCGAACCAGTTCTTTGCGGCCATTTCGGCAGGCGCTGTCCCCGTTATAAACCCCACCCCTTATAACGAATCCTGGAATACCATTCCTTTTGACTATGCCTATCCTCAATTTAATGATTTTGGCGATGCAAGCGCAATATCCGAGCTAAATCGAACGCGCTTTAAAACGCATGATTTATGGTCAAACCGAGCTAAAGGCTTAATAGACGCACTATGAAGATCGCCCTATTAAACCCGATCGAATCGAGCAAATACCGTGTTACAAACCATTTTATTTTAAGCCTTGAAAAAGCCCTTAAAAAAATTGGCGTAGAAGTTGAACGCTTTGACGTGACGTCAATAGATGATACGACTTTGGAAAAAATTGAGGAAGGCTCGCCCGATTTGATCCTGACCTTCTTCATATATGGGAAAAATTCAGGACGACTCTTTGAAAAGACCAAAACACCTATCTTTTATTTTTCGATCGATAGCCCTGAATACTTTATCGATGCCGTCAAAAATTTAGACTATTTTGTTAGCCTAAGGGATTCCCATTCCTGTGAAATTGCAAAAAAGATGGGATTAAAAAAAGTTCTTCTTTTGCCCCATGCTGCTGATAATGATTTTTCTACTCCGATTGAAAATGAGCGTCCCTACGATATCGTATTTTTCGGAACGGCATTGCCTATAAATATTGGCGAATCTTTTTTAGTTGATTATCCAACCCCCGTTCAAGAAGCTGTGTTAAGAGCGGTCGATCTTAATTTATCCAACCCCTTCATATCCCATTACGACTCTCTTTTAGAAAGTTTAAGATTGGATTCAAGAATAAGCCGCGAAATGCTGCAGAATATAGATCTTTCAAAACTGCTGCAAATGGTTGAAATGAAAATTCGCGCAAAAGATAAAATTGATCTTCTATCCGCTTTTAAAGAACATACTATTCATATTTTTGGCTCGGGCATTAACGCATCTGAATGGAAAGATACACTTAAAGGAAATTTCATTTTCCATCCTGAAATCAAATTTGATGAAGCCCTTAAAATCATGTCCCAAAGTAAAATTGTTTTGAATTCGGTCCCAACCATTCGCTTCGGAGGGCATGAACGCCTATTTTATGCCTATCAAATGGGAGCGCTCCCTTTTACCACCTTTACTCCTTTTGTCGATAAAGAGTTTAAGCCCGGCGAAAACATTTTGGTTTATTATCCTCCCCACTATAATGACCTCGATAAAATGGCTGCCGCTGTCTTAAACGATGAAGCGAAAAGAAAAAGAATGGTGGAAAGCGGAAGAGCCGTAGTAGAGAAAACACACACCTGGGATAACCGGGCTCAAGAACTCATAACCCAATTAAATCAGTTTGAACCCTTCTCCTCTAGTTAACTGGTTCCGCGAATTAAAGAGGGATCTCCCTTGGCGAAATAACCCTCACCCCTACCGTGTTTGGATATCGGAAATGATGCTCCAGCAAACCCAAGTAAAAACCGTCATCCCTTATTTTGACAGATGGATGACCCAATATCCCGATCTTAAAACTTTGGCAAATAGCTCTCTAGATGAAGTTATTAAACTGTGGGAGGGGCTCGGCTATTACTCCCGGGCAAGATACATTCACGAATCGGCTAAAAAACTAGTTGAAAATGGCTTTAGCTGTATTACGGAAGAGGCATTGCCCTTTATTAAAGGGCTTGGCCCTTATACGAAAGGCGCTCTATTAAGCTTTGCTTTTAAAAAAAGAGCGGCGGCGGTTGACGGGAATGTCTTAAGGGTCATGAGCCGTCTGACTTTATTTGAAGAAGAGATTACCCTTCCCCGTTCGCGTGAAGAAATTGAAAAGAGAGTGCTTGCGTTTCTGCCGAACGACAAGCCTTGGGAAGCCATGGAAGCTTTAATCGAGCTTGGAGCCCTCATCTGCAAAAAGACGCCCGATTGCAAAAAATGTCCTCTACTTGAGCAGTGCAAAGCTTTTAAGAGAGGTAGAACATTAGATCTTCCGCTTAAAAAGAAAGGGCCTACGGTAACAAAACTTGAACGAACCGTCCTTATTATCGAATCGTCTGAAGGCTTCTTAGTTAAGAAAGGCTCAAAAGGCAAAATCATGGCCGACCTCTTTGAATTTCCCTGGTTTGAGGGGCATAAAGATGTAGAAAAAAATATTCAGGAACAATTTGGTCCGTTTGAAGGCATACAAAAGCTTGAAACGGTTTCGCATGGGTTTACACGCTATCAAGCTAAATTATACCCCTACAGGATAAGGCTTAAAACAGACTACAGAGGTGAATATCAATGGCAAAAAAATTTAAAAACGATCCCCTTTTCATCGGGCCATAGAAAAATCGCAGCGAGTTTAATCTAATGAAAAAACAGGCTGGTTTGGATGGCTGCAAAGGGGGATGGATTCTTTGCGAAATCGATGGATCTAAAACAAGCTTTTCATATTTAAAAAACCTTGTCGATTTAAATACCGCAGAATTTGAAACTATATTGATAGATATTCCTTTATATTTGGCCGAAAATGGCCATAGACCCTCTGAGATTCAGGCAAAGAAGCTGCTTAAAAAAAGAAGCGCATCTATCTTCTTTACTCCAACAAAAGAGGCGATCAATGAGAAAGACTATAATGAAGGTTTAAGAATAAATCGTCTCTTAATAGGAAAGGGCTTTTCTAAACAGGCTTATAATTTATTCCCAAAAATACTTGAGGCGGCCCGTTTTAAAGAAAATAACCCTGAACTAATTTTTGAGTCTCATCCTGAGCTTTGCTTTCTAGGATGGAATGGCGGCGCTTTAAAACACTCTAAAAAAACTAGGGAAGGGAAAAATGAGCGCCTTGATTTGATTAAAAGAATATATAAGCCCGGATTGAGCGCCCTCAAAAACCTGCCCTTCAAAGGGTTTGAAGAGGATGCAATTGATGCTATGATTCTTGCAATAACCGCGAGGGAACGCCACCGATTTACTTTTTTAGGAGAAAAAGAAAAAGAGGCGATCGTCTACTTTAGCCAAGACGCCTAACTTATCTTTTTTTTGTTTAAATCCTGATTCGCTTCGTACAGCTTATAGTATTTATAAAAAGCGGTATGGGCATTATAGCTAGAAATCAAATAACCTTCGGAACCATCTAAAAAACCTCTTTTTAAGATGTAGCACTTAAAAAAAGTGTAGAGAGCATGAGACATGGCTTTAAAAGGGGATGAAGCCACTTTTCCCGCTCTATCTTGCGCGAATAAATCTGAATAATGCTGCATTTTTGCTATAAACTCGCTCACACTATTATATGAAAGGTGGTGATAAAAGTTTTTCAGCGTCTGAACTTTCATTCCGTCGGAAATAATCGACTCATGCACCTTATGGGACGAAAACTTTGTTTCTTTCCTATTATAGAGACGCTTTGGATTATCAGGGTACCATCCGCATCCTTTGATCCATTTTCTACGGTATTCATTATGCCGAGGGATAGCGTATACCGTTTTAGGATCAAGGGTTATGCTTTTAATTTCTTCAATAAGTTCAGGAGTGACAATCTCGTCGGTATCAAGTGAAAATATCCAATCGTTTCGCGCTAAACCGGAAACATGATTATGGGTCTCTCCAAACCCCATAAAAGGCCCTTGATGAACTGTAACGAATGGAAAACTTTTGGCAATCTCAAGGGTCTTATCTGTCGAACCGTTATCGTAAAGAATAACTTCATCGAAAGATGAAAGAGGCTCTAAAACCTCTTTCAAAAATCTTTCGCTATTCTTTGCCAGGAGAGTAACGGTAATTTTCATGATTAATCCAACATATCCTGAACAGCTTCAATAACTCTATCTACATGGCCTTCTACCTTAACAGGCTGTTCTATCCAGAGAACTTTCCCTTCATCATCAAAAAGATAGGTCGATCTTTCTATCCCCATCGTTCCATCTGCCTTAGGCTTTACAGCGCCGAACTTAGCGGCCATATCAAGTTTTTCATCGCAAAGGAGAGGAAAGTTTAAACTATGCTTGTCGCTGAACTTTTTATGACTTTCGGCTTTATCGGGCGAAACACCAACGACAAGAATATCCATATCGTCAAAAACTTCCATCTGGTCTCTGTATTCGCACGCTTCTGTTGTGCAACCCGGAGTATCGTCTTTAGGATAAAAATAAACGACAAAAGGCGAGCCGATTAAATCGTCTTGGGTAACCATTTCCCCTTCGCTGTCTTTAACGGTAAAAGATGGGATCGAATCGCCCACTTTTAACTTTGATGCCATATTTCCTCTGGAGTGAGATTTTACATAAGTTATAGTCGAGAAAGAATTAAGTATAAAGTTTTTACGTTTCTCTAGTGCCCGGCTGCTCTTTCGTGCCCGTGCCCGTGTGCGTGCCCGGCTGCTCTTCCGTGCCCGCGCCCGTGTGTGTGCCCGGCTGCTCTTCCGTGCCCGCGCCCGTGTGCGTGCCCGTGCCCGGGTTTAACACTCACATGAGTTACATTTAACCCAGCCACATGGGTAACACTTTAGTGACGAAACGATTACTATCAAGTACTGCATAGAAACAATCGGGCACGGGCACGCACACGGGCACGGGCACGGACTTAGCGGCAATCAGGATAGGATCATTTTATTTTTATAAAAGATACGATACTATTAAGACCAATATGACCGAGTCAAAAAAGTTCCTTATCAGAATGCCGAATTGGGTTGGCGACGCCGTTATGGCAACCCCTCTCATTGTCGATTTAAAAAACGCCTTTCCTGAGAGCCAGATCACCCTAATGTGCCAAGGGGCAATTAGCCAATTATTTTTACACGAACCGCTCATTTCGGGAATGATCGCCTTTCAAAAACCTAGCGGATTTATTCATCACGTCCATCAAAGCGAGCTAATTCACGACCTTCGAAAAGGGGAGTTTGATACAGGCATATTGACAACCAACTCATTTTCCTCCGCCTGGTGGTTTTATAGAGGCAATATTCCACAAAGAATCGGTTTTAGGGATAGAGGAAGAAGTTTTTTGTTAACCGATCCCGTCTCTTTTCCAAAGAACCGCGATAGCCAGCACTTAATCAAAACCTATAAAGAGCTTTTAAGCCCCTTAGGAATTCCTTTATCCGATACCCCTACGAGACTTGTGGTTACCGATGAAGAAAGAAATTCCGCACTAAGCCTTCTTCAAAAAGAGGGCTATGAAAAGGGAAAGATTGTTGGCATCAACCCAGGCGCGGCCTACGGTTCTGCAAAATGCTGGCTTCCTGACCGCTTCCGCAAGCTCGCAGAAGAGCTTATAAAAGATCCTTCCACCTACGTCGTATTTTACGGAGATAATTCACAAAGGGCAATGATCGACGGCATTACGCACGATTTAGGCTCGCAGGTTATTAACTTGTCTGGAAAAACAACCTTGCGCGAGCTGATGGCCTTTATCTCATTATCCAATGTGTTTGTTTCAAACGATTCAGGCCCCCTCCATATCGCCTACGCCTTAAAAATTCCGGTTGTCGCTATCTTTGGACCTACTTCAGAAATCATATCAGGCCCCCAAGGAAAATCGCTCACCATTCACAAACATGTGGAATGCTCTCCCTGTTTTAAAAGAACTTGCCCAATAGATCATCGCTGCATGACCCAAATCAAAACCGATGAAGTTTACGATGCTGTCAAAAGGCTTTTAAATGGATGAGGCTTTAATTGAGAGATTAAGAAGCCATTTAAATCATCACTCTGAAAAAATACCTTTGCAAAAGGTTGAAACGACTTTAACTCTAAGCGCAAGCTATTTAAAAAAAGGCATTGAGGCTCTAAAAAAGGGAGAAGTCGCGACGGTTGTGTTAGCGGGGGGCATGGGAACAAGACTTAAGTTTCCCTATCCAAAAGGACTCTATCCTATTTCGGTTGTCAGGAAGAAAACGCTTTTTCAACTTATAGCTGAAAAGACGCTTGCCGCATCAAAAGCTTACGGAAAAGAACTTCCTATCGCCTTTATGACCTCGCATCAAAACCACGCTGAAACGGTTGCCTATTTTAAAGAACATGCCGATTTCGGGATTCATCCCCTTTTTTTTACACAAGACGATCTTCCCTTTCTTGATAAAAGCGGAAATCCAATTAAACAAGGCTTTGACTATGTCAAGGGACCTGACGGCAATGGACGATTGTTTGAACATTTAGCTAAAGCATCGCTACTTGATAAATGGGAAAAAGAGGGAATCAAGTACATTAACGTCATTCTAATCGATAATCCTCTTGCGGATCCTTTCGATCCCTATTTGATAGGCGCGTTGATTGAGACTAAAGACGAAGTCGTATTCAAGGCGGTTAAAAAAGAATCTCCTGAAGAAAAAACAGGAACCTTTGTTAAAGCCAAAGGGCGTCTTAAAGTTGTTGAATATACAGAAATGGAAGAAAATGAAAAAGCGCTTCATCTTTATGCCAGCATCAGTTTATTCGCAATCACTTTGCCCTTTGCAAAAAAAGTCGCCGCAATAACATTTCCTCTTCATATCGCTTTAAAGCCTGCTTTACCTAGCTCAAAGGAACCCGATAGCTATAAATTCGAGACTTTTATTTTCGATCTTTTAGATTATGCAGAGAAGGCAGACATTTTAGAATATCCTCGAGAGGAAGCTTTTGCTCCATTGAAAAATAGTATCGGACCCGATTCTCCGACAACGGTAGGAAGGGCTTTAGAAAACTTGGATCGAAGAATTTTAAGCCAAATCACAGGCCATCGAATCACCAATCAGCCATTAGAACTTGACGCGCAATTTCATTATCCTACAAAAGAACTATTAGAAAGGTGGAAAAATAAGGATGTAGACCCTTTCCTGCATTATATACATGAGGATCAGTGAATTACCTCCTGAAATTCAAGCTAGTATTCTTTGTTATTTAAATCCCTTTGAACTCGCTTTATCTGCAAAAGTTTGCAAGATTTGGAGAGAACTTTCTAAAAACCTCTTCAAAAGACATTATTTCTCTTTGCCCTTTGCGCCTTTAAGAACAGACAACTGGTCTTTGGCTTATTCGGAAAAAATGAAAATCTCAAATAATATTCGAAATAAAAGATTCTACCCTACTCATTTGAATGACCTTCCTGATCATCTTAAAACACCGTGGATAGAGAGAGTTAAAAAAGATACTGTCCTTCCGATTACCACTTTTGGCGATTATTTTTCTTACGCAGAATTAGACAGTTTTCAAATCAACGGAAAATCCTACCCTATTCTTGATAGCACCGATGCAGGCACTTTGGTTTACGCAAGCGCAAGAACATTATATTATTTTACCGGCACTAAATATACCTTGGATTGTCCTTTTGGATATTGCTTTAAAGCTTCTTTAAAGGCTGTCATCTTAGGGTCATGGGATTTTATCATTCCAACTGTAAATGAATCAGGCGGCATTCAAATTTTTCGCTTTCATAAGCATAGGTGGACGAAACTGATGCCAATTGCTAAAGCTCCCTTCTTTAAAATTTTATATGACAGCGAACAATTAATTACGCAGATAACAGAAACAGAAATTCATATTTATCCGCTTCATAAACTATTGCCTAAGTTTATCCTCTCGTTTACTGAGCCCATAAGATGCCTTAAAGTGAACCACGGCATGCTTCATGTTTTTTCGGGGTCTGTCGGCTGGCAAGCCTACGATATCACAGCCGGAAAACTCCTTATTGATACCGCCTATCGCGTCAAAAATGCTCGCTTTTTAACAGAAAGGAAATTTACACAAATCGTGTCTCGAAAGGCAATAGCCTATAAGGCCAATAAAAACGAGATCTTTGAAATTGACTTGCCTCCCTTTGCCAAAATAATCAAAGCCATATGGGCGGAAAAAATGATCTTTTTCGCATACAGCTTTGAGGAATTGTTTTTTGTCGAAGCGTATGACGTCATTAAAAAAGAACGAATAAATTTTCCAAAAGAAGCTAGAGGTTTTGTATTTCATCTGCCTATCAATATCTATTACGAAAATGGCTACCTTCTTTGCCACTCCCGTCTTTTTGAAATAGCGTTCCTTTTCAATTTCCGCGTAGGAATTTAAGTACATTTATTTGACAATTTTTTAAAAAATAAAATCGACAAACAAACCTTTAAGGTAGCTTTTTATGGCAGAAGTTCATACTCACATTTTCTGTACCGCGGACGCTCCCTTCATTGAGTTTCACTATCCGGAACAATACAAGAGAACGCAAAAACTCAAGGATGCGCATCTTCTAGAGATTGCGGAATTTTATGAAGGATTTCGAAGTGATAAAAGCGACAAAAGGATTCGTATATGGGATGCTCAAAATAAATCCAAGCTTCCAGGCGAACTTTTAACATCAAATATACGGCCAAAATATAAAGATATAAACCTACCTGATTCTGCAGATGTTGTTTACCGTAAATATTTGACAAATTAAAAAATTATCTTGATACACGAACATTGGAGGTAGTTTTTTATGGCAGAAGTTCATAATCACATTTTTTGTACCGCGGTCGCTCCCTACATCGAGAGTCACTATCCGGAACAGCACAAGAGAACGCAAAAACTCATGGCAGCGCATCGTCAGGAGATTGCTGAATTTTATGAAGGCTTTCGAAGTTATAAAAGCGACAAAACGATTCGTTTGTGGGATGCTCAAAATAAAGCTAAGCTTCCTGGCGAGCTTATCACATCAAATATACGGCCAAAACTAAAAGATAAAACCTACACAGAAGTTTATGATCGTGCCGATATCGTGTACCGATTTCTTGATGATATTTTTGATTTAAAATCGGTGGACGGAAAGAATATGGCCCTCCAATTTGTCGTTCATTATAAAAAGAAATACGGAAACGCATTTTGGAATGGACGCTATCTCGTAATTGGTGATGGCGACGATCAGTTAAAAAATTTCTGCAAATCGCTTACGGTTATCGCCCACGAAATGGGCCACGCTGTGCAAGAAAAAGCCGGCTGCAACTGGAACTATGACAAAAGAACAGGTCCTCTAAATGAACATTGGTCCGATTTTCTCGGAGCCATAGTTGAACAGTTTGAAAATAGCAAAAGCAAAGATCCTAAAGTGAAGGAGCTCTCCCGGCCGGATTTAGCGGCATGGGATATAGGCGATGAAGTAATCGATAATTTACCCCGCTTAAGGACTTTTAAAGAGGAAAGGGCCTATGAAAATATCGATGGGCTTGGCACCGATCCTCAGCCTTGGAATATGAGCATGCTTTTTGCCACTCACGATCCAAAAGATCCCGATGAGAACATCCATAAATATTCAAAAATTTTTAATAACGTCTTTAGAAAATTTTCCATTAATCTTTTTGAGGCGACAGGCAAATACGCCTATGAAGATGCCGCTCAAATCTGGTTTCAATGCTTAAAAAGAGGAAAATCAAACGACTCATTTTATGAGTTTAGAGATAATCTTAAGAGCTATGTCAAAGAAAAATTTGGCGAGGGCTCAGTGCATTATACCGCTTTAATGAAAGCCTTGGTTGAAGTAGAGCTCGAAGGGCATCAAATCGTGCGCTACTGGGAATAAAAGGCAAAATCGGGTATTTTAGATAGAATGCGCCCGATTACCTATCTTGGGGCAGGAGCCTGGGGCTTCTGCCTTGCTCATCTTCTTGCACGTAAAGGCTTTAAAGTTCTCTCCTGGACTATAAATCCCGAACTTGCCCAAAAGCTTACCGATTTTCACGAACATCCGAATCTACCCGGCATCATTCCTCATGAAAACATGCGTTTCACCACTTCTCTTGAAGAGGCTTTAAGCTTTGGCGATGTTATCGTAGAGTCTGTGACAACAAAAGGGGTGAGAGAAGTATTTAAGCATATCGACGCCGATTTTAATGGACCTATCATCCTAACCTCCAAAGGGATCGAACAAGGAACCGGCCTTACGCTTCCGGAAGTAGCGATTGAAGTCCTTGGTGAAAAAGCACGCAATCAAATCGCTCTTTTGTCAGGGCCGAGCTTCGCAAACGAGGTTTGCCGAAATTTGCCGACTTCGGTTGTCTCCTCCTCTTTTCATCCCGAAACGATGAAAGAAACGAGTGAAATCTTTACTACTGAAACCTTTAGAGTTTATCCTAACGACGATCCTTTAGGAGTAGCCTACGGGGGCGCGCTAAAAAATATTATCGCTATTGCCGCAGGAATTTCAGAGGGACTTAACTTGGGATTCTCATCAAAAGCGGCTCTCATCACCCGCGGCCTTCATGAAATGAGAAAGCTTGCGATCGCCCGCGGCTGTAAGGCTGAGACCATCAACGGCTTATCAGGCCTTGGGGATGTAGTATTAACAGCCGGCTCGCTTATTTCCCGAAATTTCCGCTTTGGACACCTTATCGCTCAAGGGCTTAGCCCAAAAGAAGCTCAAAAGCAAATCGGCATGGTCGTAGAAGGAGCTTACACGGCCGTTTCCGCTTTAGAGCTTTCCCGCTCCCTTGGCATCGATATGCCTATCACTGAAATTGTCTATCGTATTATCTATGAGGATATGAAACCGCATGAGGCTGTAAAGTGGCTCATGCTCAGGACAATTAAAGAGGAGCACCTTTGAAAGTCGTCTCGCCCAAGCGGATGACTTACCTCGAAAGCGAAGCATACCGCGACGGCTCATCCCCTGACGACTTTATGGAAGAAGCGGGATCCGGCGTTGCGCTAGTCGCCCACGAGTTTGTCGAACGCTACGGACTATCACGCCATGTCGCCCTTTTATGCGGCAAAGGAAACAACGCAGGGGACGCCTATGTCGCTGGCATTCATTTGCTCCATCTTGAATATACCGTTCACGCCTTCCAGGTTCCCCCTCTCTTAGACACATCGCCTCTCGCTCAAAAAAATGCCGAGCGCTTTTTAAATGAGGGCGGACAAATCACCGAAGTCAAATCGGATGAAGATTTAAATTTTCCCGAATCTGGACTCATCATTGACGGCCTTTTTGGCACGGGCTTTAAAGGCGATGTCAAAGATCCTTACGCCTATGTCATACGCGCGGCAAATGAATCAGGATTAATAATACTTGCTGTAGACATTCCTTCAGGCTTAAACGGGGAGACGGGCGAGGCATCAGGCGAAACCATACAAGCGACTCAAACCGCATCGCTAGGTCTTCCAAAAACGGGTTACTTTTTACGCGATGGTTGGGACTATACGGGATCGCTTCAATTTATCGATTTCGGAATGCCTCACGAATATATCGAGGATATTGAAGCCGATTTGAATCTTCTTACGGCAGATATTTTGATCCCTCTTATGCCCGAAATGAAACGGACCCGTCATAAGTATGAAGCAGGTCTTGTAACAGGCATTGCAGGCTCAATGCCCGGAGCCTCGCTGCTCGCGTCTTTAGCCGCTTTAAGGGGCGGGGCAGGGATTGTTAAACTGTATATTCCTGAAGGGATAGAAGTAAGTCCTATCCCCTTAGAAATCGTTCGCCTGCCTCTCAATCCAAAGAATTTAAAAACACTTATTCGGGATATCAATAAGGGGGCGTCATTTTTTATTGGACCTGGCCTTGGAACCTCTCCCGACGCAAGAAAACTCCTTAAAAATTTACTTCCTGAAGTGGAAGTTCCAACTGTGCTTGACGCTGACGCCTTAAATATCCTTTCCGACACAGCCATTCCCCTGCCCAAAACCTGCATTCTCACTCCGCATCGAGGCGAACTTGAAAGGCTCTTAAAACTTCCGAAAGAACAAAAAGTAACGCTCGATTTCTTACGCGTCTGCCAAGCTTACGCCGAAGAGCTTCAAGTCACACTCATCATGAAAGGCGCGCCCACATTTATTTTTCATCCGCAATCGCCCATCTTTGTTAACTCAACTGGCGATCCAGGTATGGCGACTGCAGGAACAGGCGACATTTTAACCGGACTTGTAGCCTCCTTCCTCGCTCAAAAATTATTACCTCAGAATGCAGCTTACCTGGCCACCTTTTTGCATGGGCTTGCCGGCGAGCATGCGGCTCAAGAAAAAACACCATATTGCATGATTGCGTCGGATTTACTTGACTATTTTCCCGCAGCTTTTGCATTTGAATCATCATGAGACTAAATAATTCGCCGGCGATTGACGCCACCTTTATCTTTTTTTTGTACTTTTTACCGATCCTGTTTTGGTGCTGGTATTTTCCGGCTCCGCCATCCCTATCCTGGCTTTCTCTAAGCGCGGGCATGATCATCGCCTCTATCGGCTCGATCATTTTGTTCCTAGGATTTTCCAAGAACAATCAGCCTTCTCAGGAGACATTTCAGCCTCTTCCTGAAAATGTAGCGCCTGTCGTAGTCGCAGCTCCGCCTATATATCCCGATCTTAGTAAAGACCTTGAAGAGAGCAGAAATCATGCAAGAACCCTGACTGAAGAAATTGAGAGCCTTAAAAAGGAGATCAATTTACAAAAAAATGTGCGATTGACTGACCTTGAAGCCAAAGAAAACGAAATCAAAAAACTGAAAACCGAAACAACCTCTCTTAAAAAAGAATTAACAGAAAAGCAAAAAATATTAGAACAGCAGGAAGCTAAATTAAAAGATTTAGATTATGAGATAAAAACACTTATCGATGTCAAAGGTCAAGAAGATGAGGCCATTATCTCTCAAACAGGCGCTTTATCGCTTGCTGAATCTTTGCGTCATAAAATTGAAGAGGCGACAACGGGAGCTCATCTTGATCAGCTGATCAAAACAGAAGTTCCAAGTTTTATTTTCCTCTACAATCTTCCCTATCGCACTGTTGTAGCCTCATCTGGCGCAACAAGCGAGCTTAACGCAGAAGATTTGCCCGATCTTCTCCCTTTAAATTCAAGCGCATGGCACGAAGCTATGAGCCTTATAGATAAAGGCCGCTCCACTCCCGTAACGCTCTCTAATAAAACAGAGGTCACTTTAACACCGATTTCTCAGGGGCCTTATAAAGGACTGATTTTAGGGGTTAGCGAATTTTAATCAGTTTGCTATAATCCCTATATGTTTTGGGTATTCGTAGTTTTAACGAGTCTATTTATCGCCCTATCGAACCTTTTTATTCGTAAATCGGTTGATGCGGGCGGCGGAGAAGGAGATCCTTATCTTCTTGAGCGCCTCGCTGTTTCCGGTGTAGCAATAAGCTTAATTGCTATTTATAACCTCGGTTATTTCCCATTTAACCTCAAAATGGCTCTTCTAGGCATTCTTGCAGGCATTATGCTTGGATCGCTTATGTGGTCGACAGGTCGCACGCTCAAATTCGGACCTCCCGGCCTTAGCTTGATGGTCATCAACATAGCTTGTGTCGCTCCGCCCATTCTCATGGCCCTTGCGTTTGGCTCGGCTTACGGATTTGATTATACGATCTATAACTTAATTGGCTCTGCAGTCATTGTGGCAGGCATGCTGCTTGGCTCTTTGCATGAACGATTCGGCCTTTCCAGAAACTGGCTGCTTTGGGTGGGCATCACCTTTCTTCTGCATTCACTTTACTTAACCTACTTCCAATACCGTTCGCTTCTTCTAAAAGCCGATCCTAATTCATCGCCGCTGCTTTTTTGCTGTTCGCCTGAAGGAGCGGACATTTTTGGTATCGCCCTTTTTGCAGCTGCCGCGCTCTATCAATTGCTTCTTCCCCGCAACCGCAAAGAATTTTCGTTTACGCCGTTCCTTATCTGGGGTATTGGCGGCGGCATCATTAACGGCCTTGGGTCTTTCTTCATGCTTAAATCGACAGAATATGCGGTTACCTCTACCGAGAAGACGCTCTTGTTTCCCATTTACCTCATACTGCTCATTACTTTCTGCAATGCTTGGGGGAGAGTTTTATATGGCGAGAAGATATCCTGGCTTTCAACCGCCATCATTGCCCTCGGCATTTTAATCAGCGCCCTCCTGTAATTTGTCAGTCGGGAACAAAGGAACATTTAACTGAAGACCTCTTTAACTATTTGTCAGTCGGGAACAAGTGTTCCCTTGTTCCCCGCTGCCCTCATGCGGTCATACTCGCTTCCTATAATCGAACAATCGCTAAAGGAAGGCAGGTACAACCTAGGCCTCCCTTCGTTCGCTTCGCTCACTTCGTGATTGTCGATTCTAGTTTGCGATTCTGACCTGCGGGGCGGGCTTTCGCCCGCTCGACACTCAAGTCGCTCGCTAAAGCTCGCGATCGGTGCAGCCTCGTCCCTCGGCATACCTCCCAGCGCTTACAGCGCTGGTTAGTGCCGCTTAAAGCGGCACCATGCGCCGTCCGAAGGCGGCTTAGCCGATGCGTAGCATCGGGTTC
>CAZABG010000050.1:0-18974 GCA_964483465.1 uncultured bacterium
CCAAAGCCGTATCAATGAAATCATTTACAATAGGGCCGGAACCCGCAAGATAGGCCGTCATCAGGGCATAAAGTAAATAAAGGTAGGCCACCCAAGCAAAGATTTCACCCCAGCCTCCAAGCGTTGATTTCGCCATGGAAATCATATTGGCTGATTTTGGAAACCATAGATTTACTTCTAAAATCAAAAAAGCGGTAAATAACATGAACGCCCAGAACAATATAAATAAAAGAGCTGTCGGCATAAATCCCGCAAGGCCTGTCACGACAGGCAAAGCAAGCATAGCCGCCCCTATAGTTGTTCCCGATACAAGTAAAATGGCGCCAAGTGTTTTATTCATAGAGTAGTATTTTAAATAATCTACGATTAATTAACGAAGAGATGTTTAGTCATCAAATAAATATTTGAAAGTATACTGAGAAATAATTCGTATTAAAAATAATTTGAATCTTAATAATTAAAAACTATTTTAAAATCATTCATATTTAAGAAGATTTATGTTAAAATATTAGACATGAGTTTTTCTGCATTACCTATTGAATTAAAGCTTCAAATTTTTACAAATTTAGATCGCCCCTCCCTTTTCGCCGTGTCTCAAGTTTCTCAAGAATGCCGCGAGCTTGCAAGAGATCGCACGCTTGATAATCCCTTGATCGATCCTCAAGTTTTAGATAATTTGCTGAATAAAAATTATACTCTGACCGAAACGCCGCTAAATATCCCCTTCGGCAATAATCAATATCTTCATTTGGTGAACGGAGAGCCGGTTATTTCACCTTGCAATAACGTAGGCTATGCCGACTTCTCGGCAAATATCGATGCAAAAACCCTCCTTACGCAACCCATTTATGGCACCATTCAAAAAAAAATCCAGATAGGCGATCAGGAATACCGTTATAATTTTAACGCCCTATATGCCGGCGATCAGGTAGTAAGATATAGCGTAAAAGATATCGCTTATTTCCACGGAAACCTTATTTATATAGATCTATACCATGAAGGTATTTTTCTATTTGATCCGAACGAAAAAGATGCGTGGAGCAATAAGAGAACCAAGATCGCCGACAATGTCCGGTTCAATCAAATCGTTTCGGATGAAAAAAACGGAGTGATTTACGGCGTAACCGATCATAACATCGTTAAACTGGATTATAAAAACGCGGAGCCTAAGTTAAAAACGAGCTCTTCCGAAAAAGTCATATCCTACATTGGCCGTCTCATCCTAAAAAGTTTGGGAAATCTGATTTTTAGCACCATTTACACCTTTAAAACGACGTGGAAAGCTCACGCCATTGGAGCATCTATTGCATTTCTTGGCGGAATCGTCCTGGGCTTGGCATTAGGTGCAACAAATGTTATTATTGCAGGAGTCGCTTTGCTCATTTTGGCTGAAATGATCGCTATACCCACCTTTGCTGCAATTGGTCTTATCACGGGAATCGGTTTAACTGTCGAGCAAATCCTAACGGATAAAATATGACCCTTTCTTCATTGCCGGCAGAACTGAAATACAATATCCTTTCTCGACTAAACGAGAGGGATTTTGCAAGTGTTGCTTCTACCTGCAAGCATTTTAAAGGTTTTTCAACCGATCCTCATCATAAATTCCCCAGAATTACGTCTAAGATTTTTCAAAACGTGGTTGAGGGCAAATATTTCCTGACTCGAATTCCTGTCCAAAGTTTTCGTCCTGAAGAAGTATTACTTATTGAAAATGGAAATCCCGTCATTAAAGAAATTAATAAATCGCAAAAACTAGACGCAAGAACGACTTATAATGTCGTTCATCGCGAGGGGATATACCATTATAACACCCCTCTTCGTTCAAAAGATCTTCAAATCGATGAAGTTAAGTATAAATTTTCCCATATTAGTTTTTATGCTGGCGATGAGGTGATTAGCAATAATGTTTTGGACTTTGCGTGTCTTAATGGAATCATTCTTTATTCGACCGATAAAGGACTTTTTCGCTATAGCCCGGCAACTTTTAAAAGCGAGCGCATTAGAAAAACTCCCTACACGAAACTTGCTGTCGATGAAAAGAATGGGATCATTTGCGGATTTATAAAGGATAGCATCGATAAAATTGATTACAGCCATCCTGATGCACACATTCATGAAGAGGATACAGCTCTTTATTCGGTAAAAGCTAAAATTCTGAAAGTGATTACCACTTTCTTTAAAGAAATAAAAAACTATGTCGTTCAAAACTTTGACTGGAAAATAACCCTTTTAGTCGCAGGTATTGGCAGCATCGTAGGACTCGCTCTTGGCGTAACACTTGCTTCGAATGCGGCAGAACTTTTTGTCATGACGGGGCTGTTTATATTGTTAGAGTGGATGGTTTTCGCTGCGATGGCCGCCTTTGAAGTTTTAAAGCACGCCTTTAGCAAGGCTGCGGAAGTAGCCTTAGAACCTCTTTAAAGACGTTCTCTTAATTGCGCTAAAAACGACTCTCCACGGCTCTCGATTTCAAATACATAATCAAGATTTAATACGACTCTTTTTCCCTCCATCATATTTAACAAATTCCGCATGATTTCATTATAATCTCTATCATTTGTCATAGCTCCTAAGAAGCTAATCGATACAATTCCATTTTCTTGTTTTACCGATTCAAATAGATGGTCTGTATTCAAAGCATGCAAAATCGTTTCAATAGATGAAACATCAGGCTCTATCACATCGTAGAGTCGATTTAACTTTAAAAGATGCCGAATATTATCGGGAATGTTTAATGCAAAAATTCGTTTTCGGTTTTTAGAGGCAAAATTCCAAAGCTCGAATAGAAGATAAAAACCATTTAAATCCAGATGCCAAAGGTTTTTGAAATCGACGATAATCGCGTCTTGATCAAGCGCGTCATCAAAAAAAGAACGGAATTTTACAGCTTCTTCACGGTTTAAAAGGCAGGGCAGCTTTAAAATGATAATATTGTGATCAGGAGATAAAAAAAGATAGGGCGCTTCTTCGCATCCATCTAAGCAACGATTACAATGGAAAATCAAAGAGATCCACTTATTCAGATAAAAATAGGTGATTAGCGGAATTCCTAGCCATAATAGCTTTACTCCATCTAAAAAATAGCGCTTGAATAATCTACTAGGCTCTTTAGTTAATCTATGAACCCACTCGAGGCCCGTTTCCTGCATCCATTCGGGCGCTCTTTTCACATGGCCAGTGTAGCGTTCAAAAGTCCCTCCAATTCCTATCGTTACCGGCACTTTCAATTCATTTTGAACTCGGGCGTACCATAATTCCTGCTTGGGAGAACCTAGTTGTAAAAAGAGCAGGTCCGGAGAGGCTTCATTTATTTTTTCAAGGATAAGCTGATCTTTTTGAGGAGACTGTTTTAATTTGTCTCCATTTATATAAATTTTTGGGGAAAGCTCCCCCGTAATCTTAATCAGAGGATTTTCAATGAGTAGCTTTTTAGAGCACCGCTCTAAAATCTCCTCCGTTCCTCCTAATAAGAAAATGGATCGGTTGGTAATAGCAAATTCACTCGCAATCATGGGAAAAAGATCTTGTCCTGTAACTCTTTCGGGAACAGGATTTCCAAATAACCGGCTTAAGGCGACGATAGGCATCCCGTCTGCACAAGAAACTTTAGCTTCTCTCAATACTTTTATAAATTCCCGATTTTTTATGCCGAAAAAGCCTATGGCATTTGCGATGAAATCAAGATTGACGGTCGCCACATAAGAAGACTCATAGCTATAGTCTTTAACCATGGCCACAGTTTTTTCAAGGGCCTCTTGCCTATTGATTTCATCAATCGGCACGCCCAAAATCCAAACTTTTAAATCGCGAACTTTTGTTTTAGCCATCTAAAAAAACACTTTACATCAAAAAGGAAATTTCGGTGCACCGCATAATAGGCATCAGACGCATATCTTTCATCCTCTGTATCTCCTTTATCTAAGTCTGCCAAGGTAATTAGCCCAAGACGCGAGGTCAAATAAAGGGCGCGCCAATCAGAGGGCATCGCCTCTATCTCTTTTATCGAACGGGGAGTAGATCCAATAAAATGAACTTTTCCCTTCACAATCTCTTTTAACAAGGGATAATGGCGGAAGAAATGAGCCATTCCCTTCCCTTTATACTGCCTCCATAAAAAGGTTCGGTAATGGTTGTCTTTTACAGGTAGAATTACGACTTCTCCAACTTCTGAATTTTCAGCAAAGAAAAACTCTAAAGGATAAAAAATAAGCATCAAAATAAAGGCGATTCCCCTTTCAAATGTCGTATATAAATAACTATCTGAATAGGGTTGGTTGAGCTCGCTTAAAATAAAGTTATCTGTGATATGAATCTTCGTTTCATTTCTTAAATCGACTAGTAGATTACGGTCTATATAGCATTTATCTACTTCAAGCTTTTCTCCAACATAGCTATTTTGAGCCACGACGCTATTTGCTATTACCGACCCTTTATCAATAAAGCAATCATTCTCAATAACCGCGCAAGGACCAATAACAGCCCTTTCCTCTAGATGAACATTTTCTCCTATAAAGGAGTGGCTTTTAATGGTGACGCTTGGATGCATAATCACTCCGCGCGATATCCAAACATCAGGTTCTACCATCCTAGCAGAGCTTGGGAAAAGATGATCTTTTGAATGAATCGCGATCAAACGTAAGTTAGTATCTAGCAATTCATTAAAATCGTTTATGCGGATGAATGGTTGAACCTTTTTATGAGGCAAGTTCAAGACGTTTGGAATGTCCTTATAAGAAACAAACTGTAGATTCTTAATATCCGTTACATCGAGTACGCCCCATCCGCTCCATCCATCATGAGGATAAAAAAATAAAGAGGATTTGTCATCCAGATCCTCAAGCTTAGGAATTTCATCCCCTTTGCCAAGCAGCACTTTTTCTTGGCTCCACTGATAGGCGCTTGTGCCAATAATGCTAAAGGGTTTTTCGGGGTTCTGAACCAGATAATAATCGATCGTGAGTCCCCAGCGCTTTCCCTCTTGCACCTTTTCTTCGATCATGCGCGGAAGATGACAGAGGATAATAGATACGTGATTAATTCCTTTTCGGACCAATTCATCCAAAACATAAAAAAGAACCGGTTTCCCTACCACATTCATGAGAGGGGTGGGACGATAATCATTTAAAGGCTTCAGCGTTTCACTGAAGCCTGTGCAATTGAGAATAGCCCTCATAACTTTAAATTGATCTCACATATAGGAGATCAATTCAATTTCTTTTTAAAGACATATTCTTCAATTTTTAAGTCGATAAAATTATGAACAATTAAACCTGGAAAAGGCGTTCTTGCAAAAATAAAACCACCCCAATCGCAATGAAGGGTATCGGGATTTGGCTCCATTCTCATCCCTAAATTTTTAAAAAAATCGCAAATTGATTCTCTATTCTCTAAAATCTTTGTCCCCACTACTGCATTTAGTGGGGGAGGAAGATTATGAACAAAACCTCCTATAGGCTGTTTAAATGAAATTTAACAAGATTAGAATTCATCATTAATGAAACCATTAATTTAATTTAACTTTATTTAATAATTCATCTATATCGATATTGTAAGTAAAATAATCTACAAAAAAACCAGGTTGAGGACTAAAATAATTTCCCGAAAATTTTTCGTATAAAGTACGATCTAAATAGCTAATTGTTATTCCCATTTCGCTAAATATGCGTTTTATCTCTTTTCTATCTTCATTATTAAAATTCTCACCAAAAAGAGCTGCATATCTTTTAAGACCTTCAGCGCTCAAGTGCCTTTCAACTTGTTGAAATTCAGTTTTAATTTCCCGGTATAGTTCTTTGAGCAATGCTGGATTGATTGATGTTACCATTTTAAACTCCCCTACTTTAAAGTAATGACGTAATGCTACGCCATTACACCATTTCAAACAAGACCCATTTTTTATTTCTTAATTTTTGCTCTGAATAAGACCTAAGGGATTTGCCTTATGCTGCTATTCCTCCTTCTGCCTTCATCCTTCCGCCTTCTACTAGTAGGCCCCTTTGCCGAAGATGACCGCAGGTATGGTCTTAAGAAGGATGACAAGGTCAAGCCAAAGGCTTTGGCTCTCAATATAGGCAAGGTCAAGCCGCATTTGCTCCTGAAAAGGGATATCGGATCTGCCGCTTACTTGCCAAAGACCGGTTATCCCGGGGGTAATATCAAGCTTACGCCGCTCCTCTATAGAGTATAGAGCCACCTCCTGAGGAAGAGGGGGGCGAGGGCCGACTAGAGACATATCGCCTTTTAACGTAGTCCAGAGTTGAGGAAGCTCGTCTAAACTCGTCTTTCTCAAGATTTTTCCAAATTTGGTAATCCGAGGATCATCACGCATTTTAAATAGCTTAGGATCATTTTCCTGCATTAAATTGGCTTTATATTTATCCGCATCGACACGCATGGTACGAAATTTGGGAAAATCAAATTCTTGGCCATATCGACCCACTCTTTTAGCCACGTAGAACGCAGACCCTCCATCCATTTTAATGATTAAGGCAATGATAAGAAGCACGGGGGATAAAAGGATGAGCACTGTCAGGGAAACGGAAATATCAATCAGCCGTTTAAGAAAATAGGCCCCTTTAACAACCAGGAGCCACGCATATTTTTTTCGTTTTAATGTGAATAGAGATTGAGGCTCGCTATAGCGTTTTTCAAGCTCTTCTAAAAGCTCGAAGCGCTCTTTCTCAGGAAGCTTTGCCATTTTTATCTAGATGCGGTCGTAGCTCTTAGCGCTTCATCCGCATTAGGAAAGATATCAAAGATCTTATGCATAGAGACTAGCTCAAACATGGAGCGAACAGGCTTTGACATTGCGCAAAGCTTTAAATCGCCCTTCTTTGAGTTGAGCCTTCTTAATACGGAAAGGAAGCATCCAAGCCCTGAAGAGTCGATGAATTGCAGCTGATGCATATCAAATATGACATGCTTGGCTTCAGTGTCATCGATCAATCGCAAGACTTTTTCTTTAAATTCGGGCGCTTCTTTAGCGTCCAAATTCTCTCCTTTCGGGGTGATAACCAAAACCTGATCGATTAGAGAGTGGGTAAACTCCATAACTTCCTCTTGCGTATAGTACCTTTTATATAGCCTTAAGTGATTCCACCCTTTTTCTTGCTGCTTGGGTAAATACATCACCTCGTCCAGTACTTGCCGAACGATATACCATCCATAGCCATCCTCTTTATCCCCATAAAAGCTCGGTTCAGTGAGCATCAAGGGGTCAAAAGTGATTCCGCTATCGGATATTTCAACTTTAATTCCGCTCCTATCATGTTCAGCCTGAATCTTGATAAGACCGTCTGGGTCATTTTTATACCCATGTTTAACAATATTACAAAAAATTTCATTGATAGCAAGTTTGAGATCCTGGGCGAGCCTTTCGCTTGCGCCCGGGGCATCATGGCAGATCTTCTCGACGAATTCCCGCACGGCCTGAAGCTGAGAGTAATCGGCAGAAAATTTAACTCTTCCAGTATCCCCTAGGTGCAGGGGAAGGAAGTGTTTGATCTTAAGTACGATAATAGTGAGATCGTCTTCAATATGAAGGCCGCCATGAAACTGGCTTACTTCATTTCTTATTAAATCACTCAAATTGGGTTCATCGATCTTAGCTTCAATCAAATGGAGCAATCTTTCTACTCCAAAAAGCTCGCCTGTCGCCGATTTTGTCTCCGTAACGCCATCGGAATAGAATATAAAAATATCGCCCTCGTCGAATGAGGCTTCAGCTTGCGTGTACTCTTCCTCAGGCATCATCCCTAGAGGAAAATTTTCGCCTTTAATCAAAGAAGCCTTTTTTGTTTTTGCCTTGTAATGAATGGGCTTAGTAAAGCCTGCGTTTATATAGCTAATCGTCCGTTTTTTTAAGTCGAACCGGCTATAAATCAGGCTTACGAAATATTCAAGCTTCATAAGCTCGGGAACGATCGCTTCATGAACCCTCGCAAGGATTTGCTTCGGGCTCAAAACATCTTCATGCCAGAAAGTTTCATGATCAAACTTAATCGCATGGTGCGGAGGAACCGCAAAGCGGACAAGCTGAGTTTTTACCGCGGTGCCCACAAGAGCCGCTGGAATCCCCTTTCCCATAACATCGCCTACAACCACATCGCAGATATGATTTAAAGGCCGATAAAACTCGAAAAAATCGCCGTCGATTTCATCGGTTGGGTTGGCGATAACATTAACCTCAAGCGTGGAAAGGTCGGAAGGGACATGGCCAAGCAAAAGGGTTTCATGAATTTTTGCGCCAAGCTCTAGCTGCTGCTTCAATGCCTTATGCGTTTTGGCAAGTTCTTTATGGCTTTCTAAAATCAGCTCCTGCATCGATTTCATCTCTTTTTCGAGCAGAAACTTTTCCATGCACATCTTGATGGTCTGGGTTAAGACCGTGTCATCCCAGGGTTTTGCGATAAAATGGCTTACTTGTCCGATATTAATCGCCTGTACCGCAGTTTCCTGGTCGGTATTAGCTGTAAGAAGGATTCTTATCGTATCAGGCCTAATCTCTTTGGCTCTTTTTAAAACCTCGACACCGCTCATATCGTGCATTCTTTGGTCGCAAACGATAAGGTCGATCGGCTGCTCCGATAGTATTTCAAGGGCGTCAAGACCGCCTGTCGCGGTAAAAACAATATAGCCCTCTCTTTCAAGCGTTGCTTTTAAAGAAGCTAAAACGAGCTTATCGTCATCAACTACTAGAATTGGCTCAAGAGGAGCAGTCATTAAACCCTTTAATCTTAAAAGTTACAGGTTTTGATATATTTTTTTTATTGTCAATGTCCTTCCTAATGATCGACAATAAAGATATGGGTTACCGATTATCGCAAAATCCTTCCCAGCGTCCCGATTTAAATCTAAAGCAGACGCAGCGGCTCATGATGTCGCACGAAATGCAGCAAGCTTTGCATCTTTTACAACTACCCATCCTAGAGCTGCAAGAGTTAGTCGAGCAAGAGCTTGAAGAAAACCCCGTACTTGATTTGATAGAAGAAGAAGGTGAAAGAGAAGAGGAGTCCAATCCCAACCAAGAAATGGACTTTGAAAAAAATGACTTTGAAATACTGAAAGAAATCGACGAGTCTTTCACAGAAATCATGAGCGATCAGCCGAAAACTCCAAGAACGCAGGAGGAAGATAGAACACAAAACTATCTTGAATCTCTTGCGACTAGCGAAAAGGGACTGTCTGAGCTATTAATGGATCAGGCAAAGGAGGCCTTCTCAACAAAAGAAGAGCTTGAAATTGCGGAATTAATAATAGGCAATTTGGAAGATACCGGCCTCTTTGAAACGCCAATAGACGAGATTGCAGAAGAAAACGGCCTTGAAAAAGACAAAATCGCATCTGTTTTAAAAATCATACAGAACTTCGATCCTCCAGGAATCGCCTCTACATCTATTCGAGAAGCCTTATTAACCCAGCTAAAAAAACGGGGCAAAGAAAACGGTTTGCCCTATAGAATTATCGATGAATATTATGATGAGCTTATTCATCACAAACTGCCCTTAATTGAAAAAGGCTTAAAAATTGACGCCCACACGATTCAAGAGTTAATCGAAAAGGAAATTAAAGTCTTGAATCTGCATCCGGCTGTCGCCTTGAGCCAATCTCCTACCCCCTACCTTACAGCGGACGTATTTGTGAAAGACATTGACGGAAGGCTTGAAGTGATCGTTAATAATGAGGGAATACCCTCTCTTCGCTTAAACCGTAAATACTTAAAACTGCTCGAAAAAAACGAACATGGAGAAGAAACCAAAAAGTTTGTTCTAGAAAAACTCAATCAAGCCAAATGGTTTATGAAAACGCTACATCAGCGGGGCAGCACAATTGAGAGGCTTACTAAACTCCTTGTTCAAAAAAACCGGGATTATTTCTTAGGGCCTGAAGGAAAAATGATTCCTCTTACAATGAAAGAAGCGGCAGCTGAACTTCAACTGCATGAGTCGACGATTGCCCGTACCGTTATGAACAAATATGTCGATACGCCAAGAGGACTATTGCCTTTAAGGTCTTTCTTTAACTCGACTTTTGAGACGCACAATGGCGAGGCGCTCTCATCAAGATCTATAAAAGACCTGATTACAGCGCTTATTGAAAAGGAAGATAAACTGCAGCCGCTATCGGATGAAAAGCTTGCCGAGATCATTCAGAATAAAGGCATCACGTGCGCAAGAAGAACGGTTGCGAAATTCCGTTCTCAGATGAAAATAGGCAATGCGCATCAAAGAAGGCGATTTTAGGCGGCGTCCTTCCAGATTTTCTTCGCGCTATCTTCCAAATTCAAAGTAATTAATTTTTTTGCGATCTGCTCTCTTAAATATTCTTCAGAGTATTTTGAATCAATACCCGGACAAAATCCTACAGCAAATGCCGAAATATAATCCGATATATAGATGGATGAATTTTCCGCGATCAAATCAACAATTTCAGCAAATAATTCCTTTGTTATAAGGGCATTAATTACCTGAATAATCGCTTCTTTTGCCGAATAATTTCCAAAAACCGATTTAATAATATCGATGCCTTCTTGGATCTTTCCCGAATCAATTAATGCCACGGTAAGCGTCGAAAAGAGCGTCATTCTATTATATACGCTTTGACACTCGATCGTGAGCAAGTCTTTTGCCGCTTCAAAAGCTTCCTCCTCACATAGAAGCTTCATAAATTGGATAACGAGAGCATCTTGGTTACGCGCCGATTTTTTCACTAGTTTCGTGAAGATATCTGCATTCGATTCGCTTAGCATAGCAAAAGCTAAACGGAATGCCTCATTTTTGACTTTGACGCTTTTAAACGACTCATTAAAAAGGTGTAGAACCAACAAATTTTTATTATCGCTTCCCACCTTTACAGCTAACTTTAAGAGTTCATCCTTTTCTGAAGAAACCGGAAGAGTATCAAGGGGGTTTTTGTAGGGACAGCCTTTAAGGATAAGGGCTTTCACAATTTTAAACTTATCCCGAGTCTGATTCGACTTAAGAAAATAAGCAAGCTGATTAATTTCTAACGCCCTTTCAGGATCTGATTCTATGAGTTTATCAATAGCTTTTTCTAATAGCTCGTCTTTTTCGCCGCTTGTTTCCATCTTAAAAAGAAGGCGCTGCAAAGTATCGAATGAGCGATCATCAATCGCTTTGATTATGGCGTATTTTTCTTTTGCGGAATTTACGTGCGATTTAAGTTCTTCGATATAGGGTTCGGCTCTTGTCTCCAAGAGCTTCTCAGCTTCATCGTATTTATTGAGTTTAAGTAATGACTGAACGGCTAATCGGATTTTTGTTTCGCGCTTTTCTTCTCCGCTATCAATATCAACCGGCTGGGCGGACACTTCTTTAAAAGTGAATGTGTAATTTGCTCTCGAAGCGTACTTCAACCCAAGAACCACGATGGGTATAATAAAAGTGAAATATGAAATCACTTTTAAAGCCGTCATTAAAAAAATGGGCTTGTCGTAGTGCCATTCGGCTTGTAAGGCGTCCTTATCAATAATCCTTGCCGACCAGCCAAAAAGGTTGAAATAACTGTCATATCGTTCAAGCGCTTTTTCTTCAGGAGATTTAGGGTATTCTCCAAACGTAATGGGCGTAAAAAAATTAACTTTAGTCATTAGTTATTACTCGTTATTAAACGAATATTTTACATAATAATTTTTATTAATTCAATTGTTAAATTATTATTTTACAATGTTAAGAACAATTAATAATAAATTAATCCAACATTAATCATTTTTAAACTATATTATTTGCCATGATACAACAAATTAGTCTCGAAACCACTAAAGCCTATTTTAACCCTGAAAGAACGGCTCTTTTAACGGAAGTTTTCAAGAAAACCGTTATTGAATGCGCTGTAACCGCCGTTGTCTTTTCCGTTACAGCGGTTTTTATTATTTCAGGATCGGGCGTTGTTTTACTTGCCGCAAGCGCAGGCAGCATGCTTCTAATTAACGCGGGTGTAAGACTCGGAATAGCAGAGCTCATATACCAAAATAATCACAACCCAACAAACGACAAGAAAGTGCTAATCGAGGCGCTCGGCTACATTGCCCCTTTAAGTTTTAGCGCGATCACCTCCAATTCTACCGACATTGTCATTCATGAACTCGGCCATGCGGCCGCCGCAAAAGCTCTTTTTTCGAACTCTAACCCTTCTATCGTAGTCAATCCTTTTGAAGGCGGATACACAAGCTATTATATCTCGGGCTTAACCGAGCTTGGCAAAAAAATCGGCTTTAGAAGTTCTGATTTAGCCGTAACAGCAGCAGGCGCCGGCCTTGCGCTCACCTTTAGCGCCATTCTATTGACCGGTTCTTACGCCGTTGAAACTTCCCATCCGGAATTGTCAAAATATTTATTTTTTAGCTCGATCCTTAATATCGCAAACCATGCCCTCTACGCCCTATCGGCTCTTTGGACCCCCCTTACGGAAAGCGGCCATGATTTTGTCCATTTAAGCCTGCATGGCATATCTCCAATTCTTTCTGCTGCGGGAATTATCGCAATCCCGGTTGTGATAAAGCTTGCCTTTGTCGGGGGGTACTACCTCAAACAGATGGCATCTCAACCTGTGAATGCAGTTGCTGCTTAAGGGGTTTTAAGCTATGATCTTCTTCCATTAACAGGAGTTCTCGAATGTCTTCAGTAAAGAAGAAGAGGCGCTACAAAATCGCCAAGCATAAGCGCAAGAAAAGAAGCCGCAGAGACAGACATAAGACCAAATAGTAGGCTTCTATGTGGAGCTATCCTAAGACCTATGATGTCATTGTGATGGGAGCCGGCCATGCCGGCTGTGAAGCAGCTCACGCGTCAAGCAAGATGGGCCATAGCACGCTCCTGCTCACAATGAATCTCGACACTATCGGCAAAATGAGCTGCAACCCCGCTGTGGGCGGCATCGGAAAAGGCCATATGGTGAGAGAGATTGACGCGATGGGCGGCATCATGGGAAAGGTCACCGACAGGACCGCTATTCAACGCAGAATGCTCAATAGCACACGCGGTCCTGCTGTACAAGCCCCAAGAGCGCAAGCCGACAAGGCTGAATACGCGCTTGAAATGAAAAGGCGGCTTGAACAGGTTTCAAATCTTGAAATCAAGCAAGGGACGATCGAAGATATCGTTGTAGAAAACGGCAAAATAGCTGCGGTCATCACGAAAGAGGGTATACGTTATAACACAAAAACCCTCATCCTATCCTCCGGCACATTTATGCGCGGCCTTCTCCATATCGGAGAAGTGCAGTATTCAGGCGGAAGAGCGGGTGACCAACCCTCCGTCGGCTTATCTAAAAGCCTTGAAAATTTTGGCATTAAATTAGGAAGGCTTAAAACAGGCACTCCTCCTCGTGTCAACGCAAGATCTATTGATTTCAGCAAAACAGAAATTCAACCGGGCGAACCTAACGTCAAATTTTCGTATGATGACGAAGGCCTTCCCGACATGCCTCAAGTGCCTTGTTATATTACCTATACCACGGAAGCCACGAAAGCGATCATCCAGGAGAATTTGCACCGCTCTGCGATGTATTCAGGACGGATCCAATCGGTTGGGCCGAGATACTGCCCCTCTATTGAAGATAAGGTTGTTCGTTTCAGCGATAAAGAGCGCCACCAAATTTTCTTAGAGCCCGAAGGATTGAAGACAGCCGAAATTTACGTGAACGGCGTTTCATCCTCCATGCCATTCGATGTGCAAAAAAAAGTAATCGAAAGCATTATCGGCCTTGAAAACGCCGAAATCATGCGTCCTGCCTATGCAATCGAATATGATTATGTTCTATCAGGGCAAATGACGCCTGCGCTCCATTCTACCAACGTAGAAGGCCTTTTTTATGCCGGCCAAATCAACGGAACAACCGGATACGAAGAAGCGGCAGCGCAAGGACTTTTAGCTGGCATTAATGCCGGCCTTTATGTTCAAGGCAAAGCCCCTTTCCATTTGACCCGCACAGAATCGTACATTGGCGTTATGGTCGATGATCTAACGACAAAAGGGGTCACAGAGCCATATCGCATGTTTACGAGCCGCGCCGAAAGACGCCTCCTCCTTCGTCAAGACAATGCCGACTTGCGTCTGCGCGAATATGGCTATCAATTCGGTATGATCGATAAGAACCAGCACGAAAGGCTCGTACGTAAAAAAGAAGCGATCGAAAAAGAGACGCTCCGTTTTGCTAAAATTTTTAAGCAGCTAAATGGAAAAGGCTATTCTCTTTATCAACTTCTATCAAGACCGGAAGTTTCCTACTCTAGCCTTCTTCGAGATTACCCCGATGCGGTTGAAGATTACGGCGATGAAACGAACCAACAGATTGAATTAAACATCAAATACGCCGGCTACATCGAAAGAGAAGAAAACGCCGTTAAGAGTTTTTCCCATCTTGAGAAAATTAAAATACCTGATTCATTTGATTTCTTGAAGGTTACAGGTCTTCGAAATGAAGCTCGCTCTAAATTCAATGAAATGAAGCCCATCACTGTAGGGCAGGCCTCCCGCATTCCGGGCGTATCTCCTGCCGACATCTCTGTCTTAATGGTTGCCATTACGAAAGAAGGTGATAGGCTATGTCAAGAGTGTTAAATCTTATTGAGCTTGCCCGTTTTCCTATCCATGAGCAGCTTCTTTTAGAAGAGAAACTCCTTAGAAATTGCGATGGATTTTATTGCTTAACCAATTTTGGAGCGCCTCCCGCTTATGTGCTTCCTATTTCTGCTAAAAAAGAAGATTGGCTGCACGATGTTACCCACCCTGTAATCAGAAGATACACCGGAGGGGGCGGAGTTGTCATTGATGAAAGCACCTTATTTGTAAGCTTCATTGGCCCGGCAGGTCTTTTGAATAGCGCACCAACGCCTACAAGCATCCATCAATTTGCTGAAAAGCATTTTTCTCCCTATATCCCCGGTTTTATCAGAAAAGAAAACGACTACTGCATCGAGAATAGAAAGATTGGAGGGAACGCCCAATACATTTCTAAAAACCGATTTGTGCACCATACTTCCTTTTTGTGGGATTTCGACCCTAAAAAAATGGCCAAATTAAAAACGCCGCCGCGAATGCCGGACTATCGCAATAATCGCTCTCATGAAGATTTTGTAGTCACTTTAAAGTCCCATTTTCCAACGCCTGCGCACTTTTTCGATAAGCTAAAAGGCACCCTCCTTGAAAGCTACACTTGTAACTCCATCAATCTAAACAGCCTTCAAAGCATCAAGAATCGTCTTTGCAGAATAGCGACTTTTATCGATAATTAGGTTGTGAAGATAGAAACATCCGCAACCGTCGCTATTTCTAACGAAGCCATGACCCTTCGAAAAAAGGGGATCGAGGTTTTCGATTTTTCCGCGGGCGATCTTGTTTTACAAAATCATCCTGTCATCATCGATGCGATAAAGAATATAAAACCTTTTTCTCCCTACTCGCCCGTACCCGGACTTCCTGAACTTCGAGAAGAGGCTGCGCGGCTATATAACGCAAAACCCTCAGAAGTGATTATTACACCGGGAGGAAAGTTTGCCCTCTTTGCAACCTTATCGGCGCTTTTAAATCGCGGCGATAAAGTCATAGTAGAAAAACCTTATTGGCCCTCATACCCTTCCATCATTGAACTTGCTCAAGGCTCGCCTGTATTCATTGATTCCTACAACGCTCCCTTGCCAAAAGCAAAAGCGCTTATTTTGAATAATCCTAATAATCCGACGGGAAAAGTTTACGACAAAAGCGAAGTTGATTCCCTTTTAACATGGTCTAATGAAAATGATTCGTGGATCATCTCCGATGAGGTTTATAGCAATCTTATCTTTACCGATAGGCCTTATTACAGCACCCCTCGCCATGGACGAACGATAACGATTCAAAGCTTGTCCAAAAACTACGCAATGGCCGGTTTCCGCATCGGCTTTATCATCGCCCCGGAATCGCTTGTTAAAGACATCCTTCCGATAATCGGTCAAACCGTTACCACGACTTCGCATGTAAGCCAAATAGCGGCTCTCGCAGCTCTTAAGCATAGCGATATTGTTCTCCCCTATGTTAAAGAAGCCGTCGCAAAAAGACGCGCGCTCTTCATCAAAAAATTCGAATCGCTTTTCGGCCCCATAAATCCCCCTGAAGCCGCCATCTATTTCTTCTGCCCTATCTCGAAACTCGGCGTAAAAGGCGATGATGACAGAACATTCTGCAAAGAACTGATCGAAAAAGCGCACGTCGCCCTCATCCCCGGCACTCCGCTCGGAAAACCGGGCTTTGTCCGCTTCACCTTCTCCGCGCCCGAGCGCGAAATCGAGCAAGGACTAGATGCCCTGCAGGCATTTATTAAGGATGAAGGCAGAAGGCAGAAGGATGAAGGATGAAGGCGGAAGGCAGAATAGCGCCAGAATAAGCACGCTTGTAATCTAAAGCGCCGGCAGGCGCCCCTTCTGCCGAAGGCAGTCTTTTATATCCGCTGAAAGCGGCGCATTCTGTAGCTATTCTGCCTTCCGCCTTCATCCTTCATCCTTAATTTTAACGTCGTAAAGCCAATCATTCGAATGAGGATGCGTGCCATCGATAACAGAACGGTATTTGTCACGCAGAAGCTGACATATGGGACCCGGCTTATCTTCTTTTTGAATAACGCGATCGTCGACTGAATGCGTGTAGACGACTTGCGCGGCGGTACCTAAAAGCAGCAGCTCATCGGCATTGTAGATAAGAGAACGATCAAGTCCTCCGCTGTGGATGGGTAGATTTTCTTCATGAAGAAAGTCGATAACCGTGCGGCGCGTTATACCTTCAAGTTGTTCCGCGCCAAGATCAGGCATAAAGATTTCGCCGCGGTAGACAACGACAATATTGGCAGAAGAGGCTTCCACCACTTCGCCGCGCGAATTTAATAGAAGTGCGTCATCTTTATGATATTTATGCGCTTCAGTGGCAGCAAGCGCTGAATTAACGTAAGATCCTCCGGACTTCGCTTTTGATGGCATAGAAAGGTTTGAAAATTTCTGCCAGCTTGAAATGAGAAGATTTAAACCGCGGCTTGTAGCGTGGTAGTCTCCCATTAGGAACATGTAGATCGCAAGATCAAAATGAAGGCCGTCAAAACGGGGAACAAGTACACGGTCATCCGCAAAGATGAAAGGACGTATATAAATGTCTCTGACAGGTTTATTTGCTTTTACAAGCTCTGTAATGGGAATATAAAAATCGTCCCATTCAAGCGTAAGAGGCATTTCAAGAATTTTTATGGTGTTTACTAACCTTTGCCAATGGTCTTTAAGCCGAAAGAGTCTGATAGTATTATCTTTGTAATAGCCGCGAATACCTGTAAAGCAAGTGGTTCCATATTGAAGGCTATGGACAGCAATACTTACTTTTGCCTCTTCTTGAGGCACAATTTTTTTCTGGAAATAGGCGTATGGCAAAAGCTCTAAATTTGGCATCTATAATCTACATTATACCAAATTAAGAACTTTAACTATTGAATGAGTAGAAAAGACGGCTCCAAGGTGTAGGTTTTAAGCTTTCAACAAGGCTTGTTAAGGTGGGCCCCCTCGCCTAAACTCCTCAGAGAGAAGGAATTGAGAGCCCCTAAAAAATAAAATACGTTGAGAGCGACAATAAAAACCCAGGATTCCATTGGAGCCGCTATACCCATTATAGCGCATTAATCGTTTGACTAACAACTGTTAAGCATATTAATTAATATTCATGGGACCGCTCCGTAAAGAAATAGATTTAATTGATTATGAATTGATTAAACTTCTTGAAAAGCGATTTAAAATAACTTCGAAGATCGGAGACCTGAAAAGGGAGCATAATTATGCCGTTTTCGATCGTTCCCGCGAACTTGAAATTCTTGAAAAAATAAAAACTGAAGAACCCTTAATTAAAGAACAAACCGAATCCGTTTATAAAAGTATATTTGCAGAATCCTTAAAAGGAATTGCCCTTAAACAGCATCCCAATATTCCCTTTAATAGAATTCAAATTATAGGCGTCGGCTTAATCGGGGGATCGATTCTAAAAAATTTAACGGGCCATATCGTTGAAGAAGATCCTGATTTGATAATTATTTCTTCGCCTTTAGAGACAATCATTCCTATTGCAAGAGGGTTAAAATCAAAAAAACCTCTCGTTGTGATCGATGTGGGATCGGTTAAACAAGAAATTACGAATAATTTTGAACAATTGAGCGGCTCAAATATAGATTTTATTTCGACACATCCTTTAGCCGGAAAAGAAGTGAGCGGCTTTGAAAATAGTTCTCCCACCCTTTTTGTGCAGGCCCCCTGGGTCATTACTCCTCATGCAAAAAACCAGCAAAGCAATCTAGACCGTGTACATGATTTTATTGAATTCTTAGGGGCTATCCCCTTTATTATGAGCGCGGAGGATCATGATCGTAAGGCAGCGTTTATTTCTCATCTTCCTGGCTTGCTTTCGCGGCTATACTATGAATTCGTTGAACTTGAAGACCCGGATGCAATAAACATCGCAGGGCCCGGTTTTAAATCTTTCACAAGGCTCGCACACGACAATCCTTTATTGAGAGCCGCCTATGAAAAATTGAATCGGGATAATATAAACCCGCTATTTAAGAAATGGGTCGATCTCCTTAAAAGGAAGATCGAATGAACTTTTTAAATGATACGAGACTTACTGCCGCTATGCGGCTCTTTTTATATAATGGTTCTGCCTCGATCGGCACCATTATTGGCGTTATCGCAATTGTTTTTCTAGTTGGCGTGCAAATAGCTACGCTATTTGGCGTTATCGATATATCTAGCAATGTTATAAGGCATAGCGGGGTAGATTTCTGGGTTGTAACCAAGAATACGGTAAATTTAGACCATTCAGGCGACTTGCCTGTTAATTATATCGATCGTTTAAACGGGCTTGAAGAAGTTGATTTCGCAAGGCCTTTAGTTAATTCAGCAGGTTTATTAAGGGATAAATCGGGGCGTTTTGAACTCGCGATTGTATTTGGAA
>CAZABG010000051.1:0-18572 GCA_964483465.1 uncultured bacterium
AGTATAGCAGAATTGCGCAAACTGACCTGTCTAAATTTTGGGGTCCATTATATTAATCTTGTTACAATACTAATATTGGATGGTTGCGGCTATCCTCCTGCTCACTGTTAAAAAATGGCTGGATAGTTAACAAACCTCGAGAAAACTCCTATCGTTCTTTCCTTTAGAAATATGAGAAAAACAAGCCTCTCACCGTTCTCATGTTGCTTCTCACTGTTAAAAAAAGCACTGTTAAAAAATAGCACAATTAAAAAATGGCTGGATAGTTAACATTACGTCTGATAATATGAATTCAACCTAACAAAGGTTGTTTATATGAACCCGTTTACAGATAGTTGTAGAAGGCAACTCGCCCTTATTATTTCATTCGTCTCCCCTGCCCATCATCATTATCATCACGAGCATCCTGCTCTTTAATTTTTCCCCTTTTTTTAGTTTTTAAATTTTTTTTACCTCTTAGGTAAAGCAAACATTTTTTAGGATTTTTATGTCCCCGAAACCCATCGGCGTTGTGGGTGGGGCCGGCCCTTTTGCCGGCTTATGCCTGCTTGATCGCCTTTTTACCCTTTCGCAGTCAAAATATGGCTGCGCAAATGACAAGGATTTTCCCCTTGTCATTCTTTACAGCTTCCCCTTTTCCGACATGCTGTCTGAATCTCGGGATGAAAAAAGAGTGCGTGATGAGCTATTCAATGCGCTTAATCAGCTGAAACTATCAGGCGCGGAGCTGATCGCTATCGCTTGCAATACCTTGCACGCCTTTACATCCTCGAATGAGAACTTGATCGCTCTACCGGAAGTAACAGCTAAATCGCTTAATAAGAAACCTCTTGTCCTGTGCACCGCTACCTCAAGAGAAAGAGAAGTACATAAACGTGAATTCGATTGCAGTTACCCGGATAGGGAAACGCAAAAAGAAGTGGATGAGATTATCAGACGTATTCTTAAAGGCGAGGAGGTGCTCAATGAACTTCAATCCCTCATAGCTAGGCAAAAGGATGAAACGATCCTGCTTGGATGCACAGAACTTTCCCTCTATTCCAAGCGATTAAAGGGTAAAAACATCATCGATCCTCTAGAACTCTTAGCAAACAAGCTATTAGAGGAGAGTTTCAAATGTTAGGAACCTCTTTCATTACCTTTAATAGCTTGACCTCAGCAGAAGAATGTCTCGATCGAATCTCACGTTTACGTGGAAAAATCGATATCTATAGCTGGTTCGAAGGCCCTCAAGGAATGCCCATGAATGGTGCAACTTCCTTGAGAGATCGAATTTATAAGCCGCTCTACTCCATAAACCCTGATGCGACTTTAATCCTTTATTCACTAAAAGGATGGGATTTCTTTAATCCTAAAAGCGCTCTCTCAACACTTTCAAATGCGATTAATCGAATGAATCAAGCTTCTTTAAGAAGTTTGTCTGCATCCGATTTTTTTAATTACGCAGATGAAGAAGGGGTTATTCAATCCTATCTTGGCAAAGAGATCGCAAAAAAGAAATGGCTTTTAGAATTATCTGAAAGGCACAAAGAAAAGGAAAAAAAAACAGGAGAAATATTTAAAGGATCTCTTCTTTCTCTTGTAAAAGACCTGGACATAGCACGCTGTTATGCCTTTTTACAATACGTTGAAGGCTACTTCTTGATACAGCGCTCGATTCGCCTTTCTAAATCAGATATCACGATCGTTTTTTTGCTTCCTAATGATGAAGCAAAATATTATCGCGACTATCCGGATGAAATCGAAAAGCTGCTTAAGCTTGATTTTGGAAGTGATATTCAAAAGATATCAATCCGAATTGAATTTCTATTCTTTCAATACGGCGAATCCATAAGCGATCGGCCCTACATAGATAAATCGCGCCGTCCGGAAAAATTAAAACCGGAAGATATGGCGTCCTTCTTTAACTATTTAAATTCAAGGAGTCCTTTATGAATATCCCCCTATTTATCGGCCTATTATTTATTCTGCAAATCCTTTACTGGCTTGTAGGAAGACGCTCTTCTAAAGAAGTGGAAGGAGTGAAAGATTACTTTCTTGCAGGTAAAAAAGTCGCCTTCTTTCCCCTTATGATGACATTTCTTGCTACTCAAGTAGGAGGAGGCGTAATTCTCGGGTCAAGCGACGAAGCTTACAAATACGGATGGCAGGTGATTCTTTATCCAACAGGCGCAGCTCTTGGACTTATGCTCCTTGGACTAGGAGTTGGAAAAAAACTGGCTCAATTTCCGGTATCTACGGTCGCGGAAATATTTGAGTGGTCTTACGGATCAAAAAATCTCAAGAAAATCGCCTCGGCCTTATCGGTCATTTCACTCTTTATGATTTTAGTCGCGCAAATCATTGCGTCTTCCAAATTTTTAACGAGCATGGGTTTCAATAATACTTTTCTATTCATGGCATTTTGGGCCATCGTGATCGTCTACACAACGCAAGGAGGGCTCAAAGCGGTTATTTCAACTGATCTTGTACAAGCGGCATTCTTTTCATTTATCTTCTTATTTACAACAGGATATGTGATGTGGGATGCGCCCATTTTAAACATGCCTGTTCAATCGATGCCTGATGTTAGCAATAAACTTTACGGATGGCTGCTTATGCCCCTTTTCTTTATGGTCATTGAACAAGATATGGCTCAAAGATGCTTTTCAGGGGCTACACCAAAAATCGTTTCTAAAGCGGCATTCTGGGCTGGCGTCGCAACATTGGTAGTCTGTATTGCGCCTGTTTATTTTGGGACTTTGGCAAAAAGCCTTCAGCTAGAAATCCCGAACGGCGGAAGCGTCTTGATGAATACTATCATTGCTACAACTAACCCCTTTATCTCTGCACTTGTAGGATGCGCCGTTATCGCCGCGATCATTTCAACCGCTACGTCGCTAATTAACGCGATAAGCTCGAATCTTTCAAACGATTTTTTAGAGAAGCAAAGCAATCTTAAAATCTCGCAAGGAATTACCGCTTTGATATCGGTTTCAGCGATCTTCTTTGCCTTTATGTCTGATAATATTGTTGATCTTTTAATACAAAGTTATGAGCTCTCTGTATCGGCGCTCTTTGCATCGGTTGTCATGGCTTTAATCAAAAAGAAAGGAAGCGCTCGAGCGGCATCCCTTTCCATACTCTTTGGAATGCTTGGATTTTTCCTCTTTAGAGCCTATCCCATTTTTATTCCGAAGGAGCTTGCGAGTATCATGCTTTCCTTTTTAGGTTTTGCGCTTGGTTCAGTAAGGCGTTATGAAACTGTTTAAAGCACAAGAGCTTGCACATATTCCTACTATCGACGAGGGAGAACCCCTCGTCAAACTATCTTTAGGAATACTTGTGAGACAATCCATTCGTGATAAACTATCCCGCATAAATATCCTTGTTAAAGAGGGTTATCGAAGTCTCGAAAAGCAAGAAAGAATGTTCTTAGAACAGTTTGCAAAAAGTACGATCGAGGATTTGCAAGAGCGTATTGAGTATACACATTCGTTTGTTGCACTCCCCTCCATTGCAGGACATCCAACAGGAGGAGCTGTAGACGTGACAATTCCTGGATTAGATATGGGAGGAAACATCGCTGACTTTAGCAAGCCTTGCCTAATGCCAACCTTTTGCAAAGACATTACGAATGAACAGCAAAGAAACAGGTTATTGTTACATGATAGGATGGTAAATGAAGGATTTGCCCCCTTTTATGGGGAATGGTGGCACTTTTCGTACGGGGATAAAGAGTGGGCCGCAACCTATGGTAAGCCGCACGCAATCTATGGCGTTTTATACGAGCAGGATCAAGTCCTGTAAAATTACTTTATTTTTTTGCAGCTTCCTTTCGATTTCTCTACGGTGTAACGCGAACATATCTTGGTGAGCTTATCGTGAGCGGCTTTAACAGGATCGATATCGAGCTTGTTAGCAAGAGTCGTTAAAGTAATAAACACATCCCCTATTTCATCACTGATCTTTTGAAGAAGCTCGGGGTCTTTCACATAACTTTCTTCTTCTGTAAGCCACCGAAAATGCTCAGTTAATTCACCAAGCTCAACGGCTACATTCATAACGAGGTTTTTTGGCGAATGAAACTTATCCCACTCCCTATCTTTAAACTCATGTGTCATTCTTTCGATTAAACATTCAAGAGATTCATCTTGCGAATCGAATGTAAATGGTTCCATCCATTCGATGGGAAGGTTAAGATCTTTCGCTTTTTGAATTTCAGCACTTACACCCTTCGATTCTTCCCAACCTGAAAGCTTGAGGACAATCAGTTTATCGCAACGAGAGAGCATTTCATGATCAAATGCGCTCCATTTTAACCAGTCTCCGTTAAATCCCAGATGATTGATGGGTATATTATGCGTCAAAGGAGAATAGACTTGGATCCCTTTAGCCATTAAGGCATGAACCGTTTGATTCACCATTTTATGGCGCTTTCTCTCTACTTGAGGATCTTTATGAGAATAGGGGCATGCAAGGTACGCAAGCATTGATATTTCCTTTAAATAAAATTCAAGGTTAAACTCTCGCCAATATGGAAGCAAAGCTTAAATCTCGTTTCAAAATAAAAGCAGCTGTTTTCTTATTACTTATACAAGGAAACGAAATATTGCTTTTAAGACGATTCAACACGGGCATTGACGACGGATGTTATGTTGTCCCTATGGGTTGTATTGATGGTAATGAAACTCTAACGGACGCTTTGTTTAGAGAATCAAAGGAAGAAGCAAATATTGTTCCGGTAAAAACTAAATTTGCTCATTTAATGAACCGGCTGCAAAAGATTCCTGACTGTTCTGAATTCTAACAAATAGACTTCTTTTTTATCGCAAACGACTACGTTGGAACCATACAAAATAATGAACCTCATAAATGCGATGAACTTGGCTTTTACCCTATAAACAATCTACCGGCTAAAACGGCCGCTTTTATAAGATCCGCAATCTCTAAATCCCTCAAAAATAACACGTTCTCAGAGTTCGGCTGGTAAGAAATCTTAATCAATTCTTAATAATATTATTATAAAATATTATTAATGAATAGAATTGAAGGGTGCTGCAATAATTTATTATCGAATATTAAAACTAAACAATTATTAACCATCACCACTATTGCCATTGCCGCCCTTTCATTAACTGCCCTTGCAATCCTTCATTCTCCAATATTAATCCCTGCAACTATTACTGTTGCGACATTCACTCTTCTTGCTTATCCTGCTTATCGATTGGCATTAGTATTAATTGACTCCTACAAGCCGGCATCACAACTAGACTCAAGGCCAGAACTTAAAAATGTGCCTGATGATGTTGATACTCCCAAAGAATTGTGCCGTCCCCTTCCCCCTGATGTGCTTCAACAAATCAAACCTCCATGTCTTGATGCTGAAACGCTAAAAAAGACAGAAGAATTACGTACCTATATTGATAAAACCAAAGAGGCGGTAACGGGATCATCCGATCAAGATAAAATTGCCGGATTATACACTGCAATAAGAGGAATTTTAGATTCCCTTATAATCCAATTCAAGCTAGGCCCAAACGAGATAAAATTAGTCGTCTCAAAGATCGGCCTGCTCCCCTTGCTTGATATTTTATCTACGAAACTAAACAATCATCCTCTTAAAAATGAAATCGACAGTCTAAAGCTTGCCTTTACCAAACTCGAAAAAATCCCCTCAATATCTTCATCTAGCAGCTTAGTCAAAACATTAACAGATCGGATCGCAAATTTAACAGCTTATGATGATCCAAAAGCATGCCGTATTAAGGCCTCAAAATATGAAGCTCTTTTTAAGAGCCTATCTGCTTTAAAAACGGAATGGACAAAACTTGTATTTAAAGAGAATCTAAATCCTACCGCATCCAAGCTTATAAAAGGTATTCTCGCTAATTTAGATAAAGTCGACACAGAACTCTCATCGCTAGAATATTTAAACGACATCCGGATTAGCTGGGAAAGTACCGTTCCGATGCTGAGGGAGC
Organism: uncultured bacterium; assembly: GCA_964483465.1. Taxonomy (GTDB): domain Bacteria; phylum Chlamydiota; class Chlamydiia; order Chlamydiales; family Parachlamydiaceae; genus CAZABG01. Next base: position 5,964 of record CAZABG010000051.1, read on the forward strand.
TTGCAACCCTTGCTTTAGACAACCATTCTGACTTAAATCCGGAAACTCGAAAGCTAATATTTAAAGTTTGCCACGATCTATACTTTAAAACCGACTTGCATAGTGAAAACAAAAGGCTGCTTGAAGGTGTTTTGAATGATAAAAAAGTAGACTCATGCTCACTTAAAGATATATTTAACGCATATGAATCCGCTCCCTCGTCACTTACAACTCATACGATTGATAGAGCTTTAAAAAGTTTAAACGACGTTTTTGGACATCATTTCTGTCCCCTCAATTCAGGCAATCCCCCTCAGAAGATGCTGGAGATGGGAGGTTTACATGTTATCGGAATGGGCTGCCCTACCTATCAGGAGGGCTATGAAATAGGCAAAGGACAACCAAGCGCAACTGTTGATCCTATCTTTATTGCGAGCTTGCACAATCTTGAAGGGCCACACCTATACATATCTAATCAAGATCACACCTCAAGCGAAAAAGTTCGCAATAATCCCGTAATGGAAATAAAAAATAAGAATTTTTTTGCTGTCACAATTAATAAGAACAACAAACTCTATGAAGGGGACGGACCTGAAAAAGCGATCGATTACAAGGCGCTTCTTGTTAAACAGTTTTCTTTGCCTATCGACATCTCAGGCTGCCATATCCCAAATACGATTTGGCCAAGCAGCGTGACTCGAAGCGCCATTCTTAGAGAGATTGCGTCAAATATTCATAAGCATATTTTTAACAACGCCGAGAATCTAACGAAAGAAGACAGACGTCTATTTGTTTCGTTATTCAACGCACTCATTATCCTCAGAATCATGAAAGATTTAAAAATTAAATCATTCAATATCACTTGTAAAGACGGAATCGATCGAGGCATGAATTCTCTCGCCTTTTTGGTATCACTCCTATTGCTTCTAGATAGCAAGCTGGATAATCCTGACTCTATTGCAGTTCTTGCTGAAATTCTCTTTTCTCGCGCCTACTGGGCAAGAAAGAGAGAGATAAAGAGCGATCGTTTTCATCGCTATCAACAAGATATCGATCACTTAAAAAATATACTCAAATCACGCGCCAAAGAATTTATTGAGTTAATGAAGCTTTACGTCGACGATACTTCCATCAAAACTCCTTCATTCACCTGCAAAAATTAATAGGCATTTCGCCTTCCTGATCTTTATTGTAATAGAAGCCCTCTCTTGTGCGGGGTCTTGTACTCTCGTATCTACTTAGATAATGTTGAGATAAAAACGACTTTAACGGTATCGTAATCAGTCTATATGGCTGAAAGCTCCCCCCTCTTAAAATTATTTATTGGCTTCCCCCTTACAGGCGAATTGAAGGGTGCTTTAAAAAGACATCCGGGATGGGAAGCGCATTTTATGCAGAGTGATTTTGAAGGAGTCGCCCACATTGGTAAATACCTGGAAAAATCGCAAATCGACCCGAATGAGATAGAGGTATTAGAAAAGGAGCTTAATGCAAAACTTAGCGATTTAGTCCCTGAACTCGTCCTTCACTTACCCAAAGCGATTATCTTTCCAAAGGTGCTCATTTCATGAAACCCATAGTCCTCGCCTCACAATCTCCAAGAAGAAAAGAAATCCTAAGCTATTTTAAACTGCCTTTTATTCAAGTTTCCCCTTCTTTTGATGAAGATGCGGTAGAACCTTTTCCTGATCCCGTGAAGTTTGCGCACTACCTTTCAGCTCAAAAAGCATTATCAGTTAAAGAGAGCTACCCTGATAGCGTCATTTTAAGCAGCGATACCATTGTCTATTTTAAAGGCACCTATTTTGCAAAACCTACAAGCCGAGAGCATGCCTTTAATATTTTAAAGGCTCTGTCCAATAACACCCATCAAGTTATCACCTCCATTACCGCCTTAAAAAGCGATAAAATGTCGCAAGACTATGATCTAACAAACGTCACTTTTAATGATCTTTCGGATAAAGAAATTAACGCCTTTCTCGATTTAAATATTTGGGCTGACAAAGCCGCCGGCTATACCCCCCAGGGTGCCGGATGCCTTTTGGTAAAATCGGTTGAAGGATGTTATTATAATGTTCTTGGCCTACCTGTGAATGCTTTAAACCGCCTTCTTACCCCATTAGGATATAACCTGTGGCACGCCGATTAATTACGCTAATTTGTCTCTCAAGTCTTGTCTATGGTAGCGAAAATTTAAAAGGACAGGCTCTATACCGGGTAAATCAAGGCAAAATCGCAGAAGGTATCGAAGCCTATAAAGAACTTGTAAAAACCCTTGGTAAACAGGATCACGAACTGCTTGAACAGATTTCTCTTTCCATTTTAGCAAAAGGGTTTGAAGAACGTGAGCCTGAAAAACAAATCCTCGCTTTATTCGGAGCCTCCGTCTCCATGAATGATAAGGTAGATCGTTTTTTTGAACTCGCTTATCGCAGTCCTTATCCGCAAATTCAACTTGCCGCTTTGAATGCCGCCACAAAAACGCATACTGAAATGAGTAATTTTTTACTTGGACAGGCAATCGGCTCTTCCCACCCTTTGATCAGATTGGAAGCAGCCCTTTTGATGGCGGAAAGAAAAACACCGGGCGCCTCTATCAAAATTGAATCACTTATGCAAAAAATGGAAAGTGAAGTCCATTTCATTTTCCCTCGATTGTTTGCTATGATCGGCGATAAAGAATCGACAAAAATCCTTAGACGTTTAGTTACGCATCCAGACGAAAAAGTACGCGCTGAAAGCTTAATCGCGATAGGTACAGCAAACCGCGATGATTTAATCATGGAAGTAAAGCGTTGCCTGAACCATCCCGATCCGATGACGCTTGAAGCCGCAATTTTTGCTGCAGGCGCATTAAAAGATGAGACGACAATCCCATTTATTACAAGGCATACCCAATCATCAAACGCAGCTGTAAGGCTTGCGGCCTTGAATAGCTTGGCGAAAATGAAAGACAAGGGCGCCCTTAATGAAATCATATATCTTGCATCGGAAGAAAATCCTTTTGCGATCACCCTTCTTGGAGAATATGAAGAAGGAGATCCAGTTTTAATCAAACTTCTAGATAGTCAAAATAGCACAACCCGCATTAACGCTTGCGCAAGCTTGTTGAAACATAAAAATCCGGCCGGCCTTAAAGGACTGCCTGAAGTTTTAATCAAAAGTCCAAGAGATCTTTGTTTTATTCCTCTTGTCTCGCAAGGGGGGTCGTTAAAATCGGTAAAATCCATCCCCTCTTCTAAACAAAATCTCGCCGAAAATCCTGTCGCGTTTGAGATGTCTTTAAGCTTTCGGGAAGAAGTGCTAAGAGACGCATTCAATCTTCCTGATCAATACGGCTTTGAGATCATTAGAATTCTATTTCAAGTGGAACAGACAGACTTAATACCGCTCGCGATGGAGCTTTTGGAAAGCCATCCAAATGAAAAAACGATAGCTTACTTGAAAGAGCAAGAGCAAAAACTGGGATCTCCCTTTATTCGCTATTTTGCGGCCCTTGCTCTGATGAACATGGGCATTGAAGGTCCTTATAGCGATAAAATTGCAAGCTACCTGATAAACAGCAAAGACATCGATTTAGTAAAATTCCGGCCTTTCATTCCATGGGAATTAAGAGGCGAGATAACCCCTTACGAATTGACGGTAAATGACCATTCCTCGTTATTTATCGCGGCCATTGAAGGGCTTGCCCAAAAAAGAGATGAGAAAGGAATCCAAACCTTAATCGAAATGCTCTCAAAGAGAGACGATCCTAATCGATATATTATTGCAGGCATTCTATTAAGGACAATTCAATGAGAATTTTCCTATTCCTACTGGCCATCTTTTCTTTAACTGCGGAAGAGCCGCAAGAAGGGGTTAAAGTTGATTTAAGACAGCCTGTTTTTGAAGAGGGTGTTTTAGAGACAAATCAAGGGGGCGTTATTACCGCTCCCCGCTTCCGCCTCCAGGCCCAGAATATTGTCTATACGAAAACAAAAGATTGCCACTCGGTTGAAGCCGAAGGCTGCGTCATGATTGAGGCAGGCGATTATTTATTTGTTGGCGATCGCCTTGAATATGATTTTGAGAATGAGACCGGATTTATCTATAACGGCCGTACCGCGCAAGTGCCTTGGTATATCGGCGGTGAAGTTATTGAACTTACGGCTGAAGGCACATACGTTATATCAAATGCCTACATTACCACTTCCGAAAATTTAAACCCCGACTGGCAAATTCGTGCGAAAGAAGTGACGCTTAACCGCTGCCGCGAGCTTAAAGCCCATGACCTATACGGACAGTTATTTCGATTCAACTTGCTTTGGTTTCCTTCCTTAAAAGTAAATTTAAGCTCTCTTACAGAAGCCCCTATTCGATTTTCCGCTAAATGGGGCGGCAAGCAAGGGGGACGAGTCGGCGTCATCTACAATTTCTTCAATTGGGGCCGTTTTAAAGCCTTTGTGCGCCTAGACTATCGTTTAAACCGAGGCCCAGGCGGCGGCTTTGAAACGACTTACCAATCGGCCGATCATAAAGAATCTCTTGAAACGATTAACTATATTGCACGCGATAATGCGCTTGAACTGCCGCACGAAAGAACCCGCTACCGTTTTCAGGGTATATATAAGAATCTTGCGTTGGATGATACGTTATCCATTTCGGCGACATGGGATAAATTAAGCGATGAGTGGATGGCAACCGACTATAATGATCGGGGCCTTGAACTTGATACCGCAGGCCGAACAGAACTTATCATCATGAAGCAGCATGAGCGATGGATTTCTCAGTTCAGATCGAAAGTTCGTGTAAACTCTTTCCAAACCGTCAAACAAGAAGTTCCTACTCTCTTTCTATCCCACAAGCCTATAGTAATTGGACGATCCGGCTTTATTTGGGACAACAGCCTAGAGGCCTCCTATCTTGATTTTACCTATGAAAAGAATTTGAAAGGGGTTCGCGATTACAATTCTACAAGAGCCGATTTTATCAGCCGACTCTATCGTCCGTTTAGACTTGAGCCTTTGAAAATCACCCCTGAAATGGGCATTACTAACGTAGCTTATGGCAACTCTCCGCAACATAACGCGAAGTTCTTGACGATGGGATTTTTTGGCTGCAACGTAAACGCCTCCTTCCATAAAGCCACCAATTGGTTTAAACATGTCATTACCCCCTATTTTGAATGGCAGTATTTTAGCGGACCTACTGTAAACCCGGATGACCATTATATTTTTGATATTGACGATGGCTTATACCGCCTTGAAAGCTTTAGAGTCGGAACAAGGCACGATCTCGTAAAACGCTCGGATACGCTAAAACGGCTGCTTGAGATTGATGTTTACTCATATCTTTTCATCAATAGAACGCCTATTCCTAAACTTTATCTTGATTTAACCACCCGCAGCTGGACCAATGTCCGGCATAAACTCACCTTTGCCTACGATTATCAGCAAGAGATGCTTGATCAATTTAATATTTTAACGGAATGGTCTGTAAGCCGCGACTTGGCGCTTATGTTTGAATACCGTCATCGCAGCCCTTTTGCTTACAGGAAGGCAGTTCGCGATAACTACATGCTTGAAGCCTTTCGCTCAACAAACCAGCTCCTCCACTCAAGCGTATCAGACAGGCGCGACACCCTTCTCTTTCACGCATACTGGAAATTCCACCCTCTTTACGCGATTGAGTTTACTTCTAGAGCCGGCTGGCATAGACGCCATGAACCTGACTACTCTGAGTATGAAATCGACGTTTACACCCAGCTAAAATCGCATTGGCTTATAAAATATTCTTACCAGCACACCGAAGAAGATGACCGAGTCGCGATTTACGTAACCCTCTTGACAAGCGATCCCGGTCGAGAAAAAAATTGTTTACTACGCGCAGTTGAATTCTAAACATTAGAACTCGCCCTTTTACCCTTGCGTGTTTTTTTAACAGGGAGATCAGTTAGAAGCAGACTGAGAACGGTGAGAAGTACATTTATCTCCTAATATTTTAAAATTTGAATTAACAATCCCTCTAATAATTTAAGCAGTTATGAGAAAGAGGAGCCTCTCACTGTTCTCATGTTGCTCCTCACTGTACTCACTGTCAATAAAAGGCGCACGGGCAAAAGCTACGATAAAAGTGTAATTTAAAAAGTATAGTGATACACTATCAACTTATGAAACTTTTAGTTATCGGATCAGGATATGTGGGACTAGTCGCGGGGACATGCTTCGCCGAAATGGGACATTACGTCACTTGCCTGGATATCAATCAAGAAAAGGTGCGCCTTCTTAACCAGGGTGAAGTGCCGATTTACGAACCGGGCCTATCTGAAATGATTAAACGAAACCGAAAAGCAAAACGGATCGAATTTACAACCGACTATCCGGCCTCTATTCAGAAATCAGATGTTATTTTTATTGCGGTAGATACTCCTGTTGGAGATAACGGCGAAGCGAACCTGCAATTTGTTGAAAAAGTAGCCGAATCGATCGGTCAGTTAATTGAAGAGTATAAAGTCATCGTTAACAAATCGACAGTCCCCGTCGGCACGCAAAATGCCGTGAAAGAGATTATTCAGCGCGAACTTGATAAACGGGGTAAAAATATTCCCTTCGATGTGGTCTCCAATCCTGAATTTTTAAAAGAGGGATCTGCGATTGACGACTTTATGAAGCCTGACCGCGTGATTATTGGATCGGATTCAGAAAAAGCGACGGCCTTGCTGCGTGAAATTTATTCCGCCTTTACCTTCAATCACGATCGTTTGGTTGTTATGGATCCTCCTTCTGCAGAAGTAACAAAATACGCAGCAAACGCGATGCTTGCCTTACGTATTTCTTTCATGAACGAACTATCTGGATTCTGCGAATTAACAGGGGCATCTATCAATAAGGTTCGAAAAGGCATCGGACTTGATAAACGGATTGGAACGAGCTTTTTGTATGCGGGACCCGGGTTTGGCGGATCATGCTTTCCAAAAGATATCAAAGCTTTAAAAAGCCATGCGGAAAAACTTGATTACGACACACCCATACTTGACGCAATCGAAATCATTAACCGGCGTCAAAAGCGAGTCCTGGCTAAGAAGGTACGCGACTATTTCGGCGATGTAAAAGGCAAATCTATCGCAATCCTTGGTTTAAGCTTTAAACCTGATACGGATGACATGCGCGAAGCGCCTAGCTTAACGGTTATCGATGACTTACTAAAGCAAGGGGCCGAGCTTCGTCTTTTTGATCCGGTCGCGCAAGATAACGCAATGAAAATTTTGCATGGCCAAGAGAATATTACCTGGTGCAAAGACGAATATGAAGCGGGAGCGGATGCGGATGCAATCGTCCTAGTTACAGAGTGGAAACAATTCCGGTTTTTAGATTTCAAGCAAATCCTTTCTAAAATGAAGGGCAACGCTTTCTTTGACGGGCGAAACCAATATAATCCGGATGAAATGGCGAAACTTGGGTTTGATTACTTTGGAATCGGTATAAAAGGGGTTTACAGCCGTGCAGGAATGGCTACAAAAAATTGATGCTAAACTGGCTGAACTTCTAGACGACACTCCCGTCGCAGCTGCTGCCCGCTATTCTTTATTTAGTGGTGGAAAAAGGTTGCGTCCCCTCTTTACGCTATCAACGGCTTATTCTTTAAAAGCCCCTTTAGAGAAAGCGATCATTCCCGCTTGCGCAATAGAGTTAATTCACACCTATTCAATGATCCACGACGATCTTCCGGCTATGGACAATGACGACTTTCGACGTGGAAAACCTACCCTTCATAAAGTACATAACGAGGCGAAAGCCATACTTGCGGGAGACTACCTATTAACCATCGCTTTTGAAGCTTTAGCCAATTCTGATCTGGACATATCCACAAAAGTTGAACTGATTAAGCTGATTGCAAATCGTTCCGCTTCCAAAGGGATGATTGGCGGACAATGGCAAGATATCGAATCAGAAAAAAAACGCCTATCGCTTGAAGAAACCGAGAAGCTTCACCATATGAAAACGGGCGCTTTGATTGAAGCCTCGATCCTTGCCGGCGCTTATGTCGCTCAGGCTCCCGCCGATATTCAGGAAAAACTAAGCCAATTTGCGCTTAAAATTGGCCTTGCCTTCCAGGTTATAGACGATGTGCTCGACCATACGCATCCTCATGAAAAGCATGGAGTTAAGTCAGATCTAGAAAAAGAGAAGAGCACCTACGTTTCCCTTATGGGTATCGAAGACGCCAAGCGCCACGCCGAAAAACTATACGTGGACGCCTGCGATTTATTACCCAAAGAAAAATATAATTTTGATTTATTAAAAGACCTTGCTAGAATGTCGGTATTTAGAAGTAAATAAACATGGAAACTTATTTAAGTCAGAGCATTGAGATAGAAGAACGCCACCTCCCGTTAAAGAGGGCGTTTGATATCGCCTTCAGTGTTTTTGCTTTGCTCGTTTTTTTTCCATTATTCTTAGGCCTTTCTATTCTAATTCGAACGACGTCGAAGGGACCTGCTATTTACGCCCACGAAAGGGTCGGTCGCGGAGGCAAACTATTTCGCTGCTTTAAATTTAGAAGCATGTATGCCGATAGCGATGATAGATTAAAAGAGCTCCTTCAAAACAATCCTGAAATGAAAGAAGAGTGGGAACGTTCGCACAAACTAAAAAATGATCCTCGTATTACTCCCATCGGAAAATTTATCCGCAAAACATCGCTAGATGAATTTCCGCAGTTTTTGAATGTTCTTAAAGGCGATTTAAGTGTTGTAGGTCCACGTCCGGTTGTAAAGGCGGAAGTGAATAAGCACTATAAAGAAAAAGCTCCCAAAATTTTATCTGTAAGACCTGGCCTTACAGGCATTTGGCAAGTATCGGGCAGAAGCAACACTACCTATGCTGAACGCATATTCATGGATGAAACCTATATCGATAGCCATAACCTTTGGCTAGACATTAAGCTAATCGCAAAAACAGTACCCGCTATGCTAAGCAAGAGGGGCGCGTATTAGCCTAATCTTATTTTTTTTAGGCGCGTTTGTTTTAAATCTCCTCTTTCCTTCTTTGAACTTTTTTGCTCCTTTGATCGTATATTCCTTTTACCGGCTCAAACGAATTAATGTTTTATGGCTTGCTCTTTTTGCAGGCTTTTTAAGCGATCTTGCCGCCTTTAGCGATCCCTATATTCATATTATCGCCTACCCGCTCGCGGCGTTTATCCTATACCCTCAGAAGCAAAATTTTTTTATAGACTCTATCTCAACCTACCCTCTCCTTACCTTTATATACTCAAGCCTTTCCACTTTGATCTTATGGGCAATTTTAGCCTTTCCTATCGGCTTCGCTTTTCTATTTAAGGATTTGCTATACTATCCTTCTATAGACGCCTTAATGGCTTTTGCCTTTCTAACCCTTCCGCAGATTGTGTGGGGACCAAGAAATCGTAAAGGCTCGGAGTATTTTTTATGAATCCCCTTTCAAATGAACTTAGACCGAAGCAATTTTCTGAGGTGTTCGGACAGGACCACCTAACGGGGCCTGACGGTTTTTTAACTCAGGCCATAAAAAAGAAAAAACCTTTATCAATCATTTTGTGGGGGCCCCCTGGCGTCGGCAAAACATCGATTGCGCGCCTTTATGCGAAAGCGTTCGAAATGCCTTTTTATTCTATTAGCGGTGCAACCGATTCCATTTCCGATCTCAAGAAAATCATCAAAGAACATGAGGCAACTCCTCTATTTGGAAGAAGCATCCTTCTATTTGTCGACGAGATCCACCGCTATAATAAAGCTCAGCAAGACGCTTTCCTTCCTCTCATTGAAAATGGAGATGTGGTCTTAGTCGGCGCAACAGCAGAAAATCCTTCGTTCTATCTTAACCCCGCTCTATTGTCGAGAACTCGCGTACTCACGCTAAAACCGCTCGACGAAGAAGCTCTTTCTCAATTGATTAGCCGCTATGAAAAGGTAAAGGGTCATCTTGAACTTAGTGAAGAAGAACGAACGGCCTTGATAGAGGAATCGAAAGGAGATGGCCGCTATCTTTACAATATGATCGAAAACTTCTACCTCAATCGCGACTTAAAGCATGTTCAAAAGCGAACGTCGTCATACGATAAAAAAGGCGATCATCATTACAACACGATTTCAGCGCTGCATAAATCGGTAAGAGGCTCGGATCCAGATGCCGCTCTATACTGGTTTTGCCGAATGATCGATGGAGGAGAAGACCCTCTTTTTCTTGCAAGACGCCTTATACGAATGGCGTCGGAAGATATTGGCCTTGCCGATCCTAACGCGCTGCCGCTTGCGATTGCAGCACGTGATGCCTACGATCATCTTGGCTCTCCTGAGGGCGAGCTTGCTCTTGCTGAAGTCGTCATCTATCTCGCCCTTGCGCCAAAAAGCAATCGCACCTACACAGCCTACGGCAACGCTTTAAAACTTGCTAAAGAAACATCACATCTCGCTCCCCCCATGACCATACTCAACGCCCCTACTAAACTCATGAAAAACATGGGTTATGGCAAAGATTATAATTACGACCATGAAGCACCGGATGCTTTTTCAGGACAGGAATATTTTCCTGAAGCGATGAAGCGTGAAACATTCTATGAGCCCGTTGAAAGAGGCTTTGAACGAGAGCTCATCAAACGTATCGACTACTTCAATAAACTCAGGCAAAAGCGAAAATCTGAGTAGCTGCAAACCTATTAATGTACAATTGAATTTTTTATAAGTTTTAATTATAATATTAACCTTATGAAAGCATTATTATTTTTATTACCTTTTATCCTTAACGCGGCCATTTATAAAGAAGAGCCTGAAAACTTCAAGCCTAAATTCGAAATTGTAGGAAGCTTTATTGAATGGGATGGAAAAATTCTTCTCTTACATAGACAGGATTTTAAAGCACAAGGGAACACCTGGGCAATTCCCGGTGGAAAAATTGATAAAAATGAAACCCCCGTTCAAGCTTCCATTCGTGAAACTTTTGAAGAAACCGGTTATCACTTAGACAACGTCGCCTATTTAGGATTCGTTTATATTAAGTATGAAAAGTATGACTTTATCTATCATATGACAATGGCAAAACCTGATATTGATCCATCTAAGGTTCATATCAATTTTAAAGAAAGCAAAGGTTTTACCTGGGTAACTCCAACTGACGCAATCAGAATGGAACTTATGCCCGATGAAGAAGATTGCTTTAGACTTATCTACAACATAAACAATTAAGTCTTTTGGACTTTTCTTGACTTTTCTACTGGGCGGCGGCTCGCTCTTTTGCTGCGCACTGCGTAAAGCGGGTCGTCTTTTGATCGTTCACGTCTTTCAACATTTGCTGGATCTGATTGTCATCCGTAATGTTGTGCTTTTTTAAAACACCTGCAAATACTTCATATAAAGTTTCACGGAAGATTTTTACAGCTTGAAGACGCTGCGATGGATCTTTTAAAGGATTAGGATCGATTTTTGACGCCTTCTCTTCAACAAGCGAGATGACTTCTTTATTTTTATCGTTAAGTTCATTAACGATCGCGTCTCTTTCGCTTTCAGGCACATTATATTTCTTGAGCGTCTCAAGAACAAATTGGCTTGGAAATAGTACTGAGACCAATTCTTTTGTGCACTCGTCTAGCGGCGCGTCCGCACGGAGGGGGGATGCTGATAAACTAAGTCCGACTAAACATGAGGCAAAAATAATTCTAGTACTCACATTCCCTCCAATAATAAATCGTTTTTCCCTAAAGTAACTGAAAGTTTTTTAATTTTCCATAGGGGCAACCTCAAATGGGCAAAATATTATTTTTTACATCTATAATAATTAATTCATTTTTATTTGGATCAACAAACAATACTTTGGAATTTAATATTAAAAACCTATCTTTAAAAGAAAAAGTTGGCCATCTATTCATGATAGGCATTTATCAAGATAGACCTATAGAGGAAGCCCTTCACTATCTCAATGAATATCAAGTCTCTAACTATCTTTTTGTCGGCAGGGGCTGGAAACCTGAAAAACAAAGGCAAATCATCACTGAAATGCAAAAAGAACGGCCTATTCTTTTTGCAGAAGATCTTGAGTTCGGTCTTGCCCAAAGAATGGAAGATGTGGTTATTTTCCCAAGAAATATGACCCTTGGCGCAATTCAAAACGAAGATCTCATCTATGAACTCGGAAAAGAAATAGGAAGAGAATGCAGAGCGATTGGCATTTCGCTTAATTTAAGCCCAGTCGTGGATGTAAATAGCAATCCTTTAAACCCAGTTATTGGCGTCCGCTCATTTGGAGATGATCCTAAAAGAGTCGCTAAATTAGGCCTCAACATGATGCACGGACTAAAAAACCAGGGAATAAAAACTGCCGCAAAACATTTCCCAGGACATGGCAATGTTGTCGTCGACTCTCACAATTTACTGCCGATAACCGAGAACTTTGATTTATTTCCTTTTATCGAGCTTATTCAAAATCAAGTCGACTGCATCCTAACCGCACACTTACTGATCCCCTCGATCGATGCGGAAAACCCCGTCAGCTTATCCAAAAAGTGGATTGATTTCTTAAAAGAAGAACTTCAGTTTAAAGGGCTTATCATAACAGACGATTTATTGATGAAAGCCCTAAACCACTCCTTTAGCGAAAGAGCTCTTAGGGCATTTTTAGC
>CAZABG010000052.1:0-18369 GCA_964483465.1 uncultured bacterium
GGTCACGCAAATGATAGATCAAATTATTCAAGAAACGCCTGTCCTGCCAAGATATATGGAAGGAGGATATTCGCCTCTCGGCAGATCTCCTATTGTTGACGACCTTTTAAAAGATCCATTTTCCGCTCCTCTTTATGCCGAATCCATTACAGACGCTATAAAAACCCAAAATAACCTTTATTCATTAAGTACGGCTCTTTTTCAAGCCGGCGGAATTCCGCCAAGCTCTGTTACAAAAGAATCAAGCACTGAAACACCGCCTGAAAAATTTTTAGAGGCGTTTCCTCCTGATGAAGCAAAAATGCTCTATCATTATTGGCTTACTTTTAAATCTATCCGCCTAGAAGTTGAAGCTATTTTAAGCGCTCTTACAAAAGAAGAAAAAGAATGGATAAAAGGTAACTGCAATAAGTTTTTCTTTGAAGAAGACGAGAACGGCATCAAATATGATTTCTTTACCTCGGATAATAAATACCCATTTAAATTTTTTGAGCTAGCCTCAAAAGTTGATCTTGCGGTCCGATCAGCCACATAGGTTACATTTAGTTCACCCACATAGGTAACACTTTTTGGTTTATAAACTATCGATATCTAGGTTCTTTAGGTTTATTCAACCCTCTTCCTTCTCCTAGTTTACCTAGGTAAACTGGCCCGTAGTAGACCTCTAATTCTTCATCAATGTTTTGTTTTAATCCAACATATTCTCCCGTTAGTGTTTGCCCTATATAATATTCTTTTTGTTTTAACCATATGCATCCGCTCTGCCCAACCTTTCTAGTTTGTACACTTGTATCGTACTCAGGAGACTTTAATTTTCCATTCCAACTTCTTCTGGATTTCGTATAACAGCTTCCAGGTGTTTTCATATTCAATGACTCATGAGGCCTTTCGAAATTATAATCTTCTTTGAACTGGTTCATGGCTTTTATTTGTTCAATGATGGAACCTTTTGGAGGTAAAGCTGTTTCTTGTTTTAACGTCAGATGGAATCTTTCATGCCGTCCATTTTCTTCAGGATGTCCCGGCCTTATCCATTCAGGCGTAACACCTGCTTTAATGAGATTTACTGATAAACGCGTTAACCTTCCGGCTCCAACACATCCAAACGGAGGGCCATTATCAGATCGAACTCTATTCGGTAAACCATATTCAAGAAAATTTTGTTCAAATACAGGCCATACATAATCTGCAGAGTGTTTATCTAGATGCGTGCAACTTATAAGATAACGCGAAAAACAGTCTGTAATAGTCAATGGTTCGCATCTTTTGCCATCGCCGGTTAAGAACCATCCTTTAAAATCTACCGCCCAAGTATCATTGCAGGAATTTAAATCAGCTAAAGGAGCTGTAGCCGGAACCCGATTTCTTATTCTTCTATCGGTGACAAGACCGTAATCTTTAAATATTTCATAGAGACGTGTAGCGCAAGGCCACTTCATATTAGGATAAAGTTCTCGCATCCTTGCGAGCACCTTTTTGGGACCGTAAGTCCGATGTCTAAGTTTGTAGTCAATGGCAAGTTTGACTTGTTCAAGAGAGTATAATCTGTAAGGATCATGAGGCGATTTGTCTAAATCTACGAGTCCTTTTTCGCCCGATTCTAAATAAATATTATACCATTTATGACCCGTCTTTCGGCTGACTCCAAAATGTTTGCATAAGGTAGTCATCGAATGCTCTTTTTTCAAATATTGTGTTACTAGCTGTAACCTCTGGTGTTCCACTTTAAAATTCTCCCAAGCCATACCACTATACCTAAACTATTTATTTAGAATGTTTTATGGCTATATTTTACAAAGTGTTACCTATGTGGGTGAACTAGTTTGTAACCTATGTGGGTGAACTGGACCTTGCTGCGCTTTCTGATTGCGCAAGGAAACTAAGCCTCATCGGCGACGATTTTTATCAATATCGCGAAAAATTCAATTCGCTAAATTTAAAAGACGACTTTATCTGGGAAGAGAAGGGTTTAATATTCATTATCTCGCAAAAAAAAGATATCACCCACAATGAGAACGCCGATTTTTTTATTGATCTAGGAGGACATAATACCATTCAAAATAACGCGGGAGGAACAGACGGGGCTCGCTTTCTTGCCTTGCATCTCGATTTAAATGGCAATAATAACTACATAGGCAAAAACTTTGTACAAGGCAGCGGCTTTCTTGGAGTAGGATTGCTTTTCAGCTGCGCGGGGAACAATTCTTATACTGCCGAGACCTTTTCACAAGGCTGCGGTCTTTTTGGATCGGGATTATTAGTTAATTTAGAGGGAAATAACCGTTTTCTTCTTAATTTTGGCGGACAATCTTTTGCTCTTTTTGGCTCTGCTATCCTTTGGAATAAGAAAGGAAAAAACGATTATTTCGCAAATTATGGAATGGCGCAAGCCGCGACAAGTACACTCGGAATTGCATTCCTTGTCGATAACGAGGGCGAAAACTCATATAATTTGGGCATTCCCGGAAAGAGCGGTATGACACGTTTTGGCGGAATAGGCCAGGGAGGCTCTTCCGGATTCAGACACAGTCCTTGGCTAAATAACCCGAGTTTATATGGAGGCCTTTCCTTTCTTTATATAGGGGGCGGCAATAACAAGCTTAGAACCGTGTGGCTAGGACAAGGATCTGCCTATTTTTTAGGGGTAGGCATCGTGGTAGCGGAAGGCGATAATGACATATTTGAAGCAGAATATGACTCGCAGGGACAAGGGCTTCATTTAGCGTTTGGCCTTCTATTAAAAAAAGGGAGCCGCAACCGACTGAATGGAGGATGGGGATCTATTGGTATTGGCGGAGACAGATCTGCGGGAATGTTTATTGGAATTGGAGAAAACAATCACTTCCAAGGTACCGATCAAAGTATCGGTTCTTCAAGAAAACCCAAAGCCATCGGTGTTTTTATAAATATTGGCGGTAAGAACACCTACTCCTTTCAAAAAATTAGCAATGCGCGCATTGAATTTCCTCAATCTCCTCGAGAATGGTCCTACGCCCTTTTCATTGATGCGGGAACAGATAGCAGTTTTCCTAAAAATGTCGACGAATTCAAGAGAGGCAATAATCTTGAATGGGGAATAAAAAATCAGAGTCTTGGCTTATCTTCGCAATACCTAGATAAAGAAACCCTTTTCTCAAAATTTCACACGCCCTCTTTCAGCTTAAGCCAAACCGCCTATAAGCCGCTGCCCATTAAATCCCCTCAAGAGCTTGTTAACGATTTAGGCTCGGCAAATTACGATCGACGGCGTCAAATTTACGAGACCCTGGATTTGCTCCGTTTTAATGATCGAAAAATAACTTTCGATCTTAATTTTATCCTCAAAAATCCCACGCAATATGACGAAGACCTGCTTAACTATGCCATCTTATGGGCTTTGAGAAATAAAAATAGTGCGGATCTCACAGGTCTTAAGACGGCGCTAAAATCAAATAGCATTAGATCCGACTATTCTAGGAAAATGGCAGCATCGCTTGTTGCAACCTTCTTTTCTCCCGATTCTATCCCGCTCTTAATTCAAATACTTAAAGAAGACCCCTCTGAAGAGGTGCGATATTACGCAGCCTTATCGCTTACTTTCCACTTATCGTCTGAAGTTCTACCCATCATCCAAGAAAATATAACGAATCCTTCTCAAATCATTCGTTACGCCATCGCGAAAGGTCTGCAAGAAAATCCAAACCCCCAAGCGCTTTCTCTTGCTACCGCTCTTTTTAAAGATCCAAGTTTTTATGTACGCCGTGCTGCGGGCCTATCCGCACTATCCCTTGGCGATAAAAACGGTATCCCCGTCGTTCTTGAAACCTTACAATTTGAGTCGCTTGATACCACTTATAACTATGGCGACAACATCTATGCTCAGCTTTCTTCTTATTTAAACGTAGACAAGGGTCTAGATAAAGACGCGTGGATAGACTGGTGGGAGAAAGTTAAAGACACCTATCAAATTCCTAAGGTTGAAAAGAACTAACTCTTCAAAAAAATGTATTTACTAGTAAAATAGCGATTTAACTATCAGAGGAATCGATGTCGCATACTACCATACAAGAATTGTCCGACCGCTTAAATACCGCAAAACTCAAAGTCGAAGTAGGATCTACATACCACCATTACCGCGACCCATCCAAACACTATAAAGTCCTTGCCATCGCGTTAAACGAAGGGAATGAAGAGCCCGTTGTCGTCTATCAATCTCTTTATATGCCTTACGTCATTTGGACACGTCCTGTTGCTGTCTGGACGGAAATGATACATCATGAAGGCAGGCAGGTTTTTCGTTTTCAAAAAATTTAACTGCTTTTATTTGAAGCTTTAATTGTGCTAATATTTCAGCATTATGCATATTCACACGAGCGATTCGGACTTTATTGTAAGAAGCGCTTACGTAGCAAAAGAATTTCTGAAAGATTCTTTTGAAAGAACGGAGCGTGGTTTAGATAAAATTAAAAAAAATGAAGTCTCGGGCTTAAGCGATGTCTTATTAGCCAGAATCGAATCGGCTGCCGCTTGTGCGATCGTCGCTTCTAGCGCGTCCTGTCTCATTTTCGCCTCGGCCTTTATCGGCCCTCTTTTTTTGATTCCTGCTATTGTCTTAAATGGAGCTTCCCGCCTTCCTGGGATATCTTCCTTTGAATCCGTTAAGCGGTTTACATCGCATTCAAGCCATATCATTTATCGTACGATACAAGTAGGATTGATCTTGCCTTTAGTCTCCGCTTTATTTTTGTCCTCTTCTTTTATTAACACTTTTATTCCAACTCTTTTAAAAGCGGACAATCTCTTTTCAACAAAAATTCGCGATCTCGTTAATTCGCTTGGCCCTTTAATTACCGTCGAGGCCTATATTTCGAAAAATGAAGTTTATGTTGGAACGGAAGATCAACTCTCGTTTTTGGGTGCGGTTGAAGAGTTTTCGCGTTCGCTTTCTTTCGATAATCAATACAAAAAAGTGTTTCCTTACAGGGTTTATCACCATTATCACTTCACGATTAACCGCTAACACTTTTTTAGTGGTGAGTTTCACGCAGATAACCTATAAAATCCTTCGAACCTTATGTAGGAGGAAACATGTTATCGGCAATAGGCGGCATTTTATGGACAAAAGCCCCTGTCTTTAAACCTGAGCTAACCCCCCTTGAAACCTTAGCTGAAAGAGCCTTAAGAAATCCAAATCTTTACTCAGCTAAAACGCTTACAAGAATCGCTGCGAAACTTCATCAAAACGATCCTTGTAAAGCCCATATAATGGATGCTGCCCATAAAGTTGGGTTTAAAACAGGTGTGAAAGTAAAAAAAAGTTCAGAAGAAACCGATACAGTAAAATACGATCTTAGACAAGGCTCTCAAAATCCGACAGATTTTATCGCGCTTTTAAAAGAAAAGGGCGCCTCTCTCACCTCGATCGAAATCAATATGCCAACCGATGATGTCTTTCAAGCACTTGTCGATTACTGCCCGAATATCACGACCCTTTCTTTCAATAATCCTGGGATGAATGTATCAAATTACCAGCCCACGAATGCCGGTTTATTGAAAATCGCTCAGCTATCGAAGCTGACCTCTTTTAGAATTTGCGTAGACGATGTGATATATATCGACGAATCGGGGCTATCGGCCTTGCTCTCGTCTTCGTTATTTCAAAATCAAATCGAGCATTTATATATCGCGTCGTTTGTTAAAATCGTGGATGACTCGAACTATCCGATTATCGCCTCCTGTAAAAATCTTAAATCCCTTTACCTAAACGGCAACATCTTAAAAGCAGAAACCCTTGAAACAAATCCCCTTCCAAGCACCCTTACACGATTTTCATTTTATCAATATCCCTACCCAGGATTGATTACCGATAATTTTTTGAATGCGCTTCCTTCCTCTCTTACCAGCTTAAAAATAAGCGGATCTTGGTCCGATGTGACGGCAAGCGGACTTCAGGCGATGCAAAATAGAATGACTAACTTAACAGAGCTTGCTTTAGAAGGCGAAGCTATACCTTCAGGCTTGGCTATGAGCATTACCGCTTCCCTTTCCTCTTTAAGCCTTGGCGACACCTCGAAACTATCGACGTCCGATTTTGTTTCGATCACAAATAATCAGCCGAACCTTGTAAGCTATGCGATAGGAAATGCGATCAACTTTAATCAAGATGTACCTCTTCCCACTCCCCTTAAATCCTTATCAATCGATGCCCCAAAACTCTATACTTTTTCAGCAGTTCCAAATACGCTTGAAGAATTGAGCATTTCGCACGTTCCTTATGACTACACTTACTTCAGCGAACTTTCGGGATTCAAATCTCTTCATACGCTTAGAATACGAGGCTGCAAAGGATTTAATGACGCCGCTTTTATACCAATTATAGATGCCGTAAAAGATCGTGTTAAATTCATTGAATTAAACGGAGTAAGCATAACGCTTAAAGGAGCCTTGAAACTTGCGGAATGCCCTAACCTGAGAACATTGATTCTCAATAAACTTTACGCATTTTCTGCAGATGATTTAAGCGCCCTGCTCAATAACATTAACCTGCGTCAAAGAATCGTCAATTTATATATCGGATTTCTTGAACTTAACTACGATAATTTAGGCCCTATTCTTACAAGTTTTACAAACCTAAAAGATTTGTTCCTCATGCTGAATACATTTTCTCTACCCAAAAATTTTGAACTAAAAACGCAAACAGTCGGCAGTTTTTGGCTCGGCGGATCTCAATTCCATAAATTCATTCAGCTCCAGAAATAAGAGAAAGCTGCAGCAGGATCGGCTGCAGCCCCAATTTATTAATAAAACGACCAGGCAAAGTTAAAGTTAAGGATATAATCCACTTTACGCTGCTTTCAGTAGAGTTTCTGTGAAAGGGGAAAACTGATGCCGAATTGCAGCAGTATATCTTTGGATGATATCCATACCGATGGAGTGGCATAGATGACATTGCCGCCTGAATTTCGATCTAAATTTCTACTTATCCTATTTTTGTTGCTATACTGCCCATCTATTTCAAGCATCAATGCATTTATCCATCCTTTTCTGCTCGGGATATTTTTTCCAAAACCAAATTGATAGAGATATTGATCGCCAACTTTTGATCCTTGATTGGAGGTAGTAAATAAGGCTCCCTCCCCGCAAAAAACAAGCCAATCGACCCATGTACGGCAATATGTCGTTCCCAAAAAGCTACTCACAGAGCCAAAACCTGTAGACGGATTTTTATATAGCGAGCCTGTTGGAGTTGTAATATTTGCTAAAACCGTAGCTTGATCTACATAGGTTGAAGAGGATTTGCTGTAGAATGCATATTCCAACTGAAGAAAGAAGTCTTGCAAACCTCGAGACCTATCCTTGCCTTCCATCGATAAGGGGGTGAAGGGAAAACTGTATAAAATGGAAAATTTATCGGAAATACCCACCAATACACTCGGAATTATCTCCGCAAGATTCTTCTTTTTCCCAATAAAGTCATCTGCGAATAAATAGAGTTGAACTTCGCACTTATCAATGATGTTTCCACCAAAAGCAAAAAGGCCAAAAGGCTGTTGAGAGGTAGGGAGTGCGAAGTTGCCTATTTTTGGAGGCTCATCCGCTCCCCTTAAATAGCTGAAAGGGGAAATGAGTATAACAAAAAAAAGAACCTTAATTCTAATCATTCGATCATTAGTACACTAATCGACCGAGATTTTAATAACAACTCCGGAAGGCTAAAAAAGAGCTATACTTTTGTGAGTGGATTTTCTCGCTTTTATACGCTACTTTTCAAATAATGTGGGATAGTACAGATACAATTCTATCCCACCATTTTATACGTCACGCCAAAGCCTGTGATAAGAACCAGATGATTTTCGATCCAGAAATGATCGCTTCCGATCAAAACTCCTGTGTCGATTTGAGTCAGCTTATTTTCTTTTAGATCATAAACGAAGGCGACATAATTTAGTTTTAGATATAGAAGTCCGTTAACTTCTTTATAATAATTTAGCCTCCAATCCCCATCAAAGGATTCGGAATAAACAACCTTTTCGCCCGTTATAATAAATCTTTGTGCCCGAAATTCGACTAAGTACCCGTTGACATACATCACATTGGGATTCACTATTTGAAAAACCTTTTTCTCGTTAAGCGACTTTTTGTCATAAACAAAAATCTCTCTTTGTGTTGCAATCCAATACTCTTTGGCTGAAACTTTACATTTACTAATTGCACTCTCAAATTTCAGTGTTTTCTTGATGGTACCATCTAATCCAAGCAGGGTAACTGATAGTCCATTGACGATAGCTAAAAGTTCATTTAAAGAATGAATCTTAACATCGCCATCAAAAGCGCATTCACAAAGGTTTACGCAACTTCTATCTGCTAAAGCGAGCCGTTTTTTTCCTTGGCTTGACACAATGATTGCGGCCTTCTCGCCTCCATAGCACATAATGGCCGAGTTAGATGGATCGACTTGCACCCCTTCAGGCATTTTTATTGGTGTTTGTAAATGTCTATCGAAAATTTCATAACGTCCTTTTCGAAAAACTAATGCGCTTAAAAAGGAAGTATGAACAACGTTATCCTCGACGGGCAAAATACGAAAAAGATTTGCTTTATAATCGATTAAGCGCTTTTCGTCTTGATAATTTATACAGATCATCTGACCAATTCGCTTAATTTGAGAAATGTCTTTTATTGTTGGATTATTTGAGCGTCTTTCGGCTTTTGTACTCTTAGGATACTGATACAAATTAGAAGCGATCTTGCGCCATGAGAGTTGTTTAAATCTCTCCGGTTTAACGCAAGAGTCAGCAAAAAGTTCTTTATCAAGCCTATCGATAATAGCATAGCAGCCCCGACTTACCCTCAAAAAGGCAAGGCAATCCTTTTGGCTTAAATGAGCTAAAATAGGAAGATCCAGGTCTTTTGGCAAATGCCATGGTCTTTGAGGAGCCGTAACAGGTAATTGCATACAAAATATTATAAAACACAAATATTAAGACCGAATTAAGAAGCGGTAAATAGATTATGTAATAAAACTATACATTTTCTAAAATTTTAGATTTAGATAATCAACTTGTGGTTATTATTTTTCAAAAATTTAAAGTTAAATTGAAGAATTAACGTGCCGTCCCCCATCGTTATCGTGAGATAGATTTGCCTTAATTTAAGGCGCAGCGTTACATCTGTCCCCGTAGGCTGTGCCTTAAATTAGCTCGGAAGCTATCCACGAGAAAGACGAAGCCGAAAGCGGCAATTTTGATGAGTGAGGTTTGGATTGTGGTGCAGATTTAAAGGATCGTGACGAAGGGAATAGCCAAAGGCTATTTTCGAGGAGCGATCGTTTAAAGATGCCCGCAAGACAGACCTCAATCGTCAAAATTGACGCTTGAGGTTTCGTCAAAATGGGGGCAGTTGGACTCGAACCAACGCAGACGTAAGTCGGGAGATTTACAGTCTCCTGCCATTGCCACTAGGCGATACCCCCATAGAAAGGTCTTTTGCTGACAGTAGGACTTGAACCCACAACCTATCGCTTACAAGGCGAGTGCTCTACCATTGAGCTATGCCAGCTAAGATGCAGGTATGCTAGCATATGAGATCTTATCGCTCAAGAAGGTTTTTTTGAGAGAGTCGATTTTTTTTAAAATAGACTCTAAGCTTACTTTTAAGCTGGCTTAGCCGTGGTGGGGGTTTGGGGCGGATTGTTGTCCGCGTTTTTGACGGCTTCGCCGAAAGTACGGTCCATGAGATTTGGACCTGTGGGCATAGAGGGCTGGGAGGATAGCACTTTTGCTCTGAATTTAAGAGGCTTTCCCCCTACCGATTTAATCAGGCAGCACTGCTTATACTTCTTCCCGGAGCCACAAGGACAAGGGTCGTTACGGCCAATTTTGTCGTTCATATATGATATCTTTAAGAGTTTTGCTACTTCCAGTATACTTTTAGCAAGATTAACTATGCAACTTAGCAAAAATGGACGCAAAATAGAGAGCAAAGTCAGAAAAGCCTTTTATGACTTTGAGCTTGTGGGAGATGGGAAAATCGCGATCGCCCTTAGTGGAGGCAAGGATAGCCTCACCCTGCTTAAAATGATTAAAGAAATATCTGGCAAGGGATTTATCCCCTTCGAGATCATCGCAATCCATGTAGGCGGAGAATTTAGCTGCGGGGCCGGCATACATGAGGATTTTTTAAAAAAATTCTGCGACGATATCGATGTCGAGCTTATTATAAAAAATTCTAAACAAAAGCTTGAAACGCTTGAATGCTATAGCTGTTCAAGAGAACGTCGAAGGCTCCTTTTTCATACGGCAAAAGAGCGGGGATTTTCAACTGTCGCGTTTGGCCATCACGCGGATGATAGTGCGCAAACATTGATGATGAACTTGCTTGGCAAAGGCGAATTTGCAGCCATGCTTCCAAAAATCGAGATGATCGATTACGGCATCACTCTGATTCGTCCGTTGATTTTTGTCACGGAACATGAGATAAAAGAGTTCGCAAAATTAAACGGCTTTCTAAGAACGCTTTGCCAGTGTCCTGTTGGACAAGATTCCATGCGGAAGCAAGTGGATAAACTATTAAGCGATCTTGAATCGATGTATCCTAACGTACGGGAAAATGTGGCACGCGCCGGATTAATTTATGGATCAGATAAGGCATTAAGAAAATGAACGAACACTACGAGACCGTCAATATTCAAGGGATCGATATCGCGCTTGGACTCCCCGATGAATTTCAATTTGAATGGATTGGCCAGCAAGATGTCATGGATCAACTTTTGGCCGCATGGATGGTAATCGATAAAAAAGATATCCCTCTTAATCCCCGCCTTATTGGAAAACCGGGTGTCGGCAAAACCACGCTTGCGTATGCTGCCGCGAAAAGGATTGGGAAGCCTGTCTACATTTTTCAATGCACGATGGATACTCGTCCGGAAGATCTTCTCATCACTCCAGTTATCGACAAGAACAACTCCATTCGCTATGTCGCCTCTGCCCTTGTTACCGCGATGCTTAAAGGCGGCGTCGCCATTTTGGACGAAGCGAACCGCATGAGCGAAAAATCTTGGGCTTCGCTTGCTCCCCTTCTCGACACAAGGCGTTATATCGAGTCGATTGTTGCGGGCGTCAAAATTCAAGCCGATCCGGAATTTCGGGTTTGCGTTACGATGAACGATGATGCTTCCACATTTGAGATACCAGAATATATTCATAGCCGCCTTCAGCCGCAAATTTATCTTGATTTTCCTGAAGCAGAAGAAGAAAAAAGAATTCTTAAGGAAAATCTTCCTTTCGTTGACGACTACATCATGGATTATGTGATTCAATTCTTGCAGAAAGCGCACGCCGCGCAAGAAGTATATACGATTCGCGATGGCATCAATATCGCAAGGTATGCTGCGAAGCGCATAAAAATGGTAAACAACAAAGCGCATGCGGAAAGTCTCATAAGAGAGGCGATCATAAAGACTCTCGGAGACGAAGCGTTAACTTATGTCAGTTAAGCCCTTTTATATAAAAAAGGGAAATGTCTACGCGGTTCCAATCACCCATTACACGATGGAGATGGCCCACTCAGTTAGACAGGCTTTTCTCGAAATTGATCCTGACGCGGTTGCAGTTGAACTTCCTGAAACGATGTCGCTGCAGCTTTTACATGCCGCGTCGCGCCTTCCAGATATTAGTGTTATAATTAGCTATAGCGCAGATCAAAGTCCCATTTATTATTTGGCAGAACCTTGCGATCCCTCATTTGAAGGGATCAGGTCCGCCCAAGAAGCGGGAAAACCCGCTTTTTGCATTGATCTTGATGTAGATTACTACCCCGATATCCATGACCCTATCCCTGATCCTTACTCCATTAAGCGTATAGGCCTGAAACAATATTACGAGCTCTATACGAAAGCGGCAAAGCCGCTTACAACGATCGATGAAAGCCGTGAAATGTACATGGCAAAAAGACTAAAAGAACTTAGCTTGCAGCACGACAAAGTCTTATTTGTATGCGGAATGGCTCACATTGATTCCATTTTAAAGAAGCTCGATTTAAATTCTTTCCCCCTGGAAATGCCTGCGGAACGCGGTTTTGTTGAAATTGCAACGCTTACTGAGGAAGCGGCAAGAGAAGTGCTTGCTGAAGCGCCCTATATCACAAAAGCCTATGAAGAAAGCCGTGACAGCATGATGCCGGATCGGCAAAGGCTTAATTTTAGATTATTTAAAGATGCAGTTATTCCTTATGAAAACGAAGCGGGCTTGCCTTTTCCTGGCTATAACATCCAAAATATTATGAAGTTCGCGCGTAATTACGCGCTTATAACCAATCGACTTTTGCCCGACCTCTACCAAATGCTTACCGCTGCAAAAGGATGTGTTGATGCAAATTACGCCTATGAAGTCTGGAAGCTTGCGACAGAGTATCCCTACATTAAAAACGTTGACAATTTGCAAGAACTTGACCTCTCTATAGACGAACTTTGGGGAAGAAGCAAGCTTCTAAAGTTTCAACTCAAGCAAAAGAATTTAAAAGCCTTTCACTTCGACAGGAGAAAGAAAGATAAATCGCGCGCCCGCTTTCAACCTCCAGGCCCTTTTTCCATCTGTTCCTATCCGCCAGAAGATATTACCATTGAAAAGTTTGGCGACTTCCTCAAAAAGAAGGGAACGCAACTTCTTACAGAAGATGCGGCACGCACAATCCCCTTTTCAACGTCAGTTGAAGATGGCATCGATACCCGCGAAACGATCCGGCACTTTGCCGAAAAAAAACTCTACGTTAAATCGAAAGGAAAGCCCCCGGGAGGGGTCGGCTCCGTCGTGATGATTTTTGATGAAGATTCCCCTCCCGAGACTGATCCTGCTTTCGTTGAAAAATATCCATGGCGTGTTTCATGGCTTGGCGAACATAATCAAGAATCGGATATGGCGATGTATGCCACTCCGATGACGCAGAATGTTGTAGGCCCCGGCATTTCGCGCTGTGAGTACGGCGGCTTTATGATGACCTATCCCCCAAGGCGCCTCTTTGACGTATGGCATGACCCTGACTATGTTCATCTTCGCAGTAAAGCTGAAGTGCTGCTTGCGGCGGCGATCGATTACGCGGTGAAGCCTCTTATCGTTTATGTCGCAGCAAAGCCTCCAAGAACGCTCTTGAAAAGCTACGCCAGGCGTTACGGCAAAAAAATCGTTTACATTCCAATCGGGCAATTGTCTCCCATAACATTGAATAAATTGAGAATTTTTCACGTCCTTGATGGTCATGACAAAAGAGAAATTGCAGGCGACTACATTTACTAGGATAGTTTTTTGGGCTTGAAAAAATCACTTTGATCGAAATGAAAAGGAACAAGATAATCGGGATGAATATCAGGTTGTCCGTTTTTAAATTTTCCCGTAAATACCCCGAAACCTTTATAAGTCATAGTTCCATTTCCTTCAGGAAGATAGGAAGCCGGAATCTTGTTCGCATTTTCAAATTGGCCTTTATAGGTATTGCCATTTGTATAATGCAAAATTCCATCCTTAATTTTACCTCCTTCCTTATTAGCAATTAAGTAATCCCCCGAGGGGAAGACAATTAAATCTTGGGTTTCATTTAAAGATATAGATTTTTGTTCCTGAGAGATCGTCCCCGTTAAATCGCCGATAAAGAAGGTTCTCTCAGCGGCAATGGGTGTACTTTCATTAAATTGAACTGTCATTTTTAATCCATTCAAAAAACTAACAACCCCATCGCCATGCCGCATGCCGTCTAAATAGCTTCCCTCAAAGGCAATCTCATCTTTTGCATATTTTTCTATCTCCTTGCCGTGTCCTGAATATCTCCCCTCAACAAAATCCCCCTCATAGGAGTAATTTTTGAATTCAATTTTACCTTTTCCAAATAGCTTACCCTCGAAAAATGATCCTCGATAAATTTCTCCTCGAGGAGATACTAATACTCCTTCCCCGTTCGCAAGCCCTTCTACAATCGAACCTGTATAAATAGAGCCGTTGGGATAGATGATTTTACCATTGCCTGTTTTGGATTCGTTTAAACCCTCATATTGATTTGTTTTGAGATTGCCGCTTTCAGTCCAATCAAAACTTTTTTCAGGATTTGGTTGTTCAAAATTAATAAAAGGTCTGCCATCTAACCATAAACCTTCATATACACTGCCGTTCGGGAAAGTCACTATTCCATATCCTTGGAATACGTCATTAAAAAACTCTCCTTCATAAATCGAATTGCCGTTTTGAAATTTTCCAGATCCATGCATCTGATAATCTTTTACAGTGCCTATATAAACGCTTCCGTCAGGATAGCTTATAACTCCCTCTACAATTTGACCCTTTTCAAAATGTCCTTTAAAACGGGTTCCATCTATATGAGAAAGCACCCCTTCTCCATGAGGAAATCCTTCAGAAACAGTTCCGATATAAACATTTCCGCTTGGATAGGTAATTTCTAAAACCCCGAGGGGTTCCTCCCAATTTTTAAATAACCCCTTTGTTCTTATTCCTCTTGAATCAATAACAAGCCCTTTGAAGTCTCCGTTTTCAAGAAATTCTCCCTCTAAAATAGAATTAGTTATTTTGTTTACGAAACGTCCCATTCCCAAACACTCAAAATATTCATCGACTTCACCCATGTAGACGCTATCTTCTTTAGAAATTTTTCCTTTTTGTGGTTTCCCATTTATGAATTGACCCTCGAAGAAGAGCTCATTTTTTTTGTGAATGGTTACATCACCATGGAACAATTCATTTACGATAGATCCGCTGTATTTGAGACCTTTTCTGGTAATTTGGATTCCTTTTCCTTTACGGTTTTCGCAAGGTCCATAATAGAAAGATCCATCTTTCTTAAATGCGATTTTTGTATTTCCTCTTTTAAACACACCGTCCTTAAATACCGTTTCAAGCTTTTTTCCATTAGGCAGTTTAAGAACTCCAGACCCTTGAGGAAGTCCGTTTTGAAAGGTCCCTTCATAGTATGTTCCATCGAAATAGGAGACCTTGCCAAGTCCGTGAGGAAACCCATTTTTTATGTTTCCTTCATAAGTTCGCACATCTTTAAATCTTAAAATTCCCTTGCCGCTTGGGATACCGTCAACAAAATCTCCAACATATGAAAGACCTTTTTTATATTCGGCACGATTACCTTCTCGTTTTAATAATTGGGTTTGTACGAATTGAGGATTGATTCCCCCTTCATCAGGCGAGATTTGCTGGACTTTTCTCTTGATACCGGAAGTTGAAGCTTGCGTCATTTCGATATCATTTGGCTTTGGAATATTTTGGGGAGCGGGATTTTTAGGAGGAATTGAAGAGGGTGGAGCTAAATTAAAAGGGGATCCCGGAACCTTGTCCATACCCTTAATTATAAGGTGATGAACAGCAAATTTATTGTTAATTTAACGTAAAGATTTAAGTAGAAGCCTTTATTACATTTAGGCTTTGATTGTTTTTAGATCTTTAGTAATGTTTGTGAAAGGCTTGTCATCAAGCCAAGAACCGTCTTGTCGAAACTTTAAACTAATGAGACTTCCCTCACCATGCCGTTTCCATTCAACGATCTGCCCTTCATAAATATCGCCGTTAGGATAAAAAATACGACCTATCCCATTCAATCCGCCGAGAAAGAAATTTCCTTCAAATACGGTTCCGTCAGGAAAAGTCATTTGTCCTTTTCCATGAGGCTTATTTAAAAAAATCATACCTACATAAATCCGTCCATCATCAAAATGCCTCACCCCATGATAAACATTTCGTCGAGCGGCTTGCTGACTTTGCATAAGCGAATAAGTAATATTATCTGCGCGTTTTACATGTGCATGACGAAGCGGAGGAGCTTCTTGCGATTCTTCCCGATCTCTTCTTTTTAAAAGAGCAAATAAGCTTAATTTTTTGTCTAGAGGAGGCTGAGGAGAGTACGTAATAGGACTTAATTCAATTTTATGCATTAATATATTATACATTATTTAAAAATAGTTTTCCAATCCTTTCTAATACTTATTACAATCCACCCCTTAGCTTTTGCCTCATCCATGAGGCTATCTGAGAAGTTTCCAACTGAAGTATTGGGGCCGTAGGCATACTCCCGCTCAGGATCGTCATGATGAACGAGCATCATTAATTTTAGCCCTCTGCCGTTTTGAGTCCATTCAAGCATCTCCTTATCCCCGTCAGAGTTACCAAAGGCAGCTATAGGCTGTTTTGCGATAAACTTTTCTATGCCTATAGGCTTTCCCTTATGATCATCTATTAAAAAAACCTTTGGCAGGCGCACGAGAACAGGCTTTCCGTCTTTATATTCATAATTTAACTGCACACTCGAGCCAATAACCTGTTCAACAGGGATATTGTAGACCGATTTACTGTAAACCCGAACGAACTCCTGCCCCCCTCCGGTAACGATATAGGTTTGAAATCCATTTATTTGAAAAAGCTCAATTACCTCCAGCATCGGCTTGTAAACAAGTTCGGTGTATTTTTTATTGAACCTGGGATGTTTTGCGGTTTCTATCCAATTTTTCACGATTTCTGTAAATTCAACGGTCGTCATCCCTGTGTGCGTTGCGGCAATAACTTCTGCCCACCCTTTTTCGTCAAAATTAAATTTTCCTTCCACAACGGATTTGAAAGGCTCTTTTGTTTTCCACTCGGGATGAGAAGGCGCAAGTTTTGCAATTCTATCGAGCGCAAAAATGGCTTGTATGTAAAGCGGATGCTCAACCCATAGAGTGCCGTCTTGATCAAAGACCGCGATGCGCTCGCTTGGTTTAATATAATTTTGATTGTTAGGGTCGGTTGTTTGACTTATGAAATTGAATATAGCTTTTTTGGCGTCGCCCTCATTCCAGGAAGGCAAACGATCTTCCGCATAGATAAAAGCGGCAAAAAATATAAATATAAATAGGTTCATAGGGACTTATTAGCAAATATAGTTTCCATTGCCAATCAAAATTATTTTAATTATACTCTAAGGCTATGCAAAAGCCTTTAATATTAGTGACCAATGACGACGGAATAGAAGCGGAAGGGATAAAAATTCTGACTGAATCGCTCGGGAACAATGCGGATATAGTGGTCGTCGCCCCCTCGCACGAGCAATCTGCCACCTCCCTCTCCATCACTTTACGAAATCCGCTCCAATATAAAAAAAAGCATTTTGGAGGCTTTGAAGCTTACGCCGTGAACGGCACGCCGGCCGATAGCGTTAAAATGGCTCTCAGCGTCATCTTAAAAAGAAAGCCGTCGCTCATCGTATCGGGCATCAATCGAGGGAGCAACGCGGGCCGCAATGTTCTTTATTCGGGAACAGTATCGGCGGTCATTGAAGGAGCTTTAAGAGGCATACCAGGCATCGCTTTTTCATGCTGGGACATGCAATCCCCTAATTACGCGCTTGCGGCGGAGCATATCCCGAGCATCGTCAAATATGTTTTTGAACACCCTCTTGATAACGGGATTCTCTTGAACGTCAACTTCCCCTCTCATCAAGCCCCTCCCTTCAAAGGAATTAAAATGACGCGCCAAGGGTGGCAATACTGGCTTGAAAACCCGCAAGAAAGATCGCACCCCCACGGAGAGTCGTATTATTGGCTCGGCTCTCGCTTAAGCGAAATTGAAGACCACGACGAAAGCGATACTTATTGGCTTAATCAAGGCTATGCGACCGCCGTTCCCGTTAATGTAGGCGAGCTTACTCACCACGAAACCTTAAAGCGGAAATCGCACTTCGAGAGCTTCTTTGTGACGAGTTAGAGCTTCCCTCTCGCATTTTTCAATAATTTCTTTACACCCTTCGATGCGGTATAAACGATTAATTTCCGCTTTCAATTCATCGCTTAACTCATGGTCTTTCCATTTAAATTCGAGCGCCTCGTCATGTTTTTCAAGGTAGATTTTAGCTTCAACTAAGACTTTGACAAACTTGTCAAAAAGAACCTTAACGCGCTCTTCCTTCTCCATCAATTCATCGCGGCTTTTAACGCCTTTAAATTCTTTAACGAGACTACGCATAACCGATTGCCCCTCCTCCCGAATCTCTTCGGGACCTCTTGAACACGCGGCAAGTAAAAGCAAAAAAAACACAAGTTGAATCATGCCTCACACTATGACATAAGGCTATTTTTAAAAAGAGACAAATTTATCGCTTGAGTAAAATCCCTGTGATCACATATGTTATGTGCATTCGAGAAATTACCCGGTTGCAAAACAGGGGTAAATAATAAGGGCGTATAGCTCAGTTGGTAGAGCGCCTGTCTTACACACAGGTGGTCATAGGTTCGAGTCCTGTTGCGCCCAAGCTTATTAATTAAGCGTATCGAATGTGGATATTAACAATATCCGAACTACGCGGGAGTAGTTCAATTGGTTAGAGCACCGCCCTGTCACGGCGGAAGTTGCGGGT
>CAZABG010000053.1:0-17173 GCA_964483465.1 uncultured bacterium
GCTCAATTGTGAAGGCCTCGCCTTACACACATAAAGATCTCTTTTATGCCGTCTCGGGTTCATTCGGATCGCTTGCTCTTTTGACAATGGCCAAAATTCCATTAATACCCGTAAAACCTTATGTAAAAGTTGAATCGTTTCGTTATAAAAACGTAGACGACTTCTTTAAAGCCTTAAAAAAGTTGTGCCATGAAAATACACGTCCCGAGTACATCGAAGGCCTCATTTTTGCAAAAGATGATTTAAGAATAATTGCCGGGGCTTTTTCTGATAAGGTGAAGGGGATATTATACACGCAGAAAAGTACAGCTTGCGAATGGTATCATCAGTTTATATACAAAAACGATCAATTCACAATGCCAACGCATGACTATTTATTCCGCTATGATAGAGGAGCCTTTTGGATGGGAACTTATGCGCTGTGGAGCTCTCTTTTAGCGCGGTTTCTTTTTGAAAATACCGTCCTAAATCCGATAATAAAGCCATTCTTAAACTATGCAGACGGCAAATACAATCACTTGAAATTTCCCCCCTACCTTTTTAGAAGGGTGGCAGGCGGGTTTATGGATTCCTACGACCTTTATAAACTACTGCATGCCAAAAAAGAGGATTGGTTTAAAAAACATTTTGTAATTCAGGACTTTTATATTCCTGAAGAAAATGTTGAGAAAATGGTTGAATATACTTTAGAGAAAAACAAAATTTATCCTTTGTGGATATGCCCTTGCAAAGGAACTGAAACGGCGCAAATGCTATCACCTCATCAAGGAGAAAAACTGTTTTTTGATGTAGGCATTTATGGCTGGCCCATTGAGACAATGAGAGGCGATGAAGCTTCTTTCGATTTAGAAAAAAAGACATATGAGCTATCGGGAAGGAAAATGTTCTATAGCTATAACTTTCTTTCAAAAGATGAGCTTGAAAAGCTATATCCTTTCGATCGGTTCAATTCGATCAGATCTTTTTATAAAGGAGATGTATTTCCTCATTTTTTAGAGAAACTTTACAGCTAATTTATAAAGTTCTAGGCATTCTTCCGCGGATGTGATCATGCAGCCGTATTCGAGCTCTTTTAAGGCAAAGATTCTTTTTTTATGCAGGATAGCCCAGCTGTTTGTTAACATAGGCTGATTGCGATACTGTTCTAGTAAGGCCGACTCCGCTGCTGATTTTATGCCTAGAATAGTCAGATCCTCATCATCTAATAATCCAATATTCCTATCTCCCTCTTTTACAAGCTCTGCATAAAGGGTTCTCTTAGCTTCTTTGGTTTCCGTCTTTCTGGATTTTAAATAGGTTTGAATCGCGTTTATATACCTTTCTATTTCGTGATTGGCTTGTTCATGAACGCCTGGCATCTTTTGAGCGCATAGTTTTAGAACGGTCTGAATAGTTGGATTTTGTCTAAACTGTAAAAGTTGCACATTGATTTTGATAATTTCATCGGTGTTTTGCGCTTGCAGCATTTCTTCCGCCTTTTTAAGGGCGATAAATAAATTTGTGTATACGGCTTCCAGATAAGGTTCGATAATGGATGCATCAAAAAGAGAGAGGAACTGAGAAAATTTTTGCGGGCTCATCGAGTTTTCAAGCTCAGGTAAAAGCCTTTTACAATTTAATTTATTTATACCAAACGATAAGGCCCTTAATTGATGCTCATTAAGCTCATTGATAACAAGCTTGATTTCTTTTCTATAACCATTCCAGAAATCAAAAAAAGAAAAAATAAAGGGAGGAATGCTCTCTATGCAATCAAGATCTTCCTTATCATAAACAGGAAGATTTTTTAACATATTAAAGACATCTTCATAAGTATGATGATAGCTGTTTTTTAAAGGGAAGCGGGCTCTAGAAAGCATCGTACGAAGGGCCGGTCCTCGGCTTTGGGGAATGAGCGTACGGCAAATGCCGGGATCCGAAACGAGAAATGAATTCATGCGATTCACGTTTTCTCGGCAAATTAATTTAGCCTCTGATTCCGTAATGACAGTTAATATATATAAAAATGTTTCCGGATAAAAACGTACGCTTCGAACGATCAGCCTTCTTCTTTGACTCTCATTAAGTTCGTTATATATGAGTTCAAGAGTCTTTATCGTCGATCTTGTATGCGAACTTTTAGATGCAGAAAGGATCCATTTCAATAAGACGTCCACATCCTCTTTTATTGCAGGGATAATCTTGTGCACCGTATCTGTGGTAATGTAGCTTTGCAAATGCCAAAAAGCTTCTTTTTGCTCAATTTGGCTGAATAGACCAAAAATATGATGAGAAAAAAAACGATAATAATCGCCGAACCAGATTTGAGAACAAATTTTCGAACAAAAGTAGCCGCCCGTTCTTCTTAAGAGTAGAGTAACAGAATCGAAATCCCAATAATTAATCGTTAAAATAATCTGTTCGCATTCGTTTGTAGAGAGAGCATTTAAAAAGGTTAAATGCGAAAGATCATGCACCGTAAGAAAATCGAGAATAGTCTTCTGCCAGCTTTCAGGCCTTAGGGTCTTTAAAAGATCTATCGCTTCCCTGCGTTGATATTCTGTCATTCCTTCAAATACGGCAACGGCCTGAGGATAATATTGTAAAAATAACTCAACCCACATCACAGGAATAGATAGCCCGTTTAAATTGACGCATGGGTTAGTGGTTGGGGAAAAAGCTTGAAGAATTTGATCGAGCCTTTCTGCGCCAGTTATTAGGGGAGGTAAATTCATTGAATCGTCATCATATTTGAAAGGGGGGTTATTATCTACGAAACAGGTAAATGGTGGAAGCTTAAGTATTTTTGATCAGAGGATTCAACCGATCTTTTAAGCTTTTATCGGCTTCAATCATTAAGGTAGCTAGATCTGAAAGGTTGTCATTAATAAACGTATCAAACTTTAATCTAGGATCAAGCATGAGGAACATAAGGAACTTTTCTCTAAATAAGACCGATCTTTGATCAGCTGTCGAGATGGATTTGATTAATTCCATCACCTTTTCAGCCGGCAATTCTCTCAAATGCTTTACATATTCCGTTTCTACGGAAGGGTCATTTAATTGCTTCCTAATTTCATCATTTGGGGCCATATTTCTTGATAAATTGCCTAATAGTTTTTCAGCGTAATGATCACTCGAAGCATAAAATCCTTCGGTGAAGCCGAGACTTTTTAAATAGGCTCTCTGTTCGCGAGCCGGTATATGCTCAAGTTTTGCGGGCGGGTTGGCATAAATATCATTTGCATTGTGTCCAGCGCTCTCTTCTTCAAATTCTTTTTGTTTATTAGCTTTTATTTTTTCATCTATTCTTTCTTCAAGATCATCCTCCGGTTCATCTTCTACTTTTTTTGTTGCGGGGGCAGCGCCCGAGCTAACATGTTTGAAATTAGAGGGACGGCCAATTTCGAGGGTTTTTTCTTCCTCTTCTTTGCCAAATATTGAACTTAGCGCCTTAAAAAGATCGTAAATTCCGACGATAGCATTTCCTATGATGGGTATAATAAGGACGGCGCACCTGATGTCAGGCTTATTCACAATGTGTGTGACATATTTACTTTTTAAAAGAGGAGGCTCTTGTTTAAACTCTTCTTCTTCTTTTTTAAATCGCTTCTTTTGAACTAAATCAACGATATTGGTGTAGCTGCTAACAAAGGGGATATAATCACAAATATTATCAATTTCAACTCTATCTAAAGGCATATTATTTCCTCTGATTCAGTAATCTTTAATGTTATTATAGCGCACTTTAATTAATAATAATGGTTTTAATTCAAATGGTTAGTTTAAGGGTTTTAGGGTCAAATCTTTGCATAAACCCTTAATAGACGTGTATAAGTAATAAAAAAATTTAATGTATTGCCTGTTTCGTTTATGAAGTAAGGGTTGTAAGGAGCTATAAGAGGGCATTCATAAAGGCTTGCTGTTAAGAAATGAATTCCTCATAATAGTTAAGATTTATTATGACCCATCCAATAGATATCTCGATTCAGGACAGTATTAAGGCAGTAGAGCAGCTCAAAATGCATAAGGCTTTCATTCAAAAAGCCGGAGTTCTGCTTGCTGAAACTTTTAATAATGGCGGAAAAATTATTTTAGCAGGAAACGGAGGAAGCCTTTGCGACGCGGCTCATTTTGCCGAAGAGCTAACAGGCTATTTCAGAAAACCCCGCATGGCTTTGCCGGCGATTGTTTTATCCGAACCGGGGCACATTACCTGCACGGCGAACGACTCAAGTTTTGATGAAGTTTTTGCTCGCGGCGTTGAGGCTTTCGGAAAGCCTGGGGACCTATTTATTGGGCTTACCACATCCGGCAACTCTCCTAACATTATCCGCGCGTTTGATGAGGCAAAAAAGAGAGGCCTTCAAACAATTGCCTTTCTTGGGAAAGGAGGCGGCAAATTAAAAGGGGTCGCAGACCTTGAAATGATTATCGAGGGATTTAAAACATCGGACCGTATTCAGGAAGCTCATATGGCCGCCATTCATATCATTTTAGAAGTGATGGAATCCTTAATGTTCAATGCGCCGAAAGAGTCACTGAAAGAATGCGCCGTTTAGAACTATTCTATCTTAAAGTCATCCGCAAACAAAAGCGGGGTCCCCATTATTCCCTCCTGCGCTTTTTTTTGTGGCTGCTTTCTTTTCCTTACCGCTTAGTTGTTCTGATTCGAAACTTCGCTTATGATCACGGAATCTTTTCGAGGTACACGCCTCCCATTCCCCTTGTCATTTCCGTGGGTAATATCGTTTCAGGAGGCGCGGGTAAAACTCCGGTTACGCTTTTGATCGCTGAGCAGTTTTATCAAGAAACACCGCTTGCTGTTTTATCAAGAGGATATCGATCAGAGGCAGAAAAATTAAGCCATCCGGTTATTGTCTCCAAAGGCAACGGTCCTCTGCATCCCGCGTCTTATACGGGAGACGAGGCTTACTTGACGGCAGAGCGATTCCCAAAGGCGATGGTCGTTGTTTCAAGAAATCGCATGAAAGCGGCCAATGCGGCTGCCAGGATGGGCGCAAAGCTTATCTTGCTTGACGATGGACTTCAGCACCGTAAGATTGCTCGCGACAAGGAAGTGGTCGTACTTGATTTAAACGATCCCTATGGTCTTGGATACTATCTGCCAAGAGGCCTTCTCAGGGAAGGAAAGAGCGCTTTAAAACGTGCCGATCTTATTATTTTGAATCACGCTCAAGATGAAAATAAATACGAAAAGATTAAGCGTGATATTTCGCACTATTCAACAGCTCCAATTGTTGCGACGCGGCTAGAGGTTTCTGGCGTGTTAAGTTATCCGGCAAATGAAAGTATTGAAATCTCTAATAAGAAAATCGCTTTGTTTTCCGGCATTGCCCACCCCGATTACTTCAGGGAGACGGTGAAAGGGCTTGATTGCGAAGTGCTAGGCGAGCTTATTTTGGGCGATCATGAAGCGATCGATTTAGATCTTTTGGAAGATTTTGCTAAAAAGATGATGAGCCTTGGCGCAAACTATTTGGTCTGTACGGAAAAAGATCGCGTAAAGCTACCGGAAGAAACCTCTTCTCCTCTTCCAATAGTTTGGATCAAAACAACATTGAAAGTGGTTGATGGGGAAGAGGCTTTTAAAAAGTTTATTGATCAAGGAAAAGAGGCGTTAAGGCAAGCATGAAATTGTGGATGAAAGTACTAATAGGGCTTGCTTTAGGAGCTGTGACTGGATACGTCATGGGGCCTTCCGCAGCTTATTTAAAGCCTGTGGGTCAAATATTTTTAAGTTTGATCAATATGATTATTGTCTTATTGATTCTTTCCTCCATGACAGTAGGTATTACCGCTATTCATGATCCGAAAAAATTAGGGCGTGTCGGCATTAAAACTTTAATTCTTTATCTCATCACTACCGCGATCGCCATTGTAATTGGAATATCTCTCGCTAATTATTTCAGGCCGGGGGAATCGCTTCCTTTAAAGCTTCCTGAGGCAATTAATTTATCTGAAACCCCGTCCATTACCGAGATGCTTTATTCGATGGTGCCTTCAAATCCTATCCAGGCTTTGGCAGAAGGCAATGTGCTGCAGATAATTGTTTTTAGCGTTTTTTTAGGCCTTGCCATCAATCTATCCGGAGAAAGAGGAAAGCCGGTACTAAAGGTGCTCGATTCCCTTGCCGAAGTCATGTATCGACTCACCTCGATTGTTATGGAGTTTTCGCCGATCGGTATCTTTGCCATCATGGCGTGGGTAGTGGGAACATTTGGTTCGCATGTGTTAATGCCCCTTTTGAAATTTTTAGCGATATACTACCTCGGATGCCTGCTGCACGTTCTATTAGTCTTTTGCACGATGCTTAAGTTTATGGCAAAAGTGAATCCGATGACGTTCTTTACCGGAATGAAAGATGCGATCATTATGGCGTTTTCAACTTGTTCTTCATCCGCAACACTTCCTGTTTCGATGAAATGCGCGGAAGAAAATTTGGGTATTTCAAAAAGTATTACGTCATTTGTATTGCCGCTCGGCTCAACCATTAACATGAATGGCGCTGCTTTATATCAGGGCATGGCAGCAGTGTTTATTGCGCAAGCCTATGGAATTGAATTAAACTTTTTTGCTCTTATGACGCTTGTATTAACAGCGATTCTCTCGTCTATTGGCGCTGCGGGAATCCCTGGAAGCGGATTTATTATGCTGTCTGTCGTCTTTACATCAGTCGGCATCCCGATCGAGGGGCTTGCGCTTCTTGCCGGCATCGACCGTGTCCGTGAAATGGTTTCTACTGTATTAAATATTTTGGGCGATGCCGTTTGCGCGCTAGTGGTTGCTAAACAGGAAAATGAAAGCGAAGCTACAGAGCTTGCGTTTTCTAAAACTTAAAGTAGGCGGATTTTAGCCTACTGTTCATCCTGAGATAAAGTAAATCCAGGCTTGCCGTCAAACTGATATAAGTTTTCTGTTTTTATAACTTCCACCTGATCCAGCTTGGCTAGCGTTTCAATAATTTGTTTAGAGGTTATGATTTTTCGCTCTGGATCAAAAAATCTCGCACGGAAACTATCAATCAAACCTACTTCAGGAGGCGTTTCAGGCCAGACTTTTACCCCTCTATTAAAGATATGGAATAGCTTTAGGGGCGTGTTCGTTAATTTTTTGGCAAGGTCATTGGGATGGCCTTTAAAGTCGACATAGATATCGACGCCAAGGAGTTCTTTTTTTGCTTTTGCTTGAGCATTTTCTTGTTTTAGCTCCGTTTTCTTCTGTTCTCCGTGATGAGCTTTTTTAAGGTTTTCAGGGGTTTGACCAAGCCTTTGAATAACGGCATCGGCAAATTCTTTTGTTCCTACTTTCTTTTTTGATAAGCCTTCCTGGAAGATGTCGTAGGTATGTATTCCATCCTCAATGGTTTTTAACCAGGCATTATGAACAAGGCTCGCATCATTTGGTTTGCCCACATGCTGAAGCATCATAACGGATGCAAGTATGAGGCCTGAGGGATTTGCGAGGTTTTGGTTGGCTCTTCTGGGAGCGGAACCGTGGATGGCTTCGAACATGGCGCCGCCGGTGCCAATGTTTGCAGAGCCTGCAAGGCCTACAGATCCTGCAATTTGAGCGGCAACGTCTGAGAGGATATCGCCATATAAATTGGGCATTACGAGAACATCAAATACCTTTGGAGTATCTGCGAGTTTTGCGGCGCCGATATCGACAATCCAGCTTTCGTTTTCAATTTCAGGATATTCAGGCGCGATCGCGTTAAAAACCCTGTGAAATTCGCCATCAGTCAGTTTTAAAATATTGTCTTTGATAAAGCAGGTGACTTTTTTTCGCCCATTTGCGCGTGCGTACTCGAAAGCATATCGAATAATTTTTTCACTGCCTGGCCGAGATATTATTTTAATTGCATGGTAAGTTTCATCCGTCTGACGGTACTCGACTCCGCAATAAAGGTCCTCTTCGTTTTCGCGGATAATAACCACATCCATATCGGGATGGACCGTGTCCACATAAGGGTTATATGCGACACAGGGGCGGACGTTCGCGTATAGGCCAAGAGACGTTCGAATGGTAACGTTAAGGCTTTTAAAGCCTCCGCCTTGTGGAGTTGTGATGGGCGCTTTCAAAAAAGCTTTTGACTTTCGGATAGCATCCCATGAGCTTGGTTCGATTCCCGCCTTAAATCCTTTCAAATAAACTTTTTCCCCAATAATTACTTCTTTCAAATCGAGGGGGACTTTCGAAGCTTCTAATATTCTTAGGGTTGCGGCCATTATTTCAGGTCCGATGCCATCGCCTTCCGCGTATGTGATTGGTATGCTCATAATCACTCTCCCATTCGTTTTCTGTCCTTTACCCTAAACAACCATTCATTTAAAATCTACCGTATGCGCGTAAATGAGCTGATCGGTAAATCAAAAAAATTAATTAACGATTTTCTAGACCGTCTTGATCCCAAACCCTTAAACGAAATAGTCGATTTTATCCATGAACATAATGGGTTAATTTTCTTAAGCGGCGTGGGAAAAAGCGGCATGATCGCGCAAAAAATTGCAGTGACACTCACTTCTACCGGAACGCGCGCCTTTTACATATCGCCGACAGATTCAATGCACGGAGATTTTGGCCAAATATCAAATGGCGACGTTGTCTTTCTTATCAGTAAAAGCGGCGAGTCCGATGAAGTGATTGCCATGATGCCTTTCTTAAGAAATAAGGGCGCCGTGATCGTTGCGGTTATAAGCGATAAAAATTCTAGACTTGCGAAAGGGGCCGATAAAATTATTTACCTTCCTTTCGATGAAGAGCTCTGTCCTTATAATTTGGCGCCCACAATGTCTACGACAGGACAGCTTTTATTCGGAGATATCTTAGCGATTGCCTTAATGGAAAAAAAGGCTTTTACAAAAGACCAGTTTGCATTGAATCATCCTGCGGGAAGGCTCGGCAAACGCCTTACGATGAAAGTAAAAGACATTATGATAAGGGATGGTAACGTTCCCTTATGCTTAGGCGATCAAAAGCTCATGGATATTTTGATCGATTATTCCAATAAAAAGGCCGGATGCATGCTCGTCACCGATAAAAACCAAGAGCTTCTCGGCATTTTTACGGATGGCGATCTAAGGCGCGCGCTTCAAAAGCATGGATCGCAAGTTCTTCATCTTAAGATGGAAGAGCTTATGATCAAAAATCCAAAAAAAATCGATGCAGAAATGATGGCATACGATGCCATGCGTTACATGGAAGGCGACCAAAAGTCCCCGATTATGGTATTACCTGTAGTTGAACAAGGCAATCGTGTGATTGGTCTTGTTAAATTGCATGATATCATTCAATCGGGAGTTTGAAGATGGAATTCTGGATCGATTCAGTAGAGCCGCGAGCGGTTGCTCACTTTGAAAAGCTGGGTCTTTTAACCGGCGTCACAACTAACCCTGAACTATTAGCGAATGTCCCATCTATTGACAAAACGCTGCATGAGCTGCTTGATTCAACGAAAGGCTTGCTAGCGGTACAGGTTGTCGCGAAAAGTGCGGAAGAAATGGTCGCGCAAGGAAAGATTATCAATGACTTATCTGATCAGATTATCGTAAAAGTACCCGTTACACAGGAAGGGCTTGCTGCCATTCACGAATTATCTAAAGCCAATATAAGAACCATGGCGACCGCGATTTTCGCTCCTGAACAGGCGTTAATTGCCGCTAAAGCCGGAGCCGATTATGTCGCGCTTTATTTAACTAGGCTAAAAAAAGCAGGCGGAGATCCAGACGATTTTTTAAGAAAGACTTCCAAAATTTTCCAAAACTACCAGCTTCCAACCAAAATTCTCGCCGCGTCGATCAGCGATTTAAAACAGGTTGAACTTTGCGCAGAGCATAGCATTGATGCGGTTACCTTGAATGAGGACGTTTTTAACAAACTTGTTAAAGAACATACCTTGACATTGGAATCGATTGCACAATTCGAGCGGGCTTGGAAAGCGGAATCGGCCGAATTATTCCGTGTGAAGACCATCATCTAAGTAAGCTAAAACTTCCTCGTAAGATCTTTTAGAGTAGTAGGGCAAAAATAATTTTTGTCCTGCTTTTGAAGTAATTTCAATTCCGTAGCTTTTTTCTGAGTCTATGTAGCGCGTTTCTGCTACATTTTTTGTTACAATTCTAACGTTTTTCCAAAAAATTCCATCCTTAGTCAGCTTTAAGGGAATAGGTTTTGAATCCATTTTTTTTATTTTTAGAAAAGGACGAAACCCAAACCCGATCAAAAGAAGAGAGAAAAGTCCGAGAATGGGCCCTAAAAACTCTAATTGTTTCTGAGGAATAAATAAGGTCGCAAAGACGAGTAGAAGAGCGCCCAAGACCCCCATCATAGAGCTTATAAGAAGAGCTTTTCTATAAAGGGATGGCTTAATGGTAGTGTATAGAGTGATAGTATCTTCCATTCTTAACGAAATATTAACTTATAATCTGATCCGATTCTAGAGATAATTGAGTGTATGAGGTAACAATGGCTAATAACGATCTCACTAGTACAAATGTTCCCTACAATCCTATTAATCCCGGAGTCGCGGAACAACCTAGCCCCGCAAGCAAAAGTACAAGCGCAATAGATACGGTATTAAGCGCTTTCCAAGGAATGAAGGAAACAGCAAGCGAGGGAATCCAGCAATTTAAGGCATTAGTAAAAAGTGAACCTAAGGAATTAACAAAGACCGATGTTAAAACCGGCAATGCCGTTTCTAATTTCTTCTCAAAGACTATTCCTGATTTCGGAAAAAGCCTCCTAAATCAGGTCTCTTCTTTAAAAGAGAGAGTCGATGATTTTGTTAATAAAGATAAAAAGTATGAAGCGGAGCATAACAAATATCTCCCTGCTTGGGCGGCGGGAGGGGACGAGAAGCTGAGTGCTTCCGATAAGTTAAGCCAAGCTGCAAAGCCGCTTACAAGAAGAATGAGCCAGCTATCTGAAGCATCTAAACCGGCGCTTGCTGCAATTGGGGAAAAAGTGGACGCCTTAAGAAGTATAATCCCATCTATTACTTTAAGCTCGAAACCTGAGGTAGGTGATGATTTAGGGCTTCATGTAGATATGGAATCAGGGTCACCAAGAAAGGATATTAATAGTGAAATGCCTGGTTTTTTGTCTGAAGTTAATAACTTAGCATCAGTCAAATTTGGCACCTTATACAATAAAAGAATGCAAGATGCTCATGCTAAACTAAACAAGGAATTAGGTGTCACTCTCGATAATAAAAGAACAATTACCTATGACGCAGGTTTGCCACCGCATAAAGCCTGGAATATATAAAAGCTTAGTCCAAACAAAACGTACGATTTAAACGGAGTTAAAGTTAAAGGTTCGGCACTACTCGATAATAAAGCGAAGACGCGTGTCACTTATGATAAGAATGTCGTAGACCCTCAAACTTTAGCTAAAATTATGAAAGATGGAGCGACAACACATGAAGAACAAGTTAAAGCTTCAGGTAGATGCGTTGTATCAACGGATATCTTAACTCACGATAATAACGGAATTGCAAGAGCGGTCGATAAAAATAACCCCGCTACTTTTCAAACCTATACCGTTAACGCCCCAAATATAGCGTATAACCCTAAAATAAAAGAAATGATGTCAACGAATGGGAAAGTCGACATAAAGCTATGGCAAAATGAAATGACTCGGTTATTCACTCATGTATTAAAAGAAGCGCAAAAAGATAATTTGGAAATGATTGTTATCCCGGCTTTAGGGATGGGAAAATTTATGGAAGGACAGCCTCCAGAATTGAAAGAAGCTGCAAAGCAAGCACTTTTGAATGCCTTAAGCGAAGCAAAAAAGGCAGCAAATGCGCAAGATTTACAAATTGTTGTGACTGGACCCCAAATGGAGGGAGTAGAATCGAATGATAGTCAAATCCATATAGTAGGGGGGAAGGACCCCTATGGAGTACTTGGCAAAGCAATTGATAAGAATTTCCGTGTAGGATTGGTTAATGCCGGCGATCCTTCCGGCCAGACAGGACAATACGCAAATATTGAGTCACCACAAGATATAGCACTTGAAGAAAGTCTTGTTATCAATGCGGTGTCTGTAAGAATTAATCAAAATTACAATTCAAATAATGCTGTCGGCGATCCATCGACGTTCATTGCG
Source organism: uncultured bacterium (assembly GCA_964483465.1). Taxonomy (GTDB): domain Bacteria; phylum Chlamydiota; class Chlamydiia; order Chlamydiales; family Parachlamydiaceae; genus CAZABG01. Next base: position 12,115 of record CAZABG010000053.1, read on the forward strand.
AGTTAATAGGGAGTATGAGATAGATTAGCAATGGCATCGCTTGAACAAGCTCTTCTCGAATTAAAAAGTCAAATCAATGGAAAAGTTAAGTTTGGCGAAATAGTCAGACTTCTTAAATGGCGCGGCTTTCCTCTTTTTTTAATCTTGTTTAGCCTTCCTTTTTGCTTACCGATACAAATTCCTGGAACCTCCACCCCTTTTGGCATTGCGCTCGCATTTATGGGCTTAAGGGTCGCTTTCGGCAAAAAATTATGGTGGCCGAAAAGCTGGCTTGAAAGAGATGTTCCTCATGAAACATTAAATAAAATTATTAATGTCGCGCTTAAGTACAATGCCAAGGTCCACCGATGGATCTATCCCAGGCTTACGTTTTTAACGGAAAATTCAATTATTCATAGAGTACACGGATTTCTTGCCTTCCTGCTGGCTATTTTATTGTCTCTCCCTATTCCTATCCCTTTTACAAACCTGATGTCCGCGTTCCCCCTTTTATTTTTAGGGCTGGGTCTTTTGGAAGATGACGGCTTGCTCGTAATTATCGCATATCTCTGGGCGTTTCTTACTTTTGGGTTTTTTATCGGTCTTTTTCTTGCAGGAATTCAATTGTTTTAAACTGCCATTAATGCAAGAATTTGACTCTAGTTATGCTAGAGCACGTTTTGATTCAATATTTGATGATCGCTTTATTTGTGATCGGGTATCTTTTGATCACTTTAGAGCATGTTACCAAGATCAATAAGGCGACCATCGCCTTAATTTTGGCCTCTCTCCTTTGGCTCTTGCAATATTTAGACAATTCATTTGACGTCTCTATTTCTTCACAAGGGATATACGAACATTTATCCAATATCAGCCAAGTAATATTCTTTTTACTCGGAGCTCTCGCGATTGTAGAAACGATCAATGTGCACCGAGGTTTTGATCCGATATCCAATGTGATACAAATTGCGTCAAAACGAAAATTGCTATGGGTGACTGGATTTTTAACCTTCTTTCTTTCCTCTGTGTTAGATAATTTGACTACGACCATTGTAATGGTCTCCCTTTTGTCTAAATTAATTGAAAAGGGTGAAGACAGGTGGTTGATGGGAGGCGCGGTTGTCATTGCGGCAAACGCAGGGGGCGCTTGGACGCCTATCGGGGATGTTACGACAACCATGCTCTGGATTGGGGGCGTCCTATCGACTACCGCGATCATTAAAGAATTATTTGTTCCAAGTATTCTCTGTCTAGTTGTATCTCTCTTGGTTTTAGGCTGGCAGTTGAAAGGAAAATTCAAAGCGCAGCAGATACACATTCACCATGAAAAAGTGGAGCCAAAAGGAAAGTTGGTTTTATGGCTCGGAATTGGCGTACTAATCTCTGTGCCTATCTTTAAAATTCTTACCGGCTTGCCGCCGTTCATGGGGATGTTATTCGGCCTTGGGGTCATGTGGCTTATAACCGACTTTTTCCACTCTGAATATGATGACAGGGATCATTTAAGGATTCCTCATGTCCTCGGCAAAATCGATGTTGCGGGTGTTTTATTTTTCTTAGGTATTTTACTTGCGATAGGAGCTTTAGACACGGCCGGATTGCTTAAGAACCTAGCGCAATTCTTAGACAGCCATATCAGCTCTCCTGGCGCTATTGCGACACTAATAGGCCTTGCCTCTGCCGTAGTAGATAACGTACCTCTTGTTGCGGCCTCTATGTCTATGTACGACGTATCTCAATTCCCGATCGATGATAAATTCTGGCAAATGATTGCTTTTGCGGCAGGGACAGGCGGCAGCATTCTGATCGTAGGCTCTGCAGCGGGTGTCGTATACATGGGCCTTGAAAAGGTCGATTTCTTCTGGTACTTAAGAAAAATTTCACTTGCTGCGATGTTCGGATTTTTTGCGGGCATGGCCTTATTTTGGATCGTTCCATGAATATAAATCCTAAGCTCGACACAGAGTTCAAATTTCAATTTTTCTTTCTCCTATTGGCGACGCTTTTCGCATCTATTCCCCTTGCTATTGTTCCCTTCTTGGGCAGTTTAATTTGCCGCTGGGGCGCTCAAAAAAGGATGCGCCCGGGTGCAATTGGCCTTTTGATTCAAGCTATGGGCTTTTTAGTTTATTTCAGCTTTTGGATCTTTGGCTTTGCCTACTTTCTTACTTTCGCTCTTGTTGGCCCGGTAGTCATTTTCATTACATCTTTACGCTACACTTTGAAACATAGAGACGCTCTTCGTGCATTCGATTGATCACTCGCAAGCAATTAACGGCGCCCTTTTTTCCTTTGGAGCAGGGCTTGTCCTTTCAGGATTTAATCCTTTTCCTCTAGCTCTTTTTGCGGGTCTTTCTGCGACGGTCGCATCAATCAGCTCAGACATTTTTGCTAAAATGGGAAAAGAAAAAAAGCTAGGCATGAGTTCAACGTTTTTGCTTATTTCCGCATCGTCTCTAGTTTTTTTTACGACATCGGGCGTTGCCGCGCTTCTTCCACTAGAAGGAGTTTTAGGCATGGCTTTTGCGGGAGTGGCTTTTAGTTCGTGGTTAATAATTAGAAAGTGGTCGGAATTATATGCTGAATAATGAAAACGTAATGTCTCTGTAACAATGAAAAATATATTTTATGTCATCGCCAGATTTTTTGCCGCCCCCCAGCTTTCCGGTCTTTTTAATGCAAGGAAGGCGCTTAACTGAAAGAGATGTAGGTAAAAAAGTGATTAGAATTTGTCCTGTAGAGGGAAAGTATGGCGCACTCGATTTTTCTTACATGACTATTCAAAGTAGCGCGACACGCATTTTTGAGTGTGCATATACCGTCTTCAGTGTTGAGCAAAAATGTGTAATTCTCGAACAATTAGATTCCAAATTTTTTTTAAAGAAAAGATTCTTGGATTCTAATTGGTTAACAGTGGATGAATATATAACCAAAATTCAGGGATTAACTCCTGAATTTATATCTCCGGATTATCAGATAGAGGAAACGGGGTAGATATTTTTTTAAGGAAAAGATAATGAGTTCAAAAATTGCTCTTGAGCACTTAAATTTTAGCTATGATTCTTTATACGGCTCTTTACTGCTGGGACCCTCCCTTGCAGTATCCTTAAGCGATATTATTGAAGTTGGGGGTGTCGTTTCAATTGCGGGCTTAGCTAGCAATCTCGTTTCATACAAAATAGCTAAAATTTCCATAGAAAACGGATTGAGTGAAAATAAGACGCGAGGCGCCATTTTCTTTTCTTCGCTAGCTATTTTTGCAGTTAGTGCAATAGCCATAGCGCTATTTGGAATGGGCGGTGCCATTAGCTGTTTTGTGACGGGTGCAGGAATTTCGCTATTAAACATGATATTTTTCGAGGGTAAAATTAATGATGCAAGAAAAGTCGAGCGGAATCATTTAGACTGGAAAAAGGCGCATAGAGAGTTTAAAAAATACACCGATTCTTTTGATGAATACGCCAAATTAGTAAACGTAATCGTTGTGGCCCGGCCCGAAGGGTTGCTTAAATCGTCCTTTAATAAGCCTGAGAGCGGTACGTTGTTTTTAATTATGATTAATGAAGCGCAAGAAAAAATTGACGAGCTAATCATTACGGCTAAAAATTCCAAATTTGTGCAAGAAATTCACGATAAAATGGATAGATATTGTCAGCTCTTAGAAAATTTAAGCGATGAACAATCGAAAGGCCTTCTCTCCGAAAAAGATTTTTATTCCCTTTGCGTGAATAAAGATGGCCTTTATAGCAACAAGAGGGAAAATTTAGTAAAAGTCGAAGCTTTCGTCGAAGACAATTTATCCAAGATAGAAGCGAGATATAAAGAGCTTAATCTTGACCTTGCGGCTTAATGCCATGCCGGTTGCAGCGGCTTTAAGCGCTTATACTTTTTTTAAGAAACCATAGCTTCGAAGTTGCCTTTTGGATAGAAAATAAAGCGTCGAGCCTTGTCCGATTCCAAGCAGCAATAGTAAAAGCGATCCGCTTTCCTTCGGATCGCTTTCCTTCACACCCAAAAGGTGGAAATTAAACGCAAATTCTCCCTCCTCAAGCTGATCTCTGTAAGTGAGAGTGTTGCTGGAAGGGGAAGCCTTCGCCCATTTTTCAATTAAATAGAGCTCCCAGCCCTTTTTTAAGTCGGACGCCTGCTCTTCAAGCGTTAAGCCAAGCGGTCTTTTTAAATGATTTGAAATGAGTTCCGATTCTGTCGGATAGGGGGAATTAGCCGGAAGGGCTGTAAGCCATAGGGCGTATCCGTAAGCGAATAGTGCAAATGGAGCGAGCCAGCTAAATCGTATTAGATTTTCGTTCTCTTTTAGGCTTGCAATTCCAAATAGGGCTGAAAGAAAGATCCACAAGAGAAGAATAACAGGTGTTTCGAAGAATACTTTCTTGAAGCCCTGGCCTAATTTGCTTAGGGTTGAAGCTCCCATCTTCCACTCAATCAAGTGAGCTTTGTCGTCTATAGACACTCGAGAAGAAGGAGAAAGCTGAGAAAAGCGGACTTGATTTCGTTTAAGTTTATCGGCTTGCGCTGGGGAAACTTTTGCTATGAGTACCTCATCTCCTCGAATGTTCTGGATAAGAAGAAGCTCTTCCTTCAGGCGAAAATGCTCTCCCATAAAGGGGTCGAATAGGAGAAAGAGGAAGACCGAAAAGCAAGAGATCAGCTGTGAGATCGCGATCACACGTAGGAGAAGAGGGGATTTGTTCATGCGATTTAATATAATAAGCTTAATAACTTACTATCAATTAAAATTTTTATTTTAATAAATTCACGATTTAGTATAATAAAGCTAACCCGTCAAACCTTGTAGTGGCGAGAAGTGAAAACAATCGCCATGAACAACCAAAAAATTTTGCACCTCTAGCTAATGCTAGAGAAGCAAATCGGATTTTTTTTAGAAATCTGCAAAAAATGCTGTTGCTGTAAAATGCTAAGCTTTTGTATGTTCTTATACATCTTACGACAAACGAGCGATAACAAGCGAAGTTTGAAGTAACGAAAGGAAGACATAAAGTCTTCAAGTTAAGTTGTTTTGACAATACTAAAAAGATAATGTACAAGCAAGTGTTTGTCG
>CAZABG010000054.1:0-9973 GCA_964483465.1 uncultured bacterium
CCACACAACAAATGGCCTCAATTATATTTTATTTCGTGATTTCCCGCGCCCAATTTGTCGCTATTCTGCCTTCCTCCTTCTGCCTTCTGCCTTTGTTGCTCCGCCTTCCGCCTTCCGCCTTCTGCCTTCAATTCTGCCTTCTGTCTTCAGTTCTGCCTTCTCATCTATGTTCGCGGTTTGCTCTCTAAAATATAGCTTGCGGTGACTTCAGTAAACTCCGCTTTTCGCTGCAATTCTTTGATTGAACGGGCGCCGCCGTATGTTAATGCACTGCGCAGGCCGCCGTAAAGTCCCTCGAGGAAGTCTTTAGCAGATCCTGAAACCGGTGCCCAAAAATCAACCCCTTCCGCAACGGTCTTAGGTTTTAAACCGCCATAGAAACAGTTTTGAAAATCTTCGCTGGCCTGTCCGCGGAATTTCGCTTCGATATCATTATTTCTTTTTGGAGCGGAGCTTTCTTTGGTTAGCGCAAATAATTTGCCGATCATTACGGTGCTTGCTCCTGCCGCTAAAGCGAGTACGACATCGCGGCTATTGCGTATCCCTCCATCTGCTATCAATGGAACTCGAAGACGCTGTGTGATTTTTGCGCACGATTCAATCGCTGAAAATTGAGGAACGCCGAATCCAGTTACCATTCTCGTTGTGCAAGCAGCGCCAGGCCCAATACCCACTTTCACCGCATCAGCACCCGCAAGAATCAAGTCATGGCAAGCGATCGGCGTGCACACATTGCCCGCTATGATTTCTTTATTAGGATGAGAAGCTTTTAAATCCTGAATAAATTTAAGCATTCTATCTGAATGGCCATGTGCGATATCGATACAAACCCCGACTGCGCCTTCATCCAAGAGCTTTTTTGTCTCATCCACTTTTTGCAATCCGCATGAGATAAACGTTTTCTCTTTATATTTTCTTACCCATGCCAAAACATTTTCAAAGGGTGTGAACCTATGAAAGATGGGATAGGTGCCTTCCGCGATAAGAATATCCGCGAGAGGTTCGCTAATCGTTGTATCCATATTGGCGCAAACAATCGGTATATGGACCTTAATATTTCGCGTGAGCCAAGTTTCAAGCGACGGTTCAACCCTGGAGGGAATGTTATTGAATTGCGGCACTAAAGCCACATCATCGAAGGTGTAAGATTTTTTCATAGCGTCGAAATATTGCATCGAACGCCAAATTTTTTAAAGTACTTTAAATAATTTTTACACCTAAAAATGAGCAGGAAGAGGGCAAGGCTTCCTATATCTTTATTTTAACAAGATTTTTTACATGATCTTCTCGAGCTTTAGATTTGGAGATCTGTTAAAAAAATTATAGGGTTAGTTCATCGACAGGTACATCGCCAATCAAATGGGATTGGATAATTCGCTCGAGGTTTTCGGGCGAGCAGGAGTGATACCAAATCCCTTCCGGATAGACAACCGCGATGGGACCCTTAACACAAATGCGAAGACAATCGGCCTTTGTGCGGTAGATTCCTCCGCCTTCGCTTAAACCAAGCTCTTTTAGTCTTTTTTTAAGGTATTCCCAGGAAGCAAGGGCCTCATCGGGAGAGCAACACTTTTGCTTACTTGCGCAGCAAATAAAAATATGACGCTTGATTTTGTGGATACCAAGTTCTTTAACTTTTTCTTCTAACATTATAAGTGGTAATCGAGCTTAAAGATAATACCCCATAATTGTAGCTCGGTTTTGAAATAATCGAAAGGAAAGTTTACGTGAGTGCCGTAGTGGCGAAATTCATAAAAGGGCTCAAGCGTAAACGAGCCTCTTTCATAACAACAAAACTTATATGTAATCGGAAGATTCACTCGATATTGCAGCCTCTCTCCGATGTTTTGAGTCACAGAGTCATGGTTTGGATCATTAGTAACATCGCAGCGAGGCTCAAACGGGAAATAGGTTCTAAACATCAACCCGACATTCCAATTTTCGCATAAGTTTGCGGAGGCTAAAAAACCCCCTACCGCGTAAGGATATTTTGTTTTAAAATGGATATGAAGGGGGCTTGGAGTTATAAAATTATTTTTTTCAGTCGCGTAACCCGCGCCTACAAAAGGCGTAAAGGCAAATTGATACCCATGCTTTCTTTGAAAGGTATACCCCGCTCTTGCTTCTGCCCACATGTCGGTAAACCGCGAGTGAATTTTAGCGTCCGAACCCGTCTTACCTTTGATTTTGCCGTGACTATAGTTGCCTTCTAATCCAATGTACCAGCCATATCTTTTTAACCTATCATAGCCTACTCTAACACCATAAAGCGGGCCATCCTGTTTTGTTCCACCTTTACGCGTTCTTTTAATGTGTGTATATTCAGGGCCCAAATAGATGCGATTATTTGTTTCACAGACATCGGTAGAAAGAATAGAATCAACGCAAAAAATTGAGAGCGCAAAAAGAATTTTTTTTGCTGACATTGGGAATTTCGAAGAAAGTCTAAAATTCATGAATGAAGTTGTATCAAATTAAAGAAATGTAATAAAGGTTTTTAAAAACGGAGATCTCTAGAATGAAATTTTTACTAATACTTTTTCTTACGGCACAAATTTACTGCGAAGAAGTTGTCATCAGAAATATTGAAGGAGAATTACTTGTCGTTTCAGTTCAGCCTGAAGATACATTTTCCGGAATCATTGATAACATTCAAACCCAAATGGGAGGAGAGACTGAATACATTGTCGACTTTCAAATGGGCGACTCAAAATCGAAGCCAAAAGGAGGCTATAGAGATTACTACAGGCCCATAACCAGCAAAGAAAAAGAAGATATGAGCTATATCGTTAACACGCTTGGCATGGCGTCGCTTGTAAAAATCGCAAAAGATAAATCCTCGTTAAAAAAGGCAGGCGATAGAATCGCAAATGTCCATCCCTTTAATTTTCTTAAAACCATTTTTACAGATGAAGAGATGAAAGTTTCCGTTCACGCCATTCAAGGAAGAGGCTGGGTTCGCGACGATTTCTTTAATGGATTTAAAACATCATTTGACGAAGAAGCCGATCGAGACAATATAACTAATGATATGACGATCGATTTTTCAACTAAGATGGGAATTGATCCAAACCTCATTTTACCTCTCGTTCAGGAAAGGCAATGGAAGCAACTCATTAATACTCTTATAGATAAAATTCCACGTAAAACAGAAACTGATCGTTATGATATGTAAAGCCTTATGGAACAGGCGGAACTTACCAGAGCTCCCTCGCGCGAGCTTCTGGTTGAACAGGTAAGAAAATGGGGTGGGGCGACGACCGATGCGGTTTTAGACCCCTTATGTCAATCCTATACAAAGGAAGGAATTGAAGGATTCATCGCCTTTAGGCTCGACGGTAATTTTGCGGTAGTTATGGGAGACCCTATCACCGCTCCGCAAAATCTTTTCACATTAACAAAACATTTTATCGATGATCATCATGAACAAGGGCGAGAAGTTATTTTTGCAATCGTTACAGAAAATTTCGCCAGAAAAATCCTTAAAAAGCTCAACTATTCCATTTTGCTTGAACTCTGTGAAATCCCCTTTCTCGACCCTCAAAAAAGCGTGCTTGAGCATTCTGGAACCAAGGGAAGTCTTGTAAGGCGTAAAGTTCGTCACGCGGGTAAGGAAGGAGTGGTTGCGGAAGAATTCTTCAATGATAATCCAGATATTCAAAAGCAGATAGAACAGGTAGGCATCAATTGGCTAAAAAAACGAAAAGGCCCTCAAATTCATATTTCAAATATCAGGCTATTTGAAGATCCTTACGGTAAAAGATGGTTTTATGCGTCAATTAATAAGAAAATAGTGGCAGCTCTTTTATTAAATCAGCTTCAATCCAAAAATGGCTGGCTCATGAACCGCTTACTCTTAGACCCTGATGCCCCTCATGGAACGCCTGAATTGCTAGTAGTAACCGCATTGGAAAAATTAAAGAAGGAAGGAAGCCAGTTTGTTTCATTTGGAATGATACCAAGAGAGCGTCCCGGCAAGATCGAAGGGTTAAATCCTTTAGCTTCAAACGTAGCCCGATTTGGCTATCAGATTGCGGCAAAAATTTATCGATTAGATGGTTTAAGAGGGTTTTGGGGTAAATTTGAACCAAAATCCGAAGCGAGCTATGTAGCCTTCAATAGTAAAGGCATAACGATCAGCGGCATAAGAGCTCTTATGCATGCCTTTAACGCCTCCGTCTAATCGAGAGGATCTTTTTGCCCGTATTTACACAATATGACAATGGCTATATAAGGAACTTTATACACATACATGTATGGAGGGTATATGGCCAATATTTATGCTTTATTTTTCGCAGTAGCAGCAAGCAGCTCTTTAATGGCAGCTTACGGTGATCCATCGTCAAATGCGATGAATCAAGGAACAAACCCATCGTTCAATCAAGGAGCAAATCCTTCGATGAATAATAACAGAATGAATAACAATGCAACGACCCCAGACTACCGCGTAAACGTACAAAGAGATCCGAACGCTAATGCGCAATCCGCTTATTCAAATCAGTCGACCTACGCTCAAAAATCGGTTAATGGCGATGCTCAAGTTTTAGGCCAAATTCAAGACAGAATTAAAGGCGCCTATAAGCAATACAACATCAATGTAAATGTCTCAAACGGCATTGCTACATTGACAGGTTCTGTAAACTCGCAACTTGATAAAGACGCAATTGAAAAAGACGTAAGAAACGTTCCCGGTATTACAAAAGTAAATAACCAGTTAAATATCCAAAGATAATTCCCTTAAGGCCCAAACGAACAGTTTGGGCCTTTTTTCTTCACAACCTCTCCATTCCTATCTACGTATTCAATGAAGTCAGGTATAGCCTCTTTAGGAAACCTATCATAGTAATTTCTTACTATTAAACGTTTGAGATTCTTTGGCAAAAGCTGTAGATCTTCTGGGGGTATATAGCATTCCACAAGTTCAAGAGTTTCAAGCGAGTCTGGGAACATTACCGTTTGGCTGAATTCGATGCATCGGACTATTTTTAAATATATAAGCTGTTTTAAAAAAATAAGCGGCTTTCTAATGCAGTTCATCTCTGCCACTTTCAACTGGCCAAGAGAAGATAAAACGGATAAATCATCGCTCGTTAGATTATTACAGCCAGAAATATCCAAAAGTTCAAGGCTCCCAGGCAAATACCCAAGCGCATTTGATCTAATTTCAGGCATTTTTCCGTGCAATACAAGGGAATTCACTTTACGTGGCACGGCTTTAAAGCCTCTTTCAGATAAATTAAATCCTAAACTCCTAACCTCCAGATGAATCAGCTCCCTCGGCAGTAGTTCCATCGATTCATCTGTGAAATGTGAAATATTTTTCAAAGTGAGCGAGGTTATATTTGCCGATAAGCTTTTAAGCGCGACATGGGAGATATGCTCAAAATACAATGACAATTGGTGAATTTGGCGTGGTAATGATAAAACAAAATCATCATTTAACCATAACCCCAGTTCAATTATCAAAATTCCAAGCGTCTGCGGAAGCGTATAATCAACCTTAGAACTTAAATAGCAAGCCTTATGCATTTTTAGGCTGTAAAGATTCTTTGGCAAAGGCCGAAGACTACTAATTTTATTTTCTCCGATAACTAACGAACGAAGCTCATGCCAATTATTCATTGTTTCAAGTTGATCTTGAGAGGCGTAATCAAGCTCCACCTGATCCACTCCGCATTGATTGAATACCTCAATCAATGCATCAATATCATCCTTTCCTTTTGTATCAAGAAAAACGCACCCAAAATATCTAGCGAATTCGATCGAAAAAAAAGATAAAACACCTTTATCTTTAAGCAGTCTGTAATATCTTAAAGCAATGTTAATATCGTTTGTTTGGAAAGAAGAAACTTTATCCTTAATTTCTTTTTTTAAATTTTCTAAAAGAGAAAGACATTCCATCTTTTTTGCGATACAAAACAATTCTACTTCATCCAAGAACACGTTGAACGAATCACCCGGATAAAGAACATTCAAAAGTCCATAAAACTCTCTTTTCGTCATATCGAAGGTGACGGGCGATTGATCAGCGGGATCGGAAAATGCCTTTAAAAATTGTTTTGAATCGATTTTTAAAGCTTTTTTGATTTTAAAATTTAATTCGATCTCTCCATCGGATAAAGAAACAGTAAGATTCATAGGTTGATAGGGGCTTGCGCTAAAGGAATGACAAGGTTGAATCATCATAGAACGTATACCTTTACTCCCGGAATGCTTATATTCACAGAATTATCTGTGTAATACTTTTCAAGCGTTTGAGGAAGATGTTCGTAGTTTTTATTATCTAAATGAACCGCAAATATGCTAAGAACTACCACTTCTCTGGGTATAAAAATAAAACAAGCTGTCGTAATAGCGAGGAATGACATAGTCAGATGGGTTATTTTTCTTGGAATTTCAGCAATTCCTTGATTATTGATGCCTTTCAGCTCTAATAAAGCTAACCGCATTAAGCCTTTTGGAAGATTGGCAAGTCCTTTATTGGTTATACCTGGAGAGCTGCTCAAAGTTAATTCTTCAAGATCGGATCTTAAATGCATTAGATGTTCATCTTTTACATGTTGTGAACCGGATAAATCTAATTTTTTTAGCCTTGGCAAGCTAGAAAAATAGTTGCCCTGAATAGGCGCTTTAAGCGATTCAAGATTTGGCGGCAATCTACGTAGTCTTTCAGCATTTAAATTATAATCAAGAATATCAAGCGTTCGCACCGTTTCAGGAATCGCTTCTAAAATATCTTTTCCTAGAGTATCAATATCCGCGAATTTAAGCTCTATAAGCGGAAGGATTTTAAGATCATTACTATTTATTTTACGCTTGCCTTCCATCGGCAGTGTTTGATTATAACTTAGATTTAAAATAGTTAACGATGTCTGAAAATTATCATTCTTAATTCCAATCGGATTTTCATATTCAAACCGAAACAATGTCGGAGGTAGCATGTAAAGATCAATAATGAAAATCTTTCCTTTTAACACTAATTCTCTTAAACTCCAAGGAACATGCTCTAATTGAATTCTAGTACAGTAACACGAAAGCGAAAGGTACTCTAAATTTAATGGATAACTTCTAAGAGACTGGATAGTTGAAATAGGCAACAAATCTGATAAACGCTCTTCGATATATGTAATTGTCAAAGACCTCAAACTATTAGGAAAAGTCACTTTATTTAACGGAAATGACTTCAAAACTAATGTTTTTAAATTCGTGAATCCTTGGGGCCATTTAGAAAGTTTAGAACCCCTCTCGATTCTTAAATAGGTTAAATTTTTGGCATTTGAAATCTTAGCCAAAAATTCATCATTTACAGGTTTCTCAAAAACGAGCGCTGTATATTTATCAAGATCACAATCGGGCTCTTTGAGAAGCTGCAAGAAATAGCCGAAATACTCGGCAAATTCGGTTTCGATAAGCTCTTTCATGAATGGCTGCGTTCTTAAGGGAGAAGCTAAAACCAATTTATAGAGTACATGGGCATTATTATAGTCCTTAGCCTTATAGCAATGTATGGTTCTCTTTAGCTCAGCAACATACCTCTTTATCAAATGAGGAATATCGAGATAATTTGCGATAGTCAAACGCGCAATAATATCCATTTGAACTTCTATCTTGTATACATCGGGATATAATATCGCTAAAACTTGGACAAGTGTGTTTGAGTCTAAATTTAGATAGAGATTCTCAACTCCTACGTCTTCAGCAAGACCTCTCAAAGTGCCTGAATCTTTCTTAAATGCTTCAAAAACTTCTAAGGACAATTTCAATTCAACCCCATCCGAGCAAAGAATATTTACAGACGTCTTAGCCGGAAAGGTTTCAAAAAAGATTGAAGCTGCTCTTAAAACATCAAGACCGCATTTTTGAGCCGTAACAACTTGCCAGCATCTATCTTTTCTATCAGCTGCATCTTGAGGAATTGCCTCGAACTTTAATTTAACCTCTTCGATTACAAATGGGATAGGATCATAGGAATTGGCAAGTCGCGGGCTTGATTTTTGAACGCTAATCATAATTTTAAGGTGATTTGAGTATTTGTATAGAGAACCTTCGATAAATTGACCGGAAAAAAGGGCATCGCAGCATCCGTAATCGATCTACATCCGCTTATATCAAGCTCTGTAAGCGATCTAGGAAGGAATTTAACTCCCTCATCCGTAACTAATCCGCATCCGGCAATATCTAAAGAATGAAGTTTTCGAGGCAATGCTTTCATCGCTTCATCGTTTATTTTGGAGCACCGCCATAAAATTAAATGCCGTACAGTACGAGGAATTAACCAAATACCCGCGGCTGTAATACTTGTGCTGAAAGATATATCCAGAAAGGTAAGCCCGCGATTTAAGTAAATTAGACTGTCATCTATAAGGCATACGCTTCTTATCCTTAGATTGTATACAGGCGGAAGCCCTTCAAGACTGTCGATATTAGAACTAGTAACGTTTAACTTTCTTAAAGAACGAGGAAGACAAGAAACGTCCTCATTTTTTACATTTGATACAGTTAATTCTAAAACAGAAATCCGACTAAGGTTTGTCATAAGCGTTTCGCATCCTGCCATATTGAGGCGTATAAGCGCCGTCAAACGAGTTACGCTTTCAACTGAGACTTGCAAATTCGCAATATTAAGATCGGTTAATGTAACAGGCAGATGAGATGCTCCCTCAGAGGTAATGTTTTGACACCCGCCAATATTAAGCGCCGTTAAATAAGGGGGCAGCCCTGTCAATCCTACATTTGTTATTTTAGTACATCCTATAAAGAGAGATTTTAAATGGGTGCTAGCGCGCTCTATGCTTGCATCTGTTAACTTACGGCAAAAAGTCAAACTTAAATTTTGTAAAGAGGAAGGAAAGGCAAGCGACTCTTCGTCAATATCAGGATGAGAAATCCTAAGTGAGGTAAGATTGGTAAACAGCCTTAAATCAACCTCTAAGCCTTTTGTTAAGCTAAGCGAATGAACCTGATTTATTTTAGATAGATCATATTTTTCAAACAGCTCTGCCAACTGTTCTAGAAGCTCTTTTATAAAAGAAAATTGGATGAGAGGAATAAGTTTTGCATGTAGATTAAGGGCTTCATCAAGCGTGTAGATATGGATACTTTTTTTTAAGCTGTTGAAAGCTTTATAAAAAAGACAGGGAATATCTAAATAATTGGCTAGCATTAAACACTCTATTTCATCAAAAGGCGCTCCCTCATAAAGCACTTTTAAAAGCATTTCAAAATTTTCGAGACTAATACATTCAAGCGTAATGTCTTCTTCAAAAAACAAGCTCGCGAATAAGGGAGAATCTTTCTTTAAAGCCACCCGGTACTCAGGTTCAAGAATTATCTCTCTTCCGCATTTGAAGCCGATTTTTGAATTTCGAACAGGAGGTATTAATTTCTTTTCCCTAAAAATTTTAGCAGCTCTCAGGACTTCAATTCCTGTAGGCTCTCGCACGATCTCTTTCCAGCATTTTTCGTCTAGTTCATAGAGGTAAGCAGAGTTAAGATGCGATTCAATCCTCGAAAGTAGGGTCATTCTTGATAAATCATTTTTTTAGTCATTCCCCCGTCAACAACAAAATTTTGTCCGGTAATAAATCGTGCCTGATCTGACAAAAGAAAGGCAACCATAGAGGCAATATCTTCAGGTTCTCCCACTCTTCCAACGGGATGCTGCAAATGATCAATTTTACGAAGCTTTTCGTCTTGAGTGTGTATCCATCCCGGACTTACACAATTTACACGGACATCCGGGCCAAGGCTGATCGCCATAGCATGGGTTAAGGCAACAAGACCTCCTTTGGCAGCGCTATAGGGTTCTGTATTGGATTCTGATTGTAAATACCGCGTGGAGGCTATATTGACGATAGATCCTTTATTACTTTTTATATAAGGAGCAGAATACTTCGAACAAAGGAAAGCACCGGTTAAATGAGACCCTATAAACAGATTCCATTCTTTTAAGGTGATATCTTCAAATTTTGGA
>CAZABG010000054.1:9983-16985 GCA_964483465.1 uncultured bacterium
CGTTATTAATAAGATAATCGATTGATCCAAAGACTTTAATTGTCTCTTTGATCATTTTTTTAACATCAGGCTCATTACTTACATCTGTTTTGATAAACAAAAGTCGTTCATCTCCTTTTTTCCACGGGGACCTAACATCTTTATCCGCTACTACTACCCGCACCCCCTTTTCCAGAAGAACTCTTGCAATACTTTCTCCAATACCTTTCGCACCGCCAGTGACAAAAGCTGTTTTATTTGACATAAGCTCCCAAAAATAAAAGGTTGAACGCTTTTAACAAATTAAATATAAGCCTATTTTTATGACAGCCAACACCGAAAAAACTTGGGGGAGATCTTCCTCAGTTAGCTGGCCCACCTTTATAAGCTGCCTCTTGATCCTAATAGGATCACCTTTGCTTGTGATCTATTTTTTTATTTCCGCTTTTTACAATGACGCCTCTTTATGGGGCGTCTGGAATAAAAGCATTCCCTTTGTCGCTCCAACTTTTTTTGCGCTCTCCCTCTTTTGCGGATGGATTTTATTTCAAATCGGCCTTTATCTTTTGCCTGATAGGCTTCATCGGTTTATTCCGGGATATCAAGGCGGAACAATAGAGGGCGCTGTAACTCCCGCCGGCAATAAGCTCCCCTATTCAATAAATGGCCTTCAAGCCTGGGTGATTTCTAACAGTTTATTTGTACTTGGAGCTTTTTATTTCGATTTTTTCTCACCCACTATTTTATTTGATTATTGGGCTGAGCTCCTTTGGATTGTTAACATTTCCGGCTTTTTACTTGCAGGATACGTTTATATCAAGGCTTACCGATTTCCTTCTTATCCGGAAGACAGGAAATTCAGTGGAAGCGCCCTCTACGATTTTTATATGGGGATTGAGTTAAATCCTCGTATTGGACCTATCGATTTAAAACTATTCTTCAATGGCCGACCTGGAATAGTTGCCTGGACGATTATTAATTTCTCGTTTGCTTGCCAGCAATATGCCTGGTATGGATATGTCACAAATTCGATGATCCTTGTTAATTTCTTTCAGCTTTTATATGTCTTGTATTTCTTTTGGAAAGAGGCGTGGTACTTAAAAACAATCGATATTCATCACGATCATTTTGGCTGGATGCTTAGCTGGGGCGATCTTGTATGGCTGCCCTACATGTATACCCTTCAGGCCTTATATCTCGTATTTAATCCGGTAGAACTTTCTACCCCCTACTTCCTTTTTGTGTTAGCTCTCGGCCTTGCCGGATTTTACCTATTCGCGGCAAGCAACAATCAGAAAGATCAATTCCGTAAAGATCCTGAAAAGTTAATCTGGGGCGAAAAACCTAAAAGCCTCGCCTGCCAATATCAAACGCTCGACGGAAAAACACGCAATTCGAAACTGCTCTTATCAGGATGGTGGGGAATCGGACGACATATGAATTATACAGGCGATCTATTGCTTTCGCTTGCTTATTCGCTTGCTTGCGGAACGCTAAACCCATTCCCATACTTTTACTTCGTCTTTCTTACTATATTATTAGTTCACAGAACGCTTCGCGACGAAGATAGAATGAAAGAAAAATATGGGAATGCGTGGAAAGAGTATACTGAGGCCGTTCCTTATAGAATGATACCGTACGTATGGTAAAGGATGAAGGCAGAAGGAGGAAGGCAGAATAGCGACTGAAGGAGCGCACTATGGCGCGCTTATAATTGAAAGCGCCGCAAGGCGCCCGTTCTGCCAAAGGCAGCCTTTATATCCGCTGAAAGCGGTACAATCTGTCGCTATTCTGCCTTCCGCCTTCCGCCTTCCGCATTCATCCTTCCCTTCTTATTCTTCTTTCTTGCAACAGCCGCCCTCTTTACTGCATCCGCAACCTACAGGAGGAACGTTTCTATCTATCGTCTTCATCGAGTATCCATTGATAAGCAGCAATAAAAATGCGACAGGAAAGAATACGATCACCCAAAAGGCAAGCCATCCCCGCGAGCCGTTGTAATGGAGTATGTAGGTCTTATCTCCGATATCAAACGAACTTGCGGTAAGCAGTAAAACGAAAGCGACGGGAAAGAAGATTATAAGCCAAAAGATCAGCCAGAAAAGGGAGCCTTCGTAATGTAATTTAAAACGGTTTTCTTCCATAATTCTAGTATATCACGTTTGAAATCTATATAAAAGCGGCAGAAATAGCCGCTCCCTCTTCAAATTCATAAATTTTAGTCCGTTAAGTCAACTTAAGCTCATCTAAATAAGAGTTAATCGAGGGAATTTTACCTAAAAAAGCGGCAAGGTGATTAAGAGGACTATCTGATCCGCCTTTTTCGAGGACAATTTTTCTGAACCTATACCACTCTTGCTTGGGATCTTCCTGAATTTTGTTATACACTTCGGCAGAATAAGCCAGCGCATAGAGAAAGCCGTAATATTTAGACCCATAAAGCGGATCAGCTAAATGGCGGAAGGTGGCTTCATAATGATGATTTTCAACAAGCGCGATGGAGGGCTGAACGGTATTATAAATCTGTTCGCGAACTTCGGTACTATTCAGTCCCTCTTTTAACTGAAACAAATGAAGCGATAGCTTTGATAGAGCCGTCTGCCCCTGCAAAACATATCCTAATCCATATTTTTTACTTATTTTCCTATTCTTAAGGATTTCCTTTTTTACGGGTTCGCCTGTTTTATAATGTTTACCCATCTTTTGAAGGAAATGCCTCTCATAAATCAAATTTTCAAGAAGAATGGGGGGCATTTCCAAAAAATCTGTCGGTGTTCTATATCCCGCTTTAGCAGGCATAATACACGCTCCCAAAACAGCATGCAGCGCATGCCCCGTCTCATGGAGCAAGGTAGAGATCTCGTCAAAGGTCAAGAGAGTAAAATTCTCGGCATTTGGAAAAGAGATATTAACGAGAATGACTGCGAGCGCAGGTGTTTTAGACCCATTAATAATTAAAGGAGGGACAACATCAATACAAACGGCATGCCCATACTTCCCTTTTCGAGGATATAGGTCGTATAGGATATTTCCAAGCAATGCATTATTTTCATCTCTGACTTCTACACGGATATTCGCACCTTCCCATATCGTTTCATGTTTTAAGATAAGCTTGAGATTAAAAAGTGATTCTAAATAGTTAAGAAGCTTAGGAAATGCCTCGCTTAAAGGAAAATACTGACGCAATTCCTCATCATCCTCAAGACACGCATGCCCTCTGCCAAGTGCATATAAATAGGGCATATTCCAAGGCATAATCTTATTTTTAGCGCTTAAAAAGCATCCTGGAATTCTTGCGAGAAGCTCAGCTAACTCTTTTTCTGCTCGAGTCTTCACAGCTTCTTCAATCCTATTTAAAAAGTCATTCGCCTCTTCCGGAGTTTTTGCAAGCTGATTGGAAATATCCAAATGGGCATACGTCTTGTAGTTTAACAAATTAGCAAGCTCGTTGCGTTTAACAATCAACTTTTGAAGGAGCGGCAGATTTTTTTGATACGCTCGTTTATTATAAGTGAGATAGATCCTCTTTCTCGTTTTTTCAACTTCGCAAAAGCACGCCACTCCATAATAAGTGTTTGTGTCGCAGGGAACGCGGCAAAAATCTCCTCGTTTTTCAAAAGAGTCGATAAGTTTTTTCGAAACGCCTTCAAGATCGGATTTCAAAATCCAAAGCGCCGTATCATCTTCATCCAAATTTTTTAAGAAGGAAGATTCAATTTGTTTAATCTCCTTTTTAAGAGATATACAGCGCGCCCACTCCTCCCTATTAAGATGCGCCCCTTCCCTCTCAAACTCGTTCAACATCTCTTCCATAGCTTGAATATTGTTTGATTGCTTTTGATTTGATTTTGCACACAAACAAGCCTGATAGAGCTCTTTATCTCCCTTATATTTTATTAAAACGCTCTGAAGCGCATGCAAACACTCAAACGCTTTATCTCGCACCTTTGAAAAGGAATGGGTAAAAGCGACCACTTGTATGATTTGAGCGCTGCACTGACCAAGAGCTTTTGCAAAATCAATCGCGTAAAATGTATTTTCAAACTCCTTTAAATAAGAAGGAACCTGAACCACTTTACGAAAAGACTCCTCGATATCTCTTAATGATTTTTCAGTAAAGGCTTCAAGTTCATCGACCGATTTTGGAAAAAACCTTTGTATGTGATCGATACCCTCTACATTCGGCCACAAAGTTGAGCTTATAAAACCGTGGGCGACAGCTTCCATAAAAGGCACCCCCTTTAAGGGCACCCTAAATAACTCAAACTTTCAAGTCAAATGCACGTTTTAGTCTTTGATCGAATGTTGATTTATTTAATTATCGAATATATTTTCGACAAATAGAACCTATTTGTAAGAAAAAAAGTGAATTACTATTAAGGCCAAACCAATGAATGTTAATCGTGATTATTCTAAAGTTTCATATGAATGTTTTGTAACCAACGTCATTCTAAATGAAACGAATAAAATAATTAACTTCATTGTAGATGACTTCGCCATACCCTACATATCAGGATTAAGCTTAGAAACCCTTTCGCAAGCAGGGTATGTAATGAGAGGAGGAAAAGGTAAGAAACCGGCTCCCCTTTCTAAAGAAATTAAATTAAAGCTCTACGAGAAAATTCACCATGTTTTTGCTACACGTCTTTTCAACACTATAAGCCAAAGCATCAAATCCGAACTGGAAAAAAAAGTTTTTATTGGTGAGATGATTAATAGCACAGATTTATTTCATGAACCCAATTTTGAATTTATGAATATAATTTCCCATTTCAAAACTTACATCAAACAGAATTATCCTTATGAATGCGATTACCTAACTTCAGCTGTGCAATATGAGAGTCAAAAGTTTATTCCTGATATCTATTATTTAGCCCAGCTGAATGAAGTCTTAAAAGATGCTTAGTTATTGAGTTTTGAGACTACCTTTATTTCGGCTTTAAACAATTTTGAAACAGGACACCCGGTCTCTGCCGCTTTCACTGCCGTATTAAATTTGTTAATATCCGCACCGGGAATAGTGGCGACAACATTCAAATAGCTTTTTGTGATCGTAAATCCATCGCCTGTTTTATCAATCGTAACCGTACATTCTGTTTCCAGTTTATCAGCTTTCAACCCTGCTTTTGCAAGCTCACCAGATAGCGCCATTGTAAAGCATCCTGCATGAGCAGACGCTAAAAGCTCTTCCGGATTAGTGCCGGGCTCGCCTTCAAAGCGCGTTTTAAATGAATAAGGCTTATCTTTTAAAGCGCCGCTTTCAGTTGAAAGAGTTCCCTTGCCATCAAAAATTCCGCCTTGCCAAACTGCTTTAGCTTTCCTGTCCATATACGCTCCTTTTTAAACGAGATACTAATTTAAGCACTCATTTCTTGCACTATAACCCATGATGAATGGCTTAAAAGATGCTTGAACACCGTTTTCTATTTAAACACAAAGACAGGCCTCGAGCGTGCAAGCTTCACGATTATCAATTTTGGCTTATAAGCTGCTTAAATACCGATTTTTATTTAAACACAAAGACAATAAAGATAGGCCTTTAGCTTGAAGATTCACGATTATCAATTTTGGGCTTATAAGCTGCTTAAACACCGATTTTATTTAAACACAAAGACATTAAAGATAGGCCTTGAGCTTGAAAGCTTCACGATTATCTATTTTGGCTTATAAGCTGCTTAAATACCGATTTTTATTTAAACACAAAGACACAAAGACATTAAAGATAGGCCTTGAGCTTGAAAGCTTCACGATTATCTATTTTTATTGCCAAGGCAATAAAAATAGCTGCATATTTTTTATTTCGTAGAAATTAAAAATAGAAACGAGACGATAGAAAAGTTCGTTTGAACAAAGCGAAACTCTTTGTGTCTTTGTGCCTTCTTTTGTTCCTTTGTGTTAAAAAATTTTTATTCACTTAATGCGAATTAGTTCTTCAATAAGCCTTTTGATTTTTTAAACACAAAGACACAAAGACATTAAAGATAGTTTAAAGCCATTAAAATTGATATTTGTTGTTTGAAGCTTTCCTTGGCGGGTTAAATTAGGCAGCTAGCCTTGAAAAAAGGCGGCGACATAATTGGCTGCGTTTTCGTTCTTAACGCTGCAATGAGAAATCATTAGGCCATGCGGATAAGCATCATTATTTGTTAAATGAACCACTTCGTTTAAAGGACGGCAGGAAGCGGCGCTTGAATCATAAGAAAAGAAATTATCCTTAGGGTGATAAAGGATTTTCTTCTCGCCCTTTGCGATAGTAAGGGCATGATCGACATTCCATTCCCAGCCAAGGGCTGTAAAAGGATAAGCGAGTAAGAGGGAAACAACAATATACGAAATTTTTTCAACCACAATACCCAATTCATGATTAGATAATACATAAGTAATGACCGAGAAGATAGACTTAAAAGGCCTGTCCCCAACATATTTACCGGTCGATTCTAAATTCACAGCTTTAACTTGTGCAGCAATTGCCCCGCCAAGGGAATGGCCATAAAAATGAACTCTGGATGGATCAATTTTTAGCTCTTTTACGGCATACTGATAGACAGCATCGCCATCTATTACAAAATCAAGGCCATTCTTCATTTTACTACTATCTCTATAGGTAAAAGAGATAGAACTAATTCCTCTCAAACTCAGCAGATAAGAAAAATCCTCGTAAAAATCGATCGGCGCGCCTAAAGGGTTAAAAAGAATAACAAGAGGCGCATCCTTCTTCAATAAGAAAACTTGAGCGTTTAAACCGATATGATCAGGGGTAACAATTTGTTTTGAGAGATGATGAGAGTCAACTTTTTGAAAGTAATAAGGGGAAAAATCAACAGGCGATGCTGGGTTAAATACAAAAGCAAATAAACGGTTGGGAAGATAAAAAACAAAATCGCGAACCCTCTTTATTAACGAGACCAAGGGATGCCCGTGATTAGGGTGAAGCAAGGGATTCCATTGCGCCTGAAAAGGGTGTTTGGCTTTTTCTAACATAATTGAAGAAAATTCCTTGAAAAGAGGACTATTTCAATTAAT
>CAZABG010000055.1:0-16630 GCA_964483465.1 uncultured bacterium
CCGCACTCCTGTTGCCCATTTTTTCGGCAATATCCTTATACGAGCAGGTTGAACCAAATGGAATGTCTGCTAGCATTTGCCACACTTTTTCCTGGAAAGCAGTTCCCATAGCTTTGATTGGTAAATCGAATGCTTTTCTTTTTCCCTGAAAATATTCGTTCAGCTGCTTTTCAACGGATAAAAGGAATTTATCCTGATTATCTTCGACCATTTCGTCCAGTTTGACTCTATTCAACGTTTCGTTCTCCCACAAAATGGCTACAAGAGTATTTTCTTTAGCCACAAGTTTTAATTTACCCACAGGAGATTCGATTAGTTTATATTTCATATTCTATCTATTTGATGACTTTAAAATTATATTCCATTAAGACATAAAATCACTATAAATAATCTATTAAACGTTTGATCTTCCCATTGTTAAATTCGTAAAAAGAGACCCCCTTTAGTTTAAGAGTTTCTCCGTTGACTAATGCGGCTTCATAAGATATTTCTATCGCGATTTGGTCATTACCTATCACCCAGTTGGTTACAGCTTGCCTTCTTGTCTTAAAGAACTCTTTTCCTTTTAGAGCTAATTCGAAGAGCTCATTTTTTCCATTACATTTGATAGAACCTGAAGCATTACTAAAATTTTCAAATTCGCAATCGTCTGTAAATAAACTCAGCATCTCATCAATGTGAAAAGCGTTATAAGCTTCAATATATTTTTCTACAGTTTCTTTCATTTAGTGTCCTCGATGCTTTTCCTTTTTTTTTGCCTGTTTTAAGGAAAACTGCTCATCTTTACGGGCTTGCTTTTCTATACTTGTCTTGGCTTGTTTAAGCTTTTTATTCTTTTCAAGCTCTTCTCTCATGTAATCTTGGGCAAGAGTTGAAGGACGAGAGGTCTCTTTTAGCTTCTCCATTTCCCGTTTTACTTCACGCTGAACTCGTTTTGGATTCATGCGCTGAATTTGAACGGTAATTTCTTTTGCGGAACCAAATTTGAGTTCTTGAAAATGATTAAGGACAAATTCATGCACTTCAATGTCTGAAGGTTCCCCTCCAAATATATGCCTTGCTACAGAATAACCCTCCTTATCCGTTCGCTCAAACGTTCCTACCCAAAAACGTTTGTCATAAAATATTGTCGCTTTAATAATAGCCATAGACAAAGAATATATTATAAATGAAATCTCTTCAAATCCCCGATGTTATTGATAGTATTAAGCAAAACTATAAGCTATCAGTAAACGATTTAACCCCTCACCTATCATCTGCCGATCCCAATGCACGGGCCTTTATCGCCAAAACTAAATACGATTCTTTTTTTGTAAAAGTAAAAAGATCCGGCATTCCTAAAGCCAATTTAATCACTCAATTTCTTGCCCAAAATGGCATTGAAGAGGTTATTCTTCCACTCAAGAACTTTTTAGGAAGCGATTATTCCATTTTTGGCGAATTTGAACTCGCTTTATTCCCCTACATCTCAGGCCAGGATGGATTTCATAAACCATTAGGCAGAGAACAATGGCTAGCTTTCGGAAAATTGCTTAAAAAGATTCATAATTTGGATGCATCTTCCCTATATCCTTTCATACGAAAAGAGAATTTAGAAGCCCCTATGCTTCCTGATGTTAAAACGTACATTAAAGATGCGGAAAAACGAGAGGTTGATTTCGATACGCATGCCATAAGGCGATTAATTGAAAAAGTCGAACAGCTTCAGCAAGAAGTTAAAAATATCTCTTATCATCCCTGTTTTTGTCACGCAGATATTCACGGAGGAAATTTGCTTATTAGCGATTCAGGCAAAATTTTTATTGTAGATTGGGATGATCCTGTAATAGGTCCAAAAGAACTCGACCTAATGTTCATTGGCGGAGGCGTTGAGAATGTTTGGAATAAGGCTGAAGAGAGCTTTTTATTCTATCAGGGCTATGGCGATACCGAGATAAATTCCAAATTAATGGCTTATATTAGATCAAGACGCATATTAGATGATTTTGCATTTTACTATCCGGAACTTTACCGGAAAAAAGGGACAGAAATAATGCATACGCACTTCATGAATATGTTTAAACCAAATGGCGTAATCGAGATCGCATTAAAACCCTAAAACTTTCAAAATTAACATTTATGGAAAAACTCATTCGCACTATTCTTCCCGAATTAGATGAAAGCTACAAAACATATGCTTTAAATAATAGCTTCCCAGGATACGCGTACGGTATTCTGCTGGATGGGAAATTAATACATACCGGCAGCGGAGGTTACATAGACGTAGCAAATAAGATTCCCGCAACTTCTAAGTCTATGTTCCGTATTGCCTCCATGACAAAAAGCTTTACCGCTATGGCTATTTTGAAGCTTCGCGATGAGGGTAAATTAAGGCTAGATGATCCTATTGAGCATTACATTCCTGAAATGAAGGATCAGAGCTTAAAGACCGATGACGCGGTTATTACGATTAGGGATTTGTTAGTCCATTCGGCAGGCTTACCAACTGATGATCCGTGGGCAGATAGATTACTTGATCAAAAAGAAGAAGATCTCTTTTTGTTACTTGAAAAGAAATTAACTTTCTCTAGTTCTCCCGGAACCGCATTCGAATATAGCAATTTAGGCTATACCCTTTTAGGGTCTCTCATCAGAATAGTTTCAGGACTGTCTTATCAAGAATATATTAACAAAACGATTTGCGGGCCTTTAGGAATGCATTCTTTTTGGGACTATAAAGATGTGCCCCAAGAATTGCTTGCGCGAGGTTATAGCTTAAAAAACGAGAAAGTTGAAGAAGAGCCTTTACTTCGCGATGGCATTTTTGGAGCCATGGGAGGACTCATTACTTCTATTGAATCATTCAGTAGGTATTTGTCCTATCATCAGTCTGCTTGGCAGCAAAACGGTTCAAAAGAAGTCGCGCCTATTAAAAAAAGTTCGCTTTGCGAAATGCACCAGCCTTTACGATTTATAAAACTAGAATCCAATCTGAAATATGCGGATGGATCTCTATACACTTTAGCGCATACTTATGGATACGGATTAAAATGTTTGAAAGATTCCATAGGACGCACCTTTGTAGGTCATAGAGGCGGCTTGCCAGGTTTTGGAAGCAGTTGGTTCTTTTTACCCGAATACGGTTTAGGAATGGTATCTTTTGCAAACACCACCTATGCTGACACCTACAAAATGGATTTAGAAATCATTAATAAAATAATTCACGATTTAAAAGTTCAACCGAAGCGCGAACCTCCCTCTAGTAGCTTAAAGTCTGCGCAGAAAGACCTTTTGTCACTATTACCCGAGTGGAAAGAGGTGCCTCCCGGAATTTTTGCGATCAACTTCTTCTTAGATCGATGCTTAAATTCGCTAAAAAAAGAATCCTTAGAGCTATTCGCAAAAGCCGGCAACATCCTTTCTATCGAAGAAATCAATCCTGAAAATCAACTCCGTGGATCATTTAATATCAAAGGTGAAAAAACCAATCTGCAAATTCATTTGGCTTTAACGCCTGAAAATCCAAGTCTAATTCAGCAATTGCAATTGAAAGAGGTCGAGAAGGCAAATTGATAATAAACTTCTTTTTTACTGCTATAACAGTAAAAATGTGCATTTTTTATGCGTAGCCACTAGAAATTCATTGTATTTCTCCCATTTTTACTGCTATAACAGTAAATATGAGCAAAATTGGCAGAATGATCAAATTTCACAGAAAAAAAGCAAAGCTCTCTCAGGAAGTATTAGCAAAACTCAGTGGAATCGGCAAAACTTCCGTCTTTGATATTGAAAAAGGAAAAGAGACTGTAAAAATTGAAACTTTAATGGCTGTTTTAAGAGCTTTAAATATTCAAATTAAATTTGAAGGTCCGTTAATGCACAAATTTGAGGAAAATGAAAAAAGCTAATGTTTATGTTGAGAACGTTCTTGCAGGCTGCTTAGTCGAATGGGAGAAGAACAAACATTACGAGTTTTCTTATTTTGAAGATTATTCAGGCAAGCCTGTTAGTTTAACATTACCCACATCTAATAAATCGTATTCATTCAATAAGTTTCCCCCTTTTTTTGAAGGTCTTCTTCCTGAAGGTTTCATGTTAGATGCACTCCTGCGTAAAGCTAAAATTGATA
This sequence comes from uncultured bacterium, assembly GCA_964483465.1. GTDB lineage: Bacteria > Chlamydiota > Chlamydiia > Chlamydiales > Parachlamydiaceae > CAZABG01. Next base: position 4,109 of record CAZABG010000055.1, read on the forward strand.
AAGATGATCGATTTGAACAATTAATGCGTATTGGCAAAGAAGTAGTTGGCAATGTGACTATAGAAAGGAATACAGAGTGAAAAAGTGTCCCTTAACCTATGAGTTAAGTGAATTGCGTTATTCTTTAGAAGGTTTACGCTCTTTATCACCTAAGCTAACCACTTTAAATGATTTTCCTTACGGCAAATCAAAACAGCTCGAACTCGCATTAGAATTGTCAGACAAAATATCCTTTTCAGGTGTTCAGCCTAAAATCGGGGCTAAGTTAAATCTTAAAAATCAAAGTTTTGAACCGGCAAAAAAAGGATCAACCTATATATTTAAACTTCCACATCATCTTTATGATGAGCTTCCACAAAACGAAGATTTGACCATGAAATTGGCAAGAAAAGCAAAAATCGATGTCCCTCCTCATGGTTTGGTATATGCTAAAGATGGATCTCTTCTCTATTTTATAAAACGTTTTGATAGGCATGGCAGAAAAAAGTTTGCCGTTGAAGATTTTGGACAATTAGCCGGCTTATCGAGCGACGAAAAATATGACTATACCATGGAGAAAGTGATTGTCCTGATCGATAAATATTGTACTTTCAATTTGAACGAAAAAGCAAAACTATTTCGAATAATTCTTTTCTCTTTTCTAGTAGGAAATGAAGATTTACACATCAAAAATTTATCTCTTATTACCGAAGATGATGTGTCGAAATTAACACCTGCTTACGATTTAGTAAATTCAACGTTAGTCACGAAATCAACCGAAGAACTTGCGCTGCCTTTAAAAGGAAAAAAATCAAATTTTAAAAGAGACGATTTTATCAATTATTTTGGAAAAGAGAAATTAGGCCTAAATGAAAAAATTATAGAAGAAATTTTGAATGAACTCCAAGAGTGTTTACCCGAATGGCGTAAACTTATTCTTCAGTCTTTTTTAACTGATGAAAAGAAAGAGGCTTACTTATCCCTAGTAGCAAACAGATCTAATCGCCTTTTTACACGTCTATAGTCTTTCCATCATGACCGATAAGTATCTTTAATCCGAATGGTTTGGCAAGAGCGAGAAGTTTTTTTCTTCCTTCCTTGGGATTTTCAACAAACCAGGTTCCAAAGTGAACAAAAAGGATCTTTTTTGTGTAAGGCTGAAATAGACGCAATAGATTGGGTACGCCGCTATGGCCGTAGATTCTGCCTGTATCTTTAATCCTTCTTACCATACCGCCTGCTTCAAAGAAACTGGCTTCAGTAATGATCAAATCTACATTTTTGAATAAAGAATGGTACTTCTTATCAATCCAAATCAAATCGCTCGTATAGAAGATCGATTTATTTCCCTTTTGAATCAAATACCCTTGAGAATCAACGAATTTTGCATGATGCGTAGGAATGGGAGTGATTGTATACGGCCCGAGCTTTCTTTTTCTTCTTAAAGGGCGAATGTACTTCCCCACTTTTTCAGGACCATAAAGGGCGGCATCCGTTACAGGGATTTCTTCTTTACCGCGACGAACAAAGTAGGCGTGATCAGGATGCAGATGAGAAAGTAAAATCCATTTTGGGTTGTATTTAAGATACTTTTTATCGCCTAAATCCAAGAGCAGATTCTTTTCGATCAATATTCCACTTTGTTTCTTATGGCGGGGGTGGCTCTCTTCCATCTCCCCTTTTGTACCGAGTAATTTAAGATGCAAGCTTGTCCTTAGTTATCTCCTACATGCTATAAAGCTGAATTTGATTCAATAATGTCTTCAGTTAAGATAAGCAAAAAAAATTGTTTAAACTCTCAATTTACTTGATTTAGTCGTTACTAGCTGTCATTAAAAGATAAAAAGAGATGACAATTATGGATAAAGAAGTGGCTTTTTCTAATCCTATTAGCAAGGGATCCTATTTGCTTTTAGTTGAATCCAAGGCACCCTGGTACGCGCCTTCTTTTTTGATAAAACAAGGCTTCAAAAGAGCTGTTCCTGAATATAAAGAAATAAAAGGGCTCAAAAGAAAAGCATTTACGATCGGAAGAAATAATGGGTTTTTTGGCGGACTTTATACTTGGCAAAGCCTCGATGACTTAAAAAATTATTATAATGAAGAGAGAATCAACTCTGTAGAAAAAAAACGAGGGATGCGTCCTATTTTATCCATATTTCAAGTGCTATCTTCTAAAGATGATGTAACTACCCCCTCATCCAAAGATATTTGGGAGGGCAACTTTATCATTAGTATCGCTGAAGTAAAGGAAGTGTCTGAATCCGTTGCTCTTGCCTCATTTAATGAATCGAAATTGAGAGACGGCGTAATCACCGATTATTTAGTCCTAAAAGAGGGTCTCGTTTATCAAATAAGCTTATGGAAAGACGAAAAATATTTACAAAAGCCAGCACTTAAAACACTAGATGCACCTCTGATAATTGAAAACGTATAACTATTTTATAGTTATAAGTGTATGCATAATAAAATAAGGCTATTACTAAATTTAAAATTCATTTTAAAAAATTAAGCTATTCAAAACATAAAAAATTTCAAGGCATTCAAAATATAGAGAATATTTATAAAAAAATGTTTCATTTCTCGATTTTTTTTAAATAAATTTCAATAAAAGGTATACAGCTCTTCATGGTAAAAAACTTGGTTGTTATCGGATTTATCTTTCTAGTTTTTTTATGTTATATTGCTCATTCATTTTCACTGGACGATCCGTTATACCCATATTTCTCAACAAAAAAACCAGCATTGAATCTCTCTAACTTTAACCAAACGGCTAAAGGATTTGGCAAAATAATTGGAGATGTGCCGGATAGCTGGGTTTCTTTATTTGGATTACAAGAGGGTGAAGGCAATAATTGGAAATTGATTTTATCAGATCCTGAAGATCTAAAGTTATATAAGCCACTTATCGATCTATCTACACCAATAAAGTTTACTGATAAAACTCTTGATGACTTTGTTGCAAGAAAGCACCTCAGCGCTATTGTTCAAGCTTTTAAAGATAAAGATGGCGTGCCTACCTTAATCATCACATCCCTAGATGGAAACGCCGTACCCCTACTTGAACCTTTTCAAACGATGACAGTTCCATTAGCTCTTAATCTAGATGGAAAATGGTTTGCTATTCCTCTCAAGCAAAGTGTTCGCTTAATTGAACCTATACTTTACATAAATGAGTGGTGGAAAAATAACCGAAACAAGGTGGTCTTTCTTCTAGCTATAATGAGTTTAGGCTTGATCATATATACAAAAATTTACCTCACACCGGGTCGAACAACCAATGTTTAAAAATATCCTATTTTTTTTTCTGCCTATCTACCTTTTTTCAGGAGCGTGGATTCAAGATCAAGGAAAGAGCTTTTTATCAGCTCAGTTTTGGACCTATAATACAAGAAGCTATTGGGATCGTGATGGAAAAAAAAGAAACGCCCACAACCACTTTGTCAAAAGGCAAATAAATACCTATTACGAATATGGATTAACTAAAGACATTACTTTTGTTTCAAAAGCACTTTACGACTGGATTTGGCAAACAGTAGACCCCAGAAAAACAACTGGTTTTGAAGATCCTGAAGTTGGTTTGAGAAAATTACTTTGGAAAAATGAAAGAAGACTTATTTCAGTAGAGGGCACGTTAATATACCCATCGGGTGGTGCCAATAAACCTGTGCTTAGGTACGGCGTCTTTGGATTTCAGGGCACTCTTCTTTATGCCGGAAATTTCAAAATTAATAAAAAAGATGGATTTTATGCCGCTGAGCTGGGTTATCGATGGTATAGAGGCTATCCTTCTGATCAAATTAGGGCAAATGCTGCAGTCGGATATGATTTTACAAAGCGCATTCAAGTTATTGTAGCTTACTTCTTAGAGTATGGGGTGTTCAATGGACATGCTATCATGAATTCTGATGTCATTGTTAACGATCCCAACTACCGGCTTTTAAAAGGAACTATTACAGGTGTTTATCGTTTGAGTCAAAAAACGTCATTAACTTTTGGTTACTATCGGCACGTTTGGGGACAAAATGTAGGCACCGGTCAAGGGTTTTACGGAGGGTTGTGGTTAAAATTCTAACTGAAAAAGATCTATTTAACAATCTAGAGTACCCTTACCTAGTTAAATATCAGATTTTTCCTGTCAAATTTGAAAATAATGAAGTGACTGTTCTTAATGCCGATCCAAATCAAAAAGAGGTGATAAGTTTTTTCAAAGATACTTTCAGTATTGATAAAGTTCACTTCATCCAAACAAGCCACAACGAAATTTTTGAACTGATTGAAAAAGAATATCGAAGTCAAATCCTTTATAACTCAATTAATGATCTAAAAAATTTCCACCCAGAATTTTCAGCTAGCTACGTTTTTTCAAATAGCCAATTATGGATACTTGCTATTTTTCTGTTAGTATCCCTTATTTGGCTCTATTTTTCGGCACTAAGTTATGTAATTTTTATTCTATTTGCGATGCAAATCATTTATCTAGCAGCCATCTCTTTTAGAATGATTTTGAGTTTAGTGGGATCGCAGCAAGAGATTCTCGAGTGGATTCCAAAGGAATCTGTCGAAAAAGTGGATGAAAACTTATTGCCTATGTACACGATTCTAGTCCCCGCTTTTAAAGAAAAAGATGTGGTAAATAAACTCATTAAATCCCTTTTAAAGCTCGATTACCCCAAAAATAAGTTGCAAGTCATAATCCTTCTTGAAGAAGGAGACAATGAAACGATCGCATCTGCAAAAGAAACAGTTCTTCCCGATAACTGGAATATCGTTTTAGTACCTAAATCAACACCTCAAACTAAACCTAAAGCGTGTAATTACGGCCTTCAGCTTGCAAGAGGCGAGTTTATTACTATTTATGATGCGGAAGACTTTCCTGATCACGATCAATTAAAAAAAGCAGTAATTGCTCATCAAAAAATCAAATATCAATGTCTTTGCGTACAAGCGGCTCTAAACTATTACAATGCTGAAGAAAATCTAATCACAAGCTTATTTACTTTAGAATATTCTTATTGGTTTGACTACCTACTTCCTGGGCTTGAATATTTTCAGCTTCCTATACCTCTTGGAGGTACAAGCAACCACTTTCAAAAACAGCACTTAACAGATTTAGGTGGGTGGGATCCCTATAATACAACAGAAGATGCCGATCTAGGGCTAAGAGGCTACGCTATTGGATATCGAATAGGCGTGATAAATTCTACGACGATGGAAGAGGCAAATAGCCGTTATTGGAACTGGGTGCGCCAACGCTCTCGCTGGATTAAAGGATATATGCAAACTTCCCTTGTTTTTAATCGTCATCCAATCAGGATGATCAGACAAATGGGTTGGAAGAACTGGGTAGCTTTTCAACTGCTCATCACAGGAACCCCTTTGATGCTGCTCATTAATCCTTTTATTTGGCTACTTTTTATATCTTGGGTACTGGGAATGGATGAAATTATTTTTCCTCAAATTCCGATGAGTTTAATCTACATTGGCTTCTTCAATTTGATCATCTCAAATTTTATTGGTATTTATATAAACATGCTAGGCGTGTTTAGAAGAGGACTCATCAATCTTGTACCTATTGCTTTGCTAAATCCTTTTTATTGGCTTTTTTTTCATACCCCTGCAGCTTATAAAGCCCTTTGGCAATTATTTGTAAAACCCTTCTATTGGGAAAAAACAATTCATGGACTATCGACAGTCGCAAATCCTAAAAATTGATATTTCACTAAACGTGTGGATAGGCGCAGCAGTTTTCTTTATTGCAAGCTTTTATCTATTTAACATGTGGCTGCTTGAAATGGGTGTTGCTAACGAATTACTCATTTACTTTGGTGAAAAAACAGAGATGGCCTACACAGGCAACTCCATCGACGATATATTCTTTATATCCCCGATTCTGCCATATACTCTTACATTACTGTTACGCGATCCCTTTCTTGTAAGCAGCATTATTGGCGGAATCAGTTTAACCTGCTGGCTTTACGTTGTTAATAAGTTGTATGAAATCAAACAAATTAGCGGCTTTGTAGCCTTCATCTTGGCAATTTATCTTCTATTTTCACCCAGCTTTCTCTTTCTATTTTCTCAAAAAGTCTACTCTTGCCTTTTTATGTCTCTCATTATTTTTTCGGCCTATTCTATTCGAAAATATTATTTTGAAAGATTGACATATCAATTGTTCTTTTTTGGGATTAGTCTTGGTTTAATTGTACAAAATACTCTTGAAAATATGGGTATTATATTTGCATTTTTACCCGCAATCATCGCCATCACTTTACTACAAAAAAGACCTCTATTTCCTGTCCTAATTGTTGCTCTTTTACCTAGCGCGGTTTTTGTAATTTCACCCATGCTTTTAAATGGTTTATTCTACGGCAATTTTGGATTATCGGTTATCAATGATGCAAACGTAATGCTTGAAGATCAAGTTCATTGGTATTTTTCTTGGTTAAGATATGTTGTTATCGTCCCCTATTTCCTTTTCTTTCTGAGAATTCCGCAATTTGCGGCAAAAAGCGCCTATGTTTGTTTGTTAATATTGCCCCTATTGATTGTAATAACACGATTTCTTAGCCAAACTTATGTTGCAGCTGTGTTCGAACTCATGATCTTTATTCTTTTTTCAATTCTGCTTTTTACGAAATCATTTGGAATACGGTTCGAAAAAAACAAATTCATTACGTTTACCCTTTTTCTTGCCTTTTCACTTTCGTTTGCAGCAACTTTTCTACTAACCTTCAAGTCTCCTTATAATCCTGAAAGAATTTTTGTAAACGCTCTTCTAGGTTATAAATCGACTCAGTATGATACTGCTAAACAAATTGCTGAATATTTAAAAAACACGAAAGGAAAGATTGCAACGGATGATCGATCGACGTTTGCCCCCATTTATTTCTCAAATTTAAAAAATCGTTTCGTTGTACCTACTCAACCCATATTTAAAACAGTGTTATCACAACCCTCATCTACGGTAGATTACATTTTAATCAATAATAAATCTAAAGAGGATGCGTTTTTGAAAGCATACGGAAATTCAATACCAGGATTTGATACAGCATTCCAAACGGGCGAATACACTCTTTACGAGCGAAAAAAATAATCATCGCTTCACGGATAAGTGTAGGGCTCTCCTGCCTTCATTTTAAGCCAAATATCGAAAGGACATATTAGAGGCCACGTCTCCCAATTGTCTCTATACTCTTGATATTTTCCATCCGGAATCCAATGAAGCGCCCCTTTATCACCTACACGGTCAGGAAAACGTATGCCATTTAAGTGATCGATTTCATGCTGAAAAATGCGCGCCTGAAAGCCTGAGAATTCTTTTTCAAAAAGTTCTCCAGTTGAATCGTAGGCTCTGACTTTAATTTTTTCAGACCTAGGAACTTTGCCATCCAAATGATCATCAACGGAATAACATCCCTCTACTCCAAAGACGATATCGTCAGAATACCATATAATTTCAGGGTTTATAAAGGCTTCAAGTTTACCCGTATTTTTTCTTTTTTCCGTCACGCTCATATCGACTAAAATAATACGTTTTGAAATTCCGATCTGCGGTGCGGCCAGGCCCACCATCACCCCATCCCCTGTATCAATCTGATTCATCCTGGCAACTTCCATCATCTTCTGAATGATGGATTGAATTTCAACCGATTGAATGGATTCAACAGGCACGACATCCGCCGATCGATTTAATAAAGGATCGCTTGGTAAAACAAATAGTGGCATAAGTGCCGCTAAGATAGCGCTAAAGAGAATTGAAGTCATTGTAAAGTTAGTTTAACAGGATACCATTTTAGGCATCCCGTATTAGATCATCTTCTATAAATTAGCCCCATAAGAAAGCCGGCAGAAAGCCATTCTAGCAAACTACCTAAAAACCACCCAAGGCCAAGTTCGTTCGGAACAGGAAGCCATTGCCACCAAGAAGCATTTAAAATGGCCGCAAAAACACCAAAGAAAAATCCGAATAATATCCCTCTAACAATCCCCCCTTCCGGATAAACTTGAGTAAATACAAACGTAGACCACACAGCAAGGGCAAGCTGAAAGCTAACCATGATATGCATATTGGATTGCATTTCTGAGAAATCGCGCCAAATAATCCGTGTTTGATCATAGAAAGGCATTAAGAAATGTCCATGCAATAGCCACTCATAAAAGAAAATGAATGCAAACACGGCGAGTGCCGCTCCTACAAAACGACCTATATTCATTTAGACTCCTTATAAATATTTTTTATGAGCCTATTACTTGCAAATATTTCAGACAATCTTTCCTTTTTATAGAGATGACCTATTTATTAGGAGGCGATTCGATCGGAAATGACGAATCTAGTTTTACTTAAATTTAGTAGAATAGTGAAAAAAAACCTTATTAGTTATACTTGACCGAGATGAATAAATATTTTGTATTACTTGCTTTAAGCTTCTTATCGATGGGCATTGCAGAACCTGCCCCCCACTCAAATGAAGTCATTGACTTCATTTCGCATCACCTTAAAACGCAAGGGACGCTTAAACATTCAGACGAATTCGTTTATGTGGAAGTGAATAATGATTATATTCATGCGCTTGCCCCCTTTTTGTCAGATTTACGCTTTATCCCTCCGGATTACTGCGAAGGAGGTAAAGTTGGCGCGCACATTACGGTTATCTATCCTGACGAAATGAAGCTTTTTGGAATAGATACTATTGATGAAGTAAACGAACCTATTTCCTTTACGATTGAAGAGTGTCAGATTGTTTATCCAAGACGAAATTTTGAATCGGCTTATCTCATTTTAGTAGATTCCCCTCGCTTAGATCAAATCCGTGAAAAATATGGCTTTGGAAAAAGAGAATATACCTTTCACATTACGATTGGCGTTAAACCCGCTTTGGTAGGAAAATAGTCAGTATAAGGCTCTTCCGCCTTAGATGACATTCAAAATAAGTATATAATTCTCCCTCTATAGGGATTCAAAGCCGTTTTTTAATTGCCTTAGTTTTCAAATCAAGCTTTATTTTTTTTTATCAAATGAATAAACTGGCTGTCCATATTACTTAAATAAGGTTTTCTATGCATATTTCCAATAGAGACGGCTGGACGCTATCCCTTTCTAATGATTCCTATTCCGTTAAAGATCAGAGCGGAAACATAATTGATAGCCCGCTTTTACTCGTTGACGGCTCTATTGCATCAAAGCAAGAAATTATAGAAAAAATTAAAAAACTTAGTAAAAACGCTTCAAACGCATTTTCCTTTCAAGTGTTTAAAAACGAATCTAAAGTGGCTATCCTGGTAGGACCTTATGGCCTTGCAGGCGGTGGAAAATACGGAGCCCTTGCAGCAAGTATCGCAGGCTTGGTTGGAGGCGTGGCTCTTTCATTCAGCAATAAAAAAGCCGGTCAAGCTTTAGTAGCGTCATCATTTAACGCAGCTCTATATGCCTACAAAACACCCGCGGACAAATTTGATGATAAAGAGTGTCTTGCGAGAGCTGCAATCGCAGGTACTACAAGTTTAGCCGCATCTACATTAAGCGACACTTTAAAAGGTCCTATTCAAGATGTAATTGCAAATCCAATAGCTGCTCAAATCGTATCGCAAAGCGTTGTCGGATTAGCTCAAGAAGGCGCATCTCAAGCGATTAAGGGAGAGCTTGACCTTAAAAAAATGGCAGTTTCTGTAGCGTCTACATCTGCTAGCGTCTTTATTGGAGAAACGGTGAATGGACTAATTGAGGCTAAGCAAGTCTCGGAAATAGTCATCAAAGCAGGAGTTTCAGGAACAGCAAGCGCAAGCGCCGCAACCGTTACAGAAGATCTTTTAACCGGTAAATCGCTTTCAAACGTTCCTGCTGCCGCTCTTTCTGCCGGCATACTCTCAAGCATTAACTCGCTTCCAGGAGCCTTTGAAATTAGCGATGCAATCAAAGCGGTAGAGAAAGCAAATCAAAATATTCCTAAACCTCCAGAGCCGCCAAAACCACCCGCTCCCCCTAAAAAACCTGATTTAAGTCATTTAAACATAGAAAATCGCAAAAAGGAAATCGCCGCTAAGGAAGAAGCCGTTTCTAAGCAAGAAACTGCCTTTTCGACCGCTTTTACTAACGCGAGAAACAGAATTGCAAATCTTCTTAACGCAGGTTTTCACGATCGCGCTAAGTGGTGCAAAACGGCAGAAGACACAGCCAATCGCATTGTTAGCGGAGAAAAAATAACCGTTCGAAAAAAAGACCACACCATTTCATATAAGCAGTCAAAGGTTCATAATCCTGTTCAAGAACGGGCTGCTCTTGAAGGTGAAAAAGCGGCTTTGGCAAAAGATATAACCGTCGCCGATAATACTATGGCAGGATACGATGCAAGCCTGAAAGCCTATAACCAGGAAAGAGATAATAAATTCATCTACTGTCCTCCTCCCCCTCCCCCAGCTCCTTCTATCCCTAAAATGGGACAACTGCCCGTTATGGCTAATTGGAACGTAGAGCGTCGCGAGCTTATTGTAAGACAGCTTGTTACCCGGCCTTCAATCGAGATCGCAATTCAGGTCCAAATAAACTATCAAATCGAGTCGATCGAACGTGTTGAAATAGCTCAACAAGCCATTATTGGATCTCATGCCCCTAAAATTGCCGTCGCTTCGATAAGCGAAAATATTCAACCCGATAGAGCGGTTGTTTTAAAAACGGATATTGAAGGCTTTGAGAGAATTAATCGCTTAAGAGAGTCAATTGAAAGTAAAAGAAAAGCTGTTGAAAAAGCGAAAAATCACCTCGCTTATTTACATAATAAGAAGGATCACGCACCTCAATCAGCAAGAAACAAAAAGCTGAAATTAACCCAGCAAATTGATGCTCACAATAAAAGACTTGAAAGCCTCTTAAAGAGTTAAATATATAAATGAAAAAGTTTCTACTGGCGATATTTATGACATTCTCCCTTCATGCAAATTACATTCTTTCTCACGAAGGAGATGAAAAAATTGAGTCTGTAGAAACTTGTGTGAACAAGTTTATTGATAAGGGAGGGACCTTAATTCGCCTGGAAAAAAACGAGGCGCTTATACTCCTTGCAAATGATATCGTTTTCCCTTCTTGTTCTGGTGCAAATAATCGCTCTCAGACTCTATGGGTTCTCCTTAAAAAATTTCCACATATTACGCTTATGCGTCCTCACGCAACTCGCTTTGGATTTGATCCCATATATGGAAAACCAAACTGGAAAGGCACTGTTCATGAGCATGCCGACGATCAATTTATTAAATGGGCCGGATACCCAAAATCAAATAAATATGGCTGGGATCAATTTCTTCCTTGGCTAGATAAGGAAAGCGCAAGTCTAGAAGCCCTTTCAGAGATGAAGGCTTATTATGATCAAAACTACTATCGATATCCAACTTCAAAAGAACAACGAAGAGTTTACATCACTTTCGCAAAAAACGCGCACATTCACCTTTATAGACTCTCTGTAACAAATGAACGGCTTGATAACGTTATCGTAGCTTTTTATCCACTCGATGATTTGATTAACAATCCTTTAGAAGAATGGAATACGGCGCCCAGAAGCGTTAAAGCCTATGTTGAGCTGACTAAACTCTTAGAGCCGCATATTGTTTATGAAAAATAAATGAATTTGTAGTCTTTCCAAGCTAGCTTAGTGATGACCTTTTTTTCGATAAGTTCAGAATGATTTTCCTTTAAGAAAGTCAAAACTTGCTTTTTGATTCGAGAAATCTCAAGCAAAGTTCCGATCGTTACTTTGTTATCCAGTAAAAGCGATTTCCAGTTAGATTGAATGTAGTTATCGACATCTTTCTTAAAAGCGGGCAATTTACTTAAGAGAAGAAAATTGTCATCTGTAACACTAAACATAGATAAATCAATTTTCCATTTCTCAATAATATTAAAATAAGCTTCTAAATACCCTGTCGGATTTTTAAGCTCTTCTTTAAATAACTCTAGAGCACGATCGTATCCTACGTTGTTTACAAGCCATTCTTGAAATTTTTTAGCTGTGAACACTTCCTTTACAACTTCAATGTCATTGATAAGGTAGTTGCTTGAAATAAATTGAGAAAATATTTCTCTTAATTCAGATTTTGCGACTTTAGAGGCAAGCATCCAAAGCTCTCTCCAATTATCAAGAGTAATATTTCGCGATAGGATTTGACGTGCCATATAAGACTTTGTCTGAATTAAAGAAGGGTATGTTTGCACTAATTCAATAAGATCGTTTTGATTGTATTGATCGATATGAGAATACACATGTTCGTCGATAAATCGAAATAACTCTCCTGAGTTAAACCATTCCGCCGTATTGAGGATCGATTTAATGTTTTCCAAATTCAACTCTACATATTCGCCGGACATTAATGCCTTCACGAGATCAGATATAGGCAATTCAGCCTCTATATCCACACCTTCGGCTATTTGCTTTTGCATTGTTTCTAAGAAATTTAATAGTCCGAATACGTCTGAAGGACGAGACCTCAGATTTCTTGCTGCTAAGTTTATTATTTGCTTATCACTTAAATTAGGTTCTATAGCTCTTAGCACCC
>CAZABG010000056.1:0-16193 GCA_964483465.1 uncultured bacterium
CAGTAAATGCACTACTTAATTATCTTAATACCAGTGCTTAATGATATAAATTTTTTTAAAAAAACTTTGTATTTGACACGAAAAAAATAGGCAAAAAAAATTTTCACTTTTTTTTCAAAAATTGGAAAAAAATCCAAAAAAAGGACAAATCGGAACAAAAAATTTTTTATTTTTTTTCAAAAAATGCGGCAAGTTCGCGAATCACGGAACTGATCAAAAGACGATCATTTTGTGATAATGGATGATTTGATTTAGGGGTAAAAACAAAAAGTCCAATACTCTCTTTTGAGGTTTTGATGGGGATGTAAAGGCTTTTTGCGGTAGAAAAATTATCCGACGACCAGCCCGCTTCTTGTCCTTTTTCAAAAGACCACGCGGCAATTTCTTTTTCATTGTCTGGATAAAGCATCTCGCCTTGGCTTTTTATGATAATGTTTATCTTTCCATCCAAAAATTTACCTAGATTATCTTGAATAAAGATCAAAGCTTGAATCGGAGAAAAGGCGCTATTCAATTGACGCACAATATCATAGAGTAAACGAGTTGATCTTTCTGATTCTGTGAGCATCTCTTTATGCTTACGTTCTCGATCAACCAATATTCCAACCGTTACGGCGGCGGATACATATAACATAAGAAGGGTAATATCTTCCCAGCTATCAATATTTAATGTTCCGAATGGAGGAATGAAAAGCAGCCATATAAAGGCGTACAATGCTGTAGCAAGGAAGATGGGGCCTTTTCTAAAGAATAAGCTAAAGGTAAGAATAGCAAGAAGAAAGATTGCGCCTACCACTTTATATCCAACAAACGGAAGCAGAAAATAATTTATGATCGAAAGGATCGCGATTAAAACAAGCATAAGGAAATATTGTGATATTTTTTGCCGTTTTAAGATTACAAGCCCTTTATTTTTTAACTGGAGCGTAGCTCCCTGCTCTTGCTTAAGTACATGAATATCAATGTCTTTACACTTATCAATTAGTTTGTCAAGCATCGTTCTTCCAAAGAAAAATGATTTGGGAGGACGACCAATTAAAATTTGCGTTACCCCTTCTTGCTTAGAGAATTTTTCAATTCCGTCTTCAATCTTCGGATCAAGCAATGTAACAACTTCTGCACCTAAATCTTTAGCTAAGCGCAGATTATGAAGTAGCTGCGTATTCTCTTCTTCAGACAATTCTTCTCCGTCATCTATATGAAGAGCGATCCATGGCGCGGATGCTGAAGCGGCAAGGCGTCTTGCATTTCGTATTAGTTTAATGGCATGTGGATGCGCGCAAATGGCTACTAGATACTTTTCCCTTGGCTTCCAAACAAAGACTCTTGGCTCTGTCGGCTCCATTCGATTTAAGTCGTAATCTATTTTATCTGCGGCATAACGAAGCGCGATCTCTCTTAGAGCGGTCAGTTTATCTTTTTTAAAGAAGTTATCGGCCGCGATTTGAGTCTGCTTGCCTATATAGACTTTACCTTCTTTAAGCCTTGATAAAAGCTCATCCGGTGTAATGTCAACCAGTTGGATAGAAGTCGCTCTTTCGACTACAGAATCAGGAACCGTTTCACGGACAATGACTCCCGCAATCCCGCTCACCATATCATTTAAGCTTTCAATATGTTGAACATTTAGGGTGGTGTTGACGTCAATGCCATGATCAAGCAGCTCAAAAACATCCTGCCATCTTTTCTCGTGTTTTGATCCGGGAACATTGCTATGCGCAAGTTCATCTATTAAAACGATTTGCGGTTTCAGCTTTATCAGCGCGTCTATATCGGGCTCATCAAAACGTTGATTTCTATAATCAATCACTTTGGGAGGAATAACTTTTAATCCTTCTAATAAATAGGCGGTTTCTTTTCTTCCATGTGTGTCAATTATCCCGACGACAAGCTCCGTTCCCTCTTCCGTTAGTTTTTGCGCATCTTCAAGCATGGCATAGGTTTTTCCAACACCTGCAGCCATACCCAAATAGATTTTTAGTTTGCCTTTTGAAGAAGATTCAAGATTTTGGGCGATTTCTAAGAGTTCGTCAGGACGGGGTCTATCATCTTGCATAACCATCCAACGATAAATTTAGAATAAGGACATTTATATAAGAGCCGTATTCAGAAAGGTCCTTAATCTGTTCCACGAGTATCTTTTCAGAGATGTTTCTTGCTGATGCCACTCTTTTGACCTGATAAAGAGCGCTTTCAATGGTAATGTGGGGATCAAGGCCTGAGGCTGACTGAAAAATGAGATCGGCTGGACGCGATTTATCTGTCTTATTTACAAGGTCTTTTAAGGATTTGGAAATAGGCCCAAAATTACTGCCCGATGAAGGAAGAGCGCTATAGTTGCTTGCTGACGGCCTTGAATGGAAGTACTTTTCTGATTCAAATTTTTGTCCGATTAATTTTGCGCCAATCGCTTTATCGTCTTTATATATGAATGATCCGATGGACGACTCAGGGAATAAAAGAAAAGCAAAGAGCGTTACTATGAGGGGATAGATGATGCCGGTAATAATAAAAAACCATAAGAACATCCGAATCGCTTTCATCATACCCAACCTAAACTAGAGATAATCCAATCGATAATTTTAATCCCGATAAAAGGGGCGATAATCCCTCCGAGGCCATAAATAAGAAGGTTTTTTCTAAGTAGATTTTGAGCGCTTTCGGCCTTATATTTTACCCCCTTCAAAGCAAGGGGAACTAAAGCGATAATGATCAGCGCGTTAAAGATAACGGCGCTCAATATGGCGGTTTCAGGAGAGTGGAGATGCATCACGTTTAAGTGAGATAAAGGCCCTATGCCCTCTTTCCCTACATAAAGGGTGCCGAATATAGCGGGGATAATCGCAAAATATTTGGCGACATCATTTGCAATGCTGAACGTCGTAAGGGCGCCTCTTGTCATGAGCATTTGTTTTCCGATTTCAACGACGTCAATGAGTTTTGTCGGATTGCTATCTAAATCGATCATATTTCCGGCTTCACGCGAGGCTTGCGTGCCATTATTCATCGCGACGCCCACATCAGCCTGAGCGAGGGCCGGAGCGTCATTCGTGCCATCTCCAGTCATTGCGACTAGATGTCCATCGGCTTGAACTTCGCGGATCTTATTCAGTTTAATCTCGGGCGTTGCTTCGGCAATAAATTCATCAACTCCAGCTTCTGCAGCGATGGCGGCGGCGGTCATGGGATTGTCGCCTGTAACCATAATGGTTTTGATGCCCATTTTTCTCATTTCTTTGAAACGCTCTTTAATCCCGCCTTTAATGATATCTTTTAGGTGAATCGCGCCTATTACTTTGTTTCCCTCGCTCACAAGAAGGGGGGTTCCGCCTTGCAAGGCGATCTCTTTAACATGAACATCAATTGACGGGTCGTAAATTCCCCCTTCTTCTATAACTAAAGCCTTTATTGCATCGGGCGCCCCTTTTCTTATCATTCTTTTCCTATTTTCATTAATTTCGACACCACTAAAACGGGTTTTTGCAGAAAAGGGGATGAAATGGGATTTGGAGGGATCTAGCGACTCGGCTCTTAAATTATAACGATTTTTAGCGAGAACAACAATCGATCGCCCTTCGGGTGTTTCGTCGGATAGAGATGCAAGCTGAGCAATAGCCGCGACATCTTCCGGTTTAAATCCAGTTGCCGGAATAAATTCTACCGCTTCTCTATTGCCAAGTGTGATTGTTCCCGTCTTATCTAAAATAAGAATATCAATATCACCTGCAGCCTCAACGGCTCTTCCTGAAAAGGCGATAACATTTCGTTTAACGAGACGATCAATGCCTGCTATGCCCACAGCATTTAAAAGCGCGGAAATGGTTGTAGGAATAAGACAAACTAATAACGAAATCAAAATGGGAAGAGTGAGCAGTTCTTTATCGTGTAAAAAGTCTTGCATCGGTTTTAAGGAAACCGTCGTCAAAAGAAATATGATCGTTAATGCGACTAAAACGATGTGAAGGGCAATTTCATTAGGCGTTTTTTGTCTTTTTGCCCCTTCGATCATATGAATCATGCGATCGAGAAAAGTTTTCCCCGGCTCTGATGTGACAAGAATTTTAATTTTATCGCTTATTACGCGGGTGCCGGCAGTCACTGCGCTTCTATCGCCGCCCGATTCTCGAATTACAGGCGCAGATTCGCCGGTAATTGCCGATTCATCAACGGATGCGACGCCTTCAATGACTTCGCCATCTGCTGGAATGATGTCTCCTGCAGAACAGATGACTATATCTCCCTTTTTTAATTCGCTAGAAGAGATCGATTTGCCGTCTTCAAGAAGAGCCACGTGTTCGATTTTTGCCTTTTTTAAACTTGAAGCCTGTGCTTTTCCCCGGCTCTCTGAGTAGGCTTCGGCAAAGTTAGCAAAAAAAAGGGTCAGCCAAAGCCAAAAAGCAATCTGGATCTCAAAGCTTGAAGTTTCTTTGCCTAAAAGTAGGTATAAAGTAGTAAAAATTGTGCCTACATATACGACAAACATCACGGGATTCTTAATTTGCTTAAAAGGCGAAAAGCTTTTAAGTATATTTAATAACATTAAAACACTCTTCCTTCTTGCATAAGTAATTGTTCCATGATGGGACCCAAAGATAGGGCCGGAAAAAAGGTTAAGGCTCCTACAATAATAATTACGCTCGTAAGCAAAGTAGCGAAAAGAAGCGATTCTGAAGATAAAGTGCCCGAAGATTCTGGCGTTTTTTTCTTTTTTACAAGGTAGGAAGCAATAGCAAGCGTCGGGATAATGATAGCGAGACGGCAGGCGATCATAATAAAGCCTAAAAACAGATTGAAGTAGTCGGTATTAGCGTTTAAGCCTGCAAAAGCCGATCCGTTGTTGCCGCTTGCCGAAGCAAAAGCATATAAGAGTTCGCTAAGGCCATGGGGCCCCGTGTGAGAGATGGATGATAGGGCAAAGGGAAGATAAGCGCTTATGCTGAAGCCTAGCAGAATGCAAGCTGAGGGAACAAGAATGGAAAGGACGTTCCATTGCATTTCATTCTTTTCAATTTTTTTCCCTAGATATTCAGGAGTCCTTCCCACCATAAGGCCTGAAAGAAAAATCGTAAGAATAATAAACATGATAAAACTAGCAAGGCCAACGCCCACGCCGCCGAAAATCAATTCTCCAAGCAAAATGTTAAATAAAGCAACGCCTCCGGCAAGAGGGGATAGGCTTGATATCATTCCATTGACAGAACCATTTGACGTGGCAGTTGTTGATACTGACCATAAGAGGGTGTTATGGGCGCCAAAACGTACTTCCTTCCCTTCCCAAGAGCTATCTATACCGATAGCGGGATTCGATAATTGTTCTGAATAAATGGAAATGCCAAGACCTGCCAGCCATAAAAAAAACATCACTCCCAAAATGACAAAACTCTGCTTTTTAGAGCCAATGAGGTTCCCATACATAAAAACGGAAGCGGTAGGAATTAATAGTATGGCTAAAGTCTCTATAAAATTGGTGAAGGGAGTTGGGTTTTCAAAAGGATGCGCGCTATTGGTGTTAAAAAAACCGCCGCCATTGGATCCGAGTTGTTTAATGGAAACCTGGCTTGCTACAGGTCCTAAAGGTATTTTTTCGGTTGCACCTTCAAGCGTTGTAATCTCTTTATAAGAAGAAAAAGTTTGAATAGATCCATCTATTACTAAAAGAAAGCTTAAAATTAACGAAAGCGGCAAAAGGACATAGAGAAGTGTTTTCGTCAAATCAACCCAGAAATTGCCGATCGTTTCGCTTGTTTTCCTTGTAAATCCTCGTATCAATGCGAGGAGAGTCGTCATGCCGGTCGCGGCGCTTAAAAAATTCTGAACGCTAAGTCCCGCAACTTGGCTAAAGTAGCTTAAAGTCGTCTCTCCCGCATAAGATTGCCAGTTGGTGTTTGTGACAAAGCTTGATGCGATATTGAACGCGAGAGGAAAGCTTAATGAGGTAAAAGATTCAGGATTTAACGGAAGGATGCCTTGCAGCAATAATATGAGGAGAAGAGTCGCAAAGCCAATTCCATTAAAAAGGAGAAGAGATTTCAAATAGGATCTAAATCCCATCTCTTTTTGCTGTATGCCCGCTATAGAATAGGTGAAATTTTCAAGAGGGGCTAAAAAAGTCGTTTGGCCGCTATAGACACGGCTTAAATAAATGCCTAACAGATAGGACGCGATAAGCCAAATAGGAATAAAAAAGAGCATTAAAACTTCTCCGGATAAAGAAGTGCATAAACCAAATAGATTAAAATAAGAAAAGCAATGACGCTTCCCCAGATAAAAGGTTCCATAACTCTATAGTTTAATAGAGGTTAAAACATAAAGGTTCAAGGTTTTATTAGTATGCAAGTGAAAAGACGAGGCCGTTAATTAAAAAAGAACTGGCCATGCAGCCCAAGTTCGATTGGAGCCTCAACATAAGCTCTTCCTATCTCTAAAAAGCTAGATGCATCAAGGATTAATAGATAGGGTTGTTGATTTGTAAGCGCAATGGTGACGATAAGCCCGTCATCTTCCTTTTTTCCATCGGGGTTAGGTATGAAAACCGGCTCGCCGGGGTAGGCATTAGGTTCGCTCCAGAGGATTTGCGATCTTTCTTGTAGGTCATATTTTATGAGGCCTTTTGCGTGCAGGCTTTTTTGATTATCATTTGGATCTATTTTGAAATCGGCGACATAAGTATATCGATGCTTTATTCCGTCAAATCGCGGGTTGATGCGAGGAAATTCGACGCTCGGCTGATAGATTCGTTCTAATTCGGCTTTGCCGTCTTTTAAAATATAGCGTCTATAATGTCCCTCAACTTGGTTCGGGCATAGGACTTTTTTCTCATGCAAATTGAATAATGCGCTCGTCACAATAGTTGCATCCTCATAAGCTATCGCATCGAAAATTATCCTTTCATCCTCTTCATAAGCATTTACATGGTGGAAAGAAAAGAAAGGATCGGCTTCATAGATATCGACTTGACCGCTTTTTTTATCGATCACTTTAAATAACGCTTTCTCTTCACTATTCCAATGATAGTTATAAATGAAAGGTTTTAAGCGAAGAATCAAAGGAATAGGACTTAATCGAAAAGGATACTCGCTCAAAATAATTTTATTTTCTGTAAGGGAAAAAGAGTGCATGTAGGAAGGGTGTTTTACGCGTAGCTTAGCTATGAGCTCTCTTCTATTCGATCCTTTTGGTAGTTTTGTAATCACGTAGTCAGAATTTAATCCAATATCGACGAGATAATTATAGGATTCCTCTTGAAGGACATGCGGGTGCGCCGATTCCCAGCAGCTTGATTGAGAAAGCTGATCGCCAAAAGATAAAGGACCTATAGTGTTGGTTGTTTTGAGATCAAAGCGAATAGGTAGGGGAATTTCGGTTAATGCGACATAATCATCTGCAATTTTTGAAACATTAACATTCGCGTTTGGAGCAAGATGGTGGGTGAAAAACGATTTAAATAGGGCTCTACAAGGGTCTACGGCAAACCCTGTATAATTAAGAGAATGATCTTCTTTAACACAGTTATAGGCATCCGTTTTTAAAAAAGTTGAAGAGTAGAAAAGACCGTTATCGGAAAAAGTGAAAGCATGAAGTTTGGCAAGACCGTCAAACCAGTGCGCGTTTGATATTCCATTTACAAAAGTGTTGACCGGCCCGTTTCTTACAAAAGTGCCTTTAAGCCAGTTTGGAAAAGAGCCTTTTATATTCAATTTCACATTTTGAAATTCATGTGATAAATTACTGTTCATACTAATTTTACACTACAGCAGAGTTTGATTATAAAGCGCAATAACCCTGAAGGAAAGGTATGTCTTTTTATGCCGCACCAAAGATTGATTTAAACATTAAAGGCTCGCAATCTGAGGGGTTTACGCTCCTTTTGCCTTGCTACTGTTACAGTGAAGAATTTTATAAGCTAGGTATTCGCTATCTTTCCTCTTCGCATTATGAGAAGTATGCTCAGGCTAAGCTGCCGAAGAATTGGAGTTATATTTTGAATGAGACAAAAGAGGGAAAGATCGTCTCGCTTTTTAACGAAGAAGCCGTATTAAAAGCCAAAATTACCTACGGATTATTTGTGGACGTTGATTTTCAAAGCACTTGATATTTCACAATAAATTCAGGCCCCTTCTGCTCGGTTGATATTTTAAAAGCGCCCACTTCTGAAGTCCTTGCAACTATTGTTCCGCCGTCTGCTACTGAGCCAACTCCTTCTAGACGAAGCGTCCTCATCGGTTTATTTCTTGGTAAATTTGGCTGAAGATAGATAGCCTCTTTTTCTAGTTCTTCCAAGGGGATAAAGTCCCAGGAGAATTTCATATCGCCTTTAACCATCTCTTCGCATTTTGCTTCAAGTTCGCTCACAATTTCTCTACCAGGATTGCCTTCATAAACAATAAAGGGGGATTTGCCATGATCTCCTTTGATCGGTTTTAAAATCGCGGGGACAAACCCTAGCATATGCAAAGCAAAATCGATTACGTGAGCCGCTGAATGGATGCGCATATGTTTAAATCTGCGATCCCAATTAATTTCCCCTTTTATTTTCTTGCCTGCTTCAATAGAAGGAGCATTTTTCACGTAATGATTAATTTCGCCCTCTTTCATTAGAACCTGATAGACATCCAATACGGTATCATCTAGATATAGCTTGCCTTGGTCAGTGGGTTGACCGCCGCCCATCGGATAAAAAACCGTTTGATCAAGAATTAATCGTGTAACATCCCCTTCTTTGATGACGTCCAGAAGGGTTGAATCCATAGATTTTAAATAAGGATCTGTCATGTAAAGAGGTTTTGTTTTCATAAGGATTCAATCCACTTGTTTATGATTAAGGGAGCGATTTTTTCTAATTTTGGGCAGTGTCTTTCCGTCTCAAGCCTTAAATCGTTCGGCGATATTTTTAAATTAGATAGTTCAACCGCATGTCCAATCCACCACTGTTCAAGTTTAGGCTGCATGACTTCCGGATGGCACTGAAATGCGAGCGCTTTTCCGATGGAATAGATCTGGTTCTTACAAAGAGGGGTTGAGGCAAGAAGGCTTGCGCCTTTTGGCAGATCAAACGTGTCTCCATGGAAGTGAAACATAGAGGTGTTTTCAAGAGGATGAATAATGGATTTTTTCCCCTCTTCCGTTAATTGCAGTGGAATCCAGCCCACTTCTTTATGTCCATTTGGATAAACGGACGCGCCGAGTGCGCGTGCGATAAGCTGGCTTCCTAAACAAATGCCGAGAGTGGGGAGATTTAGATTTAGCCGATGTTTCAGGTAATCGATTTCTTTTTGAAGAAATGGATATGAATTTTCTTCATAGACACCTATAGGACCCCCTAAAACGATAACTAAGTCGAAAGATGATGAGGGGATATCTTCATAGGCAATGTTTAAGTAGCGAATATCATATTTAGAGCTAATTATCGGCTCGAAGGATCCGAGATCTTCAAAAGGGACATGTCGAACAGCCAAAGCCTTTTTCATGCACAAAAGTATAAGAGATAAGATTATTTTTTTGTATTCTATTGCATATTAGAGGTTTCAATAATTTTTTAGGATTTAAAATATTAAATTTTCATAAATATAATGGCTAAACAGCCTTCTAAATTGGTTTAAGATTCATAATTACTATATGAGTGTAAATAAACCAGACCCTACACGATCCGAATATAATTATGGGCAAAACGAGCTTCCATCGGATAAGAAGAAAAACCCCATTAAGGCTGCCTTGAATAAAATTCAAAGAGGCGCAGAGTCAATTAAAAATAAAATCCGTTCTGCAACGGATAAGCCTATCGGCAAAAACCTTACCTCCTCCTTTAACAAAGCGCTAAAAAAGGATGATTATGTCATCGAGGCTAATATTCAAAATGAAACGCTGCATAAAAGGTTTCAAAATTTAGCAAAGCCGATTAGTGAAGCCTTATCAAAAGCGCAGCTTTCAGATAGTAAAGAAGTGAAAAAAGCCGCTGCCAGTTTGCAAAATGAAGTAAGAAGCATAGTCTCCGACATAAGGACAAACGCCTCCGTTAACGTTGATAAAAGAGTGGAGCAAGCTCAAACGCGTTTAGATGATCTAAATCGCCTTCTTAAAACTGATAATCGAGGTTAAACATATAGCCTCGGTAGTTTTTTTCGCCAAATTGATAAGTAAAACCAAATATCAAAGCGTCATAGTCAATGCATGGGTTTAGATAGTTTGTAATTAAGTTAACCCCAACTTCATCATAGTGCCGGATAAATAAGCCTCCCTTTGTAAAATAGGTGTCAACAAAGCTAACACTCCAGTTTAGGGGGCGATCGAATAAGCAAAGCCAGTCGCAAGAAGTTAGTGAGAGGCCATTTTTTAACGAATAAGTCTGAATATGGTAGTTGAAGTTTAATCCTGAAAGCCAAAAATTTGTTGAAGTGAAATAGCCGGCATAATTTGACAAGCTCAAGACAAAACCGCCCCATTTCCAGTTGTATTGGCTAAGGACTCCCGTTGAAAAAAAGTTGCCAGAAGTGCAAAGATCAAGCGTCCCTCCTGATCCAAGCCTAAATACGCTAGTGATCGACCAGTTAGAGCCTACCGGCACCCTTAATCCGGCGCCGATCGATCCTGCAATAGAAGAAGCTCCGCCATTTCGAATATAGCTAAACGGGGCGTCGATGATAAGGGCCCATTTTAAATTTGGCGAATAGGAATAACGAAGAGGTAGTTTTACAATCGTTGTATCATATCCCTCTGAAAAAGCTCTTCCGCCTCTTAAGCCCACTTGAAATTGGTGGATGATTGGCTGAGCGCTCCATCCGCATTCGCAGCCGGATAGGGGTGATAGCTTACCTAGTTCAAAATCATTTGCCGCCATTTGATAAAGGAGGCTATTTGGATTCCCTGCGATCGGATCGATAGGAGAGTATTTCGCGTAAGCTTTTAATAAAGCGCCGTCCTTATTTCCACCGTCACGGATAAACTGTTTAAAGAGGGCGATGCTCTGATCCCTTGATCCTCCGTCAAACGAGGTTGAAATACCGGCTTCAGGAATGGATACTACGAGCTCTGTTGAATTTGCCGCAAACGAGCTGATAACATTTAAGCCTCGTAGATTAATGTTTAAATCAAGCGCAGAAGTAGGGGTGTAAATGGGAATTAAGGCCTCTATACTCTCTCCTTTCAAATCGCGCTTTAAGTCGACAAGGTTCGGTGCGCTGACTCTCGCGCTAACGCCGCTAACGGTTAAAACCGCGTCGAAAGGCTCGCGAGCCGTCAAGCTGATAGCAATTAAAATAAAAAGAAGAAAAGGTTTCATTGTTTATCCTTTGCGCATCGGAATCCCAGGTGATTTAATCCTGTGTCAGGGCATGTTTTCATGCGGGCAGAAATACGGTAGCTTTTACAATAGCTTCTGTGGCATAGGAACGAGCCTCCTTTATGCACATACTTTTTGGCGTAAGGCTCGTCCGGATCAAAACTTTTCAAAGGCCCTTTTGGGTTAATCGAAAGGCCTTTTTTTGCAACTTCCGCGTAATAATTTGCGTTATATAGATCCTGGCACCACTGCCAAACGTTGCCTGCCATATCATAGAGGCCGTAGCCGTTTGGTTTATATTTCTTTACGGGAGTGGTACCGTAATCTTTCTTATCGCTTTGATGAGGAAAGGTTCCTTGCCAAATATTAATCTGCGGTTCGCTTTCAGAAAATTCCTCATTGCCCCAAACGTATTTTTCTTGCTTACCTCCATGCGCAGCATATTCCCATTCTGCTTCTGTAGGCAGTCTTTTTCCCGCCCATTTAGCGTAAGCATTTGCGTCATACCAAGAAATATGCACGACAGGGTGATCTTCTTTTCCTTCAATACTGGTTTCAGGGCCTAAAGGATGCTTCCAGTTTGCGCCCGGTTTCCATTCCCACCACACAAAGCTATTTTTCAATGGGGTAGGGCGATCAGGCTTTTTAAAAACAAGCGAAGCGGGCACAAGTAAATCGGGGCTTGGCGGGGGTGTGCCGGGAGGAACTTGGCTCATGATCTCTTCTAGGGTCGGCGCTTTTTCGGCCGTCGTGACGTAGCCTGTTTCATCGACAAATTTTTTAAAGTCCCGGTTGGTAACGGGGGTTTCATCTATCCAAAAGCTATCAACTTTAACTTGATGAGGGGGTTTCTCATCTTGTCTTGCGTCAGAATCGTTTGAACCCATAACGAATTCGCCTCCCGGAATAAAAACCATCTCCGAGGCTTGCAAGAAGGCACAAATTAAAATAAATATTATGTAGCGCATGGAAAAAGTGATAGCATTTAAAGGGAGAAATTTACAATCTTTATGTGTTCTTAATACATGTGTTGTAAAATTAGCCTATGCAACCAAGAAGTTTAGATAGTACTGTTAGCAATTCTCGATTTGTCGCCATTTTTGGAAATTATGATTTTAAACCGGATAATGCGGTTTTGCAGTTTAGTTATGTGGATTCAAACTACGATGATTACACTACAAAAAATGTCGGTCGCAGCTTTCAGAAACAAAGCGCGTTTCTTCCCGCTTTAAAATCATCGGCAAAAACGGCATATGTCGCTTTAAGATTAATTGGAAGAGCTATTTATGGTTCTTTTAAGAACTCTACTACCTTAATTCAAAACAAGCTGGCTGCCTATATTGCCATTAGATTATTGCAGGTTTCTTTTGGAACTTTAATTTCTCCCTTTAACTATAAGTGCGGTAGTTATTTGATTGAAGAAGCTTCAGTTAATTTAAATGTCTATAAGAAGATTTCTTCCCATATAATAAACGAATTAGAAAAGAAATAACCCTCTCTTTATCTCTTCTTTATAAGAATATTTTAAAATATTCTTATGCAGCACGTCGATCAAAACCTTCCATTATCATTTCGTTATGAGGAGATTGAGTTCTCAATCCGTTATAACGAAAAGTCCCGATTTAAAGCGGCAAAAGTCTGTTATAAAGGGCTATTAAGAACTATTGTATCTGTTGCATTACTAATTATTACCGGCCTTGCGCTGCCTATCAAACACGATTTAAATTCGGTTAAATTTTGCGCGTTCAATCTTGTGCGAAGCCTCGAGCTTACTTCAGGGGGCCTTCTCTATCTTTTCAGTAAGAAAAGGGGCGCGTGGCTTATTATGGACGCAAGCGCTCACATTGCTATGTACGACCGAGTCGTAAGAAATAATCCTCGTTCTTAATGCTATCTTTATTTTGACTAGTTATAATAGGACTTTAAAAATAAATAAACTATACCAATACCCGTCTTATGATAGATCCTGACACAATCGCTTTTTCTAGTCACGTAACACCTGCCGATGAGTTTTTCGCATCGGAAAAAGTTGAGCTTTCTCAATCTTTGGAGCCGCTTGCAAATGTCGTGATTCATATAGCTTGCGCCATCTTCAGGCTGATTATCTCGCCTTTTCAACAGACGCTGCAATTTACAGCGTATGAACTCTTTTCAGCTTATCGCAATATGGAGCTTGCTCTGGGTGTTCTTTTGGCTGTATGCAACCCGCCGCAAGGCCAGTACATCATGTATGTAGCTAAAACGAATATCGATCAATATAACTACTTTTTAGAAAGCTTCATTGAAGCACGCGAGACGTATAAATTCTTATCACAAAGGATATTTTAATTATGGACGTAGATTGTCACGCTCCTGTTTATAACGCTAGGTGCAGATATGAGTCTGTATTTCCTCTTCCGATAGTTGAGTCGTTAAGGTTTAAATATATTAACAGTGATTATCATACGTATAAAAATAGTCCATTAGAAATTGGTGATTATAGCGTTTTAAAAGGGCTAAAAGACAGTCTCATCTCTGTTATTTTCGCTGTATCAACCTTTGCTTTGTCGATCTTTCATTCATTTAGAATTCCTGTTATCGGTACGGATTTGAGTAAATTTTACCTCTACACTTCCGTGCGTTGTTTACAAATTAACATAGGTATCTTTGTATACGTATTTAACAAGCCCCTTGGAAGCTATCTGATAGAAGAGGCGTGTGTTCATGCCATTCTCTACCATGATTTTTTCCGACAGATTCGCGATCAAGAGTTTAATTTTGTAAATAGAAATTTACACGGTTTCCTTTATTGATCAAGTTAGCTATACCGTCATTATGCAAAAAATTGGTCTTCTCCTATTTAGGCTTGCGTGTTTTTTTACTGTTTTGACAGGCTTTTTGGCTTTTCTAGCCTCTTTTCAGGGATATGAAAGGACATGGCTAACTATTTACAACCTTCTCAACTTTCCCGATTACCGATTAGTTACATTTACTAAAGAAATGCGGATTTTCAATGCCATGCTCGGGGGCGTGATGATCGGATGGGGAGTAACCTTATTCTTCCTCTCTCGCGAGATAATGAATTCTCTCAAGATTTGGCGTGCAGTCCTTTATGGATTAATCGGCTGGTATGTATTCGACTCTTTAGGTTCATTCGTATCGGGCGTTCCTTACAATGTCCTTTTGAATACGGGCTTTTTACTTTTCTTTTTAATCGCTTTATTTTTTATGAAGCCTAAAATGGATCCTATTTAATAGAATCCATGTTCTATGGATTACGTTAATTTAGGAAAGTCGGGACTAAAAGTTTCCCGGATTTGTTTAGGCTGCATGAGCTATGGGGATCCGTCAAAAGGGGTTCATAGCTGGGTCTTGAATGAAGCGGATTCGCGTCCCTATTTCAAACGGGCGCTTGATGCCGGCATAAATTTTTTTGATACCGCTAATATGTACTCGATTGGCGCGTCGGAAGAGGTGCTTGGCCGCGCTATCCACGCGCTTACAAAACGTGAAGAAGTTGTCATCGCTACAAAAATCTATTTTCCGATGCGTCAAGACCCGAACAGTACAGGGCTTTCGCGTAAATCCATCCTCTTTGAAATTGATCAAAGCTTAAAGCGCCTTAATACCGATTATATCGACCTTTATCAAATCCATCGCTTAGACCTTTCGACTCCGATCGAAGAGATCTTAGACGCTCTCCACGATGTTGTTAAGTCAGGAAAAGCGCGTTATATCGGAGTGTCCTCTCTCTATGCCTGGCAGCTTGCCAAGATGTTGTATCTTGCTCAAGCAAAAAATCTTACCCGTTTCATTTCAATCCAACCGCACTACAACCTTCTTTATCGCGAAGAAGAGCGTGAAATGTTTCCCCTCTGTAAAGAAGAAGGCATTGGCGTAATTCCTTGGAGTCCGCTTGCCCGCGGACGTCTTGCAAGGCCTTATGGTACATCTACACCGCGCACCGAAGCCGATACTTTCGGCAAAAAGCTTTACGCGAAAACCGAAGAATCGGATAAGGCGATCATTTCTGCAGTAGAACGCATCGCGAAAAAGCGTAATGCGGCTATGTCTCAAATTGCCCTTGCCTGGGTGTTATCGAAGCCCTACATTACCGCTCCCATTATAGGCGCAACCAAGCTACATCATCTTGACGATGCGCTTGCTTCGTTTTCCATAAAATTGACGGATGATGAGATTAAAGAGCTTGAGGCTCCTTATTTTCCCCGTGATGTCGCCGGAATCGAGATCATTAGATAGATGTAGGTTTGAATTGAATATATCCAGACTGTGATCGTTTTATAAACTTGAGAGAGAATTTTTTTGTTAGTCGGGAACAAGTGTACCCTTGTTCCCCGCTACCCTCATGCGGCCATACTCGCTTTGCATATTCGACTATCGCTCGAGTGCTGTATCAGTTTTATAGATATTGGTTTGAATTGGGTTTATCCAGACTGTGATCGTTTTATAAACTTGAGAGAGAATTTTTTTGTTAGTCGGGAACAAGTGTACCCTTGTTCCCCGCTACCCTCATGCGGCCATACTCGCTTTGCATATTCGACTATCGCTCAGGTCGGCAGGTACAACCTAGGCCTCCCTTCGTTCGCTAAAGCTCACTTCGCGATAGTCAAATCTGCTTTGCGATTCTGGCCTATTGGGCGACTTCGTCGCTTGACACTACAGTCGCTCGGCTATACGCCTCGCGGTCGGAAACAGCCTCGTCCCTCGGCATACTTCCCAGCGCTTTCAGCGCTGGTTATCGCCGCCTGCGGACGGCGATGATGCGCCGCTTTAGCGGCGGCTTTCGAGCGCATCGGATCGCTTCGCTCTCTCTAAAACTGTCGCTTGGGATCGCGGTCGGGAATTGCCTCATCCCACGGCACCTCCCAGCGCTTTCAGCGCTGGTTATCGCCGCCTGCGGACGGCGATGATGCGCCGC
>CAZABG010000056.1:16293-16588 GCA_964483465.1 uncultured bacterium
TTTAGTAGGCGCATGACCGCCGCTTTAGCGGCGGGTTGTTTTCAGCCGAAGGCTGATTCCGACCGCGAGGCGTTTAGCCGAGCGACTGTTATAGCGAGGAGCGAAGCGACCCGACAGGCCAGAATCGCAAAGCAGATTGGACTATCGCGAAGTGAGCCTCAAAGCGAACGAAGGGAGGCCTAGGTTGTACCTGCCGACCTGAGCGATAGTCGAATATGCAAAGCGAGTATGGCCGCACAAGGGAAGCAGGGACAAGGCGTTAGCACCTTACCATTACCCATTTTTTTATAATTTT
>CAZABG010000057.1:0-15679 GCA_964483465.1 uncultured bacterium
CGACAAACACTTGCTTGTACATTATCTTTTTAGTATTGTCAAAACAACTTAACTTAGAAGACTTTCTGTCTTCTTTTCGTTACTTCGAACTTCGCTTGTTATCGCTCGTTCGTCGTAAGATGTAAAAGAACATACAAAAGATAAGCATTTTACAGCAAGCGAAGTTTCTCACTTTTTTTCACTTCTGTTTCAGAAATGGGTTTGGAAGCGATTTTTTTTTGCACTGTGCGAAACGTCTTCGAACAAAAAGCACAAAAAAACGCTCATTTTTTAGCGAAAAAAAGCTATGTTTACTTTTCACCGTTCGAATTTGAGGAACAATGCCGCAAAAGTACTTCATTTTACCCGAATTATGCTTCGAACATTTGACTCCTTACGGCCATCCGGAGTCAGTTTATCGATTAAACGCGATAAAAAGTAAATTCCAAGGGATTCTGCCCACCCCCTCTCGCAGCGCATCGAGAGAGGATCTACTCCTTTGCCACCCCGCCTCATATGTTGATCTTGTAAAGTCAGAAATTGAAAATGGCTATACGACGCTTTCGACCGGCGATGTTGAAATAATGCCGAAATCATTCAGCGCAGCTCTCGCTGCCGTCGGCGCCGGCCTCACCGGTATTGATCTTTTAGAAGAAGGTTCGAGAGTGTTTGCGGCGATCCGCCCTCCCGGCCATCATGCGGAAAGAGATCGCGGCATGGGCTTTTGCCTATTTAACAATATTGCGATCGCAGCTCTTTATGCTCGCGCTAAGCTAAATATTCAACGAATCTTGATAGTCGACTGGGATCTTCATCATGGCAATGGTACCGAGGCGATCTTCAAGGATGACAAGGATATTTTTTATTTCAGCACGCATCAGTCCCCTTTATATCCCGGGACGGGGCTTAAATCGACAGATCATATTCTGAATTTTCCCATTCCTCCGGGAAAAAATTCACGACTTGAAGTCTTAAACGCTTTTGCTCATTTGCCGATCGCCATGGCTAAATTCAGACCCGAGATCGTTCTTATTTCCGCAGGCTTTGACGCGCACAAGCTAGACCCTTTAGGCGCCCTTGATCTTGAGACCGAAGATTTTGGCGAATTAACAAGGGTCGTAAAAAATATCGCAAACCAATACGCTAAAGGAAGGATCCTATCCCTCTTAGAGGGAGGCTATAATTTAACCGCGCTAAGCGAGAGCGCCTTTCAACATTTTGAGGAATTATGAATATTTTAATAACACTGATTATCAGTACAGTCGCAGTGTGGGTTGCCGCCTATATTCTCCCGGGCGTTCACCTTTATGATTACCAAACCGCTCTTATCGTCGCGATCGTTTTAGGCCTTCTTAACACATTCATCCGCCCGCTGCTATTAATCCTCACACTTCCAATAAATATTTTGACACTCGGCCTATTTACCATTGTGATCATGGGTTTTATCAGCTGGCTTGTTTCTCTATTAGTTCCAGGTTTTTCTTTTGATAATTTCGGTTGGGCTATTTTATTTTCATTAGTATTTGCTATAATAAATGGATTCTTAAGCCCTAAAAATAGAGAAGTATGAAAATTGATGATCACCCTTATCCAGATTCGGTAATTTCTTTTTCGAAGTGGATATACAAAGACGAAGTGATCGCCAAAGTGGCGACAGCTGTTATCGCGGTATTTGCCGCCTTAACGATTGCCGCCTATTTGACTTCATCTCTCTCGCTTGCCATAACAACCATTGTCTACCTAATTTCTTGCCATGTGTTAATAAATTTTACAAGGCACGTAAATGCTCAAGAAGCACGGTGTTAATATCCCGATTTTCAGCCTTCGCTCAAAAGAGAGCGGAGGAATTGGCGAATACCTCGACTTAATTCCAGTCATCGACTGGATGAAAAAAAGAGGCTTCAGCATGCTTCAATTGTTGCCTATTAACGATTCAGGCCTTGATCCAAGCCCGTATAATGCCTTATCGGCCTTCGCCTTAAATCCTCTTTACTTGCGCCTCGATGGCTTTAAAGAGCCGCACCTTAATTCGCTTGAAAGGATTCCCTACTCCGCCGTTCACGAACTGAAAGAGCGCTATATCCGTGAAAAAATTCTTCATCAATTTAAGCCCGACCTTGCTTACGAACAATTTGTCGAAACCCATCCTTGGCTTAATAATTACGCGAAATTTAAAGCGCTCAAATCAAAATATCACGACCTTTCCTGGAAGGACTGGCCGAGCAATGAAATTACCGAAGAAGAAATAAAAACTTTCTATGTTGAACAGTTTCTTTGCTACCAACAGATGGGCATGGTAAAAAAATACGCGGAAGAAAACGGGATCGAAATTCTTGGCGATATACCCATTCTTGTTTCTCCCGATTCCGCCGATGTTTGGGCAAATCCGCAGCTATTTAATCTCGATTTAAAGGCAGGCGCGCCTCCAGATGGATATAACCCGCACGGGCAATGGTGGGGATTCCCTCCCTATCGGTGGGATGAACACGAAAAGACCGATTTTGAATGGTGGAAATCACGACTGCGCAATGCGAGTGAAATTTTTCATGCCTATAGAATCGATCACATTGTCGGGTTTTTTCGCATCTGGGCTATGAGAGAAGGGCAAAGTCCTGTTGAAGGATTATATTATCCGCTAGACACTCATGAATGGCTTCCTCAAGGCGAAAAACTTCTCCGTATGATGCTAAATGCGACGTTAATGCGCCCGATTGGCGAAGATCTCGGCACCGTTCCCGATGAAGTAAGAACCTGCATGTCTTACTTAGCTGTTCCCGGAACCAAAGTAATCAGATGGGAAAGAAACATATCAGGCCACTACATCCCGTACGATAAATATCCCGAAGTCAGCTTAACTACCGTTTCCACACACGACTCTGAGCCGCTGCGCATGTGGTGGCACAGATGTCCGAGCGAAGTTGAAGAATTTTGCCGTTTCAAACATTGGATTAAAACAGAGCATCTTTCTCAACCCATGCTAAAATCAATTTTATATGACAGCCATCACACAAACAGCCGCTTTGCGGTCAATCTTCTTTTAGAGTATCTTTCTCTTGTTCCCGAACTTTGCTATTCTAACATCGAACAAGATCGAATCAATGTTCCCGGAACAGTTACACCCGAAAACTGGACCTACCGGATGAAACCTTATATCGAAGAAATGGCCGAGAACACTCAACTAAACGATGCGATTCATGAAATACTGGCCCCTTAATTTAATTCTATTCTGCAGCTTTACCTCGCAAGAACAGGTCAAAACGATTTATAACAGTTTAGATCCGTTATCCATCGCGGAGCACCTAGCATTTTATAATCTTTACCCCCAAACGCCGGAAGGGCAGAAAGCTGCCTACACCCTTTATAACCTCCTTGGGGTTGACGGCGCCTACATTGAAAATGATCTTATAAAAGAATCTTTCGATAGCTTGATCGGGCTTGTTAATAAACCCAATTTAGGGCTTCGAAAACCCCTTCCTCATGAAACTTTAAATAAACTTGAATCGATCGGCCGCAATTTAAAAAACAGAAATTTGAAAGGAAAATACGTAACTTCTGAAAGTGAAGTACTGGCTCTAGACCCCACCGAAATTGATCTTGCGCGCGGTCTATTTTTAAGCCAGCTTGGATCTGAGCAGATGGATCAAATTAGAACCTATGAAGTTTCACTCGACCTTATGGCGATCCAAATCTTGAACCGGCTTTCACCGAATAGCACCGTTCAAGAAAAAGTCAACGCCATGAATCAATACATTTTTTATGAGCTGGGCTTTCGCTTTCCCCCGCATTCCTTATACGCAAAAAATGTCGACCTGTACACCTTTCTTCCTTCTGTTTTAGATTCAAGACGAGGGGTTTGCTTAGGGGTATCGATTCTTTACATAACGCTTGCTCAAAGAATCGGCCTTGATCTTGAAATGGTAACACCTCCTGGGCACATCTACGTAAGAGCGCGCGATAACGGCAAACTCATTAACATTGAAACAACTGCGCGAGGAGTCAATCCCGATTCTTCCATCTACCTCGGTATGGATACAAAAGCCCTTGAAACCATCGATATCAAAGAAGTTATCGGTACGGCGCATTACAACCAGGCTTCCACCTTTTGGCAGCAAGAGCGCTATGATCTAGCGATTCAAAGCTATGAGAAAGCTAAAAAATATATGACTAACAACCAACAGCTCATCGAGCTTATGGGATATAACTATCTTTTTAACGGAGAAATTGAAAAAGGCAGAGAATGCCTTGAAAAAGTACGCAATTATAAATGCCCCTATACCTTATCCCCCTCGACTGTTCCGAATGATTATCTAGATTCACTTGTCGATGTCGAAGGGCTTAGAGCCGTTCTTCAACCTGTCGACGAAAACCGCTCGTCGATTGTTAAAAAAAGAGATACGATTTTAGAGTCTCTAAAAAAATATCCCCATTTTAAAGAAGGGTGGAATCAGCTTGCGGTATGTTATCTGCAGCTGCACCGGATGAAAGAAGCGCTCGAAGCGTTAAAAAAATCGCATGAACTCTTTGAAAAGGATGTTAATACAGAATATTATCTAACGGTTCTTTATGCCGAACGGCAGAACTATAAAAAAGCCTGGGAACATTTTTATAATCTGCAAAAGATCCTTAAAGAACAAAATCATGATCCCAGGGCTTTAAAAGAGCTAAAAAGGGAGCTTACCAGCCGCTACTCTTTCGATTAAACTAGTGAAGAAATGCGCTTATGATAGTTTATGGCTTCTTGCCAGCTCCAATGCTTATCCTCATCACCGCCTTGCATACACACTGTACAACCCATCGTGCTTGCTCCGCCTGCACCCGTTTCTGTTGCAAGCACCCACAAAATTCCGGCAATCGGGATTAGCGCTTTTGCGAAGGCGCGTATCATTTTTAAGTCTTCGTTAAGGGAATCTTCCACTTCTCTTCTTTTAACTTCTTTATCAAGCCAGACAATGTCATCGACAGTATTAAATGTTGTGGAATTAGGAATCCCTTCTACCTTTCTATGAACATAAGAATTTAAAAGTTCATGCAAACGATCTTTATCCGTAGGAACAACGTTGGCTTTAGCTTGTCCATACCAGTTCGTATAATCCTGGCCTTCCACTCTTCCGTATTTAACACGCGTACCATCATAAAGCGTCTGAGCGTAGAGCTCTTTATGTTCAATCCATTTTGGAAGCGCTTTGATCGCAAATATGGGCAAAGCCACCGCGCTAACAAAAGGAGCTACTGCGGCAACAACGACTGCGCCTACCACAACAGCAGTCATACCTAAGACTTTACCTCCAATTGTCACCGCTTGTTCCAAACAATTGGGTTCATGATAATAACCTGCAACCGCCATTTAAACCTTTTCCTTAAAATCGATTTTTATATTTTGTTTTGTGACACGCTCAAAGTGCGATCCTTCATAATAGACATGGGTCCAGGCTATTTTTGAAGCCGTATCTTTTTTATCCGTATATGTCTTGTTGTTAGGAACGATTTCCCCGTTCATATATTTGGTAGAAATCTCATTACCTTTATGATCTTTTTGATGAATGATTAAAGGTCTGTTTTTGAATTTAGCCACTTCAATCAATTCATGCTGGAAGAGATAAACTCCCCGTTCTCTCAATTTCTTAATAACGACTTCTTTGACTTCGCTGTCTTCCACAAATCTTTTCTTAAGGGCGTCAAGTTGATCATTGAGTCTTTTTCGCTCCGCAATGGCAGTAAGCTCTTTACTTCCCTCTACATCGCCAAGCCCCTTTTTAATCGCAGCAATTTCTGCTTTATACCCTTCGTTCTTGTCTAAACCTTTTTCAAATACCGGCTTTAGCGCTTTTAGATAATCTTTGACACGACGGCCATTCTTCTTTACCTCATCCGGAGCTTCATCTTTTTTATGCAAATACATGAAGATTTCTTCTAATTGATTCACAAAAGATTGAGGTAGCGGATTTTTTTCCAGATGATCGCAAAATTCGGCGCGAGCTTTTAAATCAGAGGTGAAAGTTCCATTCTTTTGTTCTCCAAAAAGGGCGTGTATTCCGCATGAACCATAGCCTGTTGTATGCCAGCGCTTATACTCTTTTTCAACAACAACGATTTTATCTTCACTATTTTTACGCTCGGTTTTAATAACAAATTTATTTTTTTCCTTATTTATTTTAGGAGAACGAGGGATAGATGGCGAAAGGGGCTTATTTGCAATTTTTATAAGCTCTTCTTCTTTTTTAAATCTTGCTTCAAGAATATCGACTAAAGCAAATTTAACATTGTCGTCTTTCTTATTTTCAAGGACGTAAAAGGCGGCTAACTTTAAAGCCCTCTTTCTTTTTGTAGTATCTTCAAAGCGATAAGAAGATTGTTTTGAAAACCATTCATCAAAATTCTTCTCTACTTGCTTTTTTTCATCTGAGCTTAATTGAACACGTTTTTTTGTCAGATCAATTTTAACGACTTTTTTAGAAACCTTGCTATCAGGCTTTTCACTTAACCGACCAACAATAAATTGAAAACTGGGTTCAAAGAGAAACCCAAGAGAAACAAGAGTTGACAAAGCGACAAAAGCAACGACCGTCACTTTTTTCCAAAGCTTTAGCTGCTTAAATTCGATTTCAAAATTATACTGTGCGTTTGTTGGATCAACTCTTGAGATCATGCAAACTATTATACATGAGTATAATTAAGAATTAATTAAGAACCGGTTCGACCCATCGATTATGCGCTTTAATGAGATCAACGAGCTTATCTACGGCATGGTCAAACTCGATATCCTTCTGTACGCAGCTTTTACCCACGTATAGATCAATTTTACCCGGTTTCGAGCCTACATAGCCAAAATCTGCGTCGGCCATCTCGCCGGGGCCATTGACAATGCACCCCATAATGGCAATTTTAACCCCTGCCAGATGGGCGGTTCTTTCCCTGATCTTCTTTGTCACCGTTTGAAGGTCAAAGAGCGTTCTTCCGCAGCTTGGACAAGAAATAAAATCGGTTTTAGTGATCCTTTTACGGCTGGCTTGCAATAGGTTGAAAGATAGACGCACCTTGTCTTCTAAGGGCAGAGGAGCATCAATCATAACCCCCTCTCCCCGATTATCGCAGAATAAAGACCCCACTTCCGCTGAAATATCTATAACCGGATTTTCCCCTCCCGAATGAACCAAAATGACGGGTGTATCTCCTTTTAAGGTTTTGAAAAAGTCCCTTGCTTCAGGAACAAATCCATTCTTTGGCTTTAAAAGAATTAAATCCGGTTTAACCTGAGGAATCTCCCCTTCCGTCTGAACTACGAGCGGAAATCTATGAGAAAATAGAGCCTTTTTAGTGTCCAGGATCGAAATGAATTCAGGATCGGATGAATAAGAAAGGACTGAAACACCACTATCAGATAATTTTTTTAATTTATCTCGATTGACAATTCGATCAACCACAATCATATCTACAGAGGTATTTTTTATAGCGGGCTGACCTAAAACCACGTCAAAACCAAGCTTATTAAATAACTGCGGATCGTTTTGCTCCTCGTCTGTCAAGTGAATGACGACCGTTCCGTTTTTATAGAAGGAAAGGTTTTTATAGGCCACATCACGCGGCTGAAAAGGATGCAAATCGCCTTTAGATCGGTTTCTCTCAGCAAGAGAGACAAGCTCCTTACAAGGCGCAATTTCGTACCAAGGATCTTCTGTAAGAGATACACGGATCGTATCGCCAATCCCGTCAAGCAGCAATGAACCAATGCCTATCGCCGACTTGATTCTCCCATCTTCCCCCTCTCCTGCTTCGGTTACCCCTAAATGGAAGGGATAATCCCAGCCAAGCCTATCCATCTCTTGCGCAAGCATTCTGTAGGCTTCAATCATTACGAGAGGATTTGACGATTTCATCGAGAAAATTAAATCATGGTAGTCATATTTTCTTGCGATACGGGTAAACTCTAGCGCCGATTCAATCATGCCGGCTGGCGTGTCGCCATATCGGTTCATAATACGGTCTGAAAGCGATCCGTGATTGACGCCGATACGCATCGCCCGCTTCAGGCGTTTGCACTTTTCAATAAGGGGAGCATACTTTTCTTCGATCTTTTCAAGCTCTTGCGCATAGCTTGCGTCATCATATTCTATGACTTTGAACTGAGCGCGCTTATCGGCAAAATTACCCGGGTTGATTCTAATTTTATCTACAAATTCAGCAACCCGCATCGCGGCGGGCGGGAAAAAGTGAATGTCCGCAACAATCGGGATATTATATCCTCTTTTTATAAGGCCGTTTTTGATGGCTTCGCAGCTTTCAGCTTCTTTAATTCCTTGAACGGTAACCCGCGCGATTTCACAGCCGGCATCCGCTAAGCGGATAATCTGCTCAATCGTTTTCTCGGCATCTCGTGTATCCGAGGTGGTCATTGACTGCACCCTAATGGGATGGTCTGAGCCTACCGGGACGTTTCCTACATATACCGTTCTAGTTTTTCTGCGTGACATAGGTGGTAAGTATAATACCTTGTCCAATTATCCAAAAGAGCGCGCATGCCAAATAGTGTTTAAAAATAATATTCAATATTCAACACAAAGAGGCTAAAGATCTTCTTTGAGAGCGAAATTCAACACAAAGACACAAAGGCACAAAGACACAAAGAGTCTCGTCTTGTTCAAACGAACTTTTCTGGCGTGCCGTATCTATTTTTATTGCTGAGGCAATAAAAATAGATATTCGTGATGCTTGCAAAAAGGGAGAAAATAAATTTCAACACAAAGAGAGGCGTTTGCTACAATGCTATTGTTAAAATTTATTTGAACAGGACTATCTATAACAATGTATCAAAAATCTTTAGAAAATGAACTTTCAAATCAAATAATTGGTGCAGCAATAGAAGTTCACAAAGAACTAGGTGGACCCGGTTTGCTTGAGGGTATTTATGAAGCCGCTCTTTGTCACGAGCTTAACTTAAGAGGATTAAAAGTCCAAAGACAAGCTGCCCTTGAAGTCAAATACAAAGACACAATAATAAAAGATCCTCACTACATAGATGTCATTGTTGAAAACAGTGTTTTAATCGAAATCAAAGCAACCGAAAAACACAATCCCCTATTTGAAACTCAGATTCTAACTTACTTAAGACTGTCAGGGTTAAAACTGGGACTTTTGATAAATTTTGGTTCCTCAGTTGTCAAAAATGGAATACACCGTGTCATCAACGGATCCTTATAACACAAAGACACGAATGTTTATGTAGATAGCGAAATTCAACACAAAGGCACAAAGACACAAAGGCACAAAGATTGACCTCGAGCTTGCAAGCATCACGAATATCTATTTTTATTGCTTCCGCAATAAAAATAGCTGCATATTTTTTATTTCGAAGAAATAAAAAATAGAAGCGGGACGGCAGAAAAGTTCGTTTGAGCAAAGCGAGACTCTTTGTGCCTTTGTGTGTTGAATTCGCTCCTATAATAGATCTTTAGCCTAATGGAACTTTATAACACCATAATTATACAAAACACAAAGACGCGAAAGTTATTGTGAATAGCGAAATTCAACTTTAAAGGCACAAAGACACAAAGGCACAAAGATAGAACGCAAGCTTGCAAGTATCACGAATATCTATTTTTATTGCCTTCGCAATAAAAATAGCTGCATATTTTTTATTTCGAAGAAATAAAAAATAGAAGCGGGACGGCAGAAAAGTTCGTTTGAGCAAAGCGAGACTCTTTGTGCCTTTGTGTGTTGAATTCGCTCCTATAATAGATCTTTAGCCTAATGGAACTTTATAACACCATAATTATACAAAACACAAAGACGCGAAAGTTATTGTGAATAGCGAAATTCAACTTTAAAGGCACAAAGACACAAAGGCACAAAGATAGAACGCAAGCTTGCAAGTATCACGAATATCTATTTTTATTGCCTTCGCAATAAAAATAGCTGCATATTTTTTATTTCGAAGAAATAAAAAATAGAAGCGGAACGGCAGAAAAGTTCGTTTGAATAAAGCGAGACTCTTTGTGCCTTTGTGTCTTTGTGTTGAATTTTGTTCTTGTGTTGAATTTTGCTCTATTCGCTCGTGATTTCATCAAAAAGTTCTTTTAATTTGATCGATCCTTTTTCGCTTACAAATTGACGATGGTTTTCAAGGACATTATCATCGAGGTTTTGAAGCCAGGTTACGAGAATCGCCTTTTCCTCTGCGGAATACTGCGTGTAACCCATCATCCACTTGCCTTGAACCACCTTTTTAAGAGCCTCATCATCAAGAGGGTTATCGATGCTGCCGCGATTCAACTTAACCGCCTGTCCATACTTTTCTCCATTTAATGGAGTGTAGACGGCAAGAGATCCTTGTTTCATCGCGTCGATCACTTCAAACTGGTAATTGTCGGACGATATTAGAACTATTTCCGAGCCGTTTACGAAATATCTTCCGATCGGCTCGCCGAGCACTTTAGGCATGCGCTTATGAAGATTTAAAAACGATTGGGTGACATGGAAATCTAAGCCAAATTTATTTCGGAAGTCACCATCCTCCTTTGCATAGTAATTGCTTCCATCGAGAGGATTGCTTTTGGGGACAGGACTAAACTCAGTCCACCTTTGATGAGGCATTTTCTCTTTTTCTTCCGTCTTCTGAGAAACGGCCGTCTCTTGAACCATCTGGCTCTCCTGGACGTTGACGTTCGCCATTTGCTCTTCGTTTACCTGCTCAAGGCTTGAATCGGAAGACTCGGGCGTGGAGATCTTCTCTGGAAGGTGAGCGGCATGCTCCGCTTTGACTTTATCTTGATCTAGATATTCTCCCTTGATTTGAGCGAGACGCACTTCAGATTGCATTATAATCTCCTGAAGTTGTTTAATGCGCTCAGATTGACCCGGATATTTCTCCTTCATCTCACTAACAAAGGCTCTTAATTCCTTAATCTTCTTTTCTTCTTCTTCAATCGTCATGCTTAGTTTTTCAAAGAGCGTGTACTCTTTTGTGACGGTTTCATTTAAAGGGGTGGCTTTCGATCGTATCAGGTATTTTTCGGCTTCCTTAGTGATTTCCTTCTCAAGCTCTCTTTCCTTTAAACGTGTCGCTTTATTAGCGTTCGACCAATATTCAGGGCTATCTTTTGTCTTGGCATCAGAGGCTAGCATCGCACGAACGCCAATTGAAACCGCACTTTGCATGTGAACCAAAACCGATTTTAAACTATCGCCGGAAACATCCTCTTTTGTGCTATCTTCAATTACCTTGTTCATCGAATCGAAGTCTTTCATGTCGCTCGATGAAGTGACAAACTCAAGCGAGTGAAGCTCCCCAAGCTCTCTTAAACGAAGTTCAGCCTGCTCTTTGCTAGCCGTTTTTGTCGAAGATCCGAAACCAAGGACACCATAGCCGCGCGGAACTTTTATATCTGTTCCTCTCGTATCTGTCGGAGCATAGTAGGCAATGAAGTTCTTGCGCAGGTCAGGATCTCGTAAAAGCATATCTTGCAAGCCTTGCGGACTAATCTCATGCGGTGCCTCCTGTCCTGATCTCCAGATTTGCATTTTGCGGGTCTTAGGGTGTATAAATACAAAATCGCGTTTTTGGCCGTTCTCGGTTTCTCGCATTTTGGTAACGACTTCAAGGGCGTTCATTCCTTTTAAGGCATAGCCTTCGTTTATGATCGCTTTGCAATCGGATCTCCCGATATGCACATCCATCGCGTTAAAATAATTTTCCTCTGATACATTTGAGACTTTATTTGATTTACTCATCTCAAGACGCAAAGCGGTTTCGACCTGCACTGCGTCTTCCCCTTTCTTCAACTTGTTGGTCGGCATCACATAAGGATCTAGCGTACCGGAAACCCCGCCGATCTCTTCATCCATTACAAGCTCTTGGTGATTCAAAACATACTGCTTATCGGAGCGTTTGACGCTTCTTGTTTCGATAATGCAGGATTGTAAAAGATCGAGCCGATCTTCCACAAACTCAGGACGGCTATTTAGATATTCGATTGGGGTGATGCCCCTCTCTTTCGCCTCTTTTAGGATTTGTCTTCCTTTATCAGGATATTTTTCATAAAATCGGTTCCACGCCTGCTTTATAAAAGGGGTAAGCGGGAGCTTCGCGCTGTATAAAATGAAGTGATTTAAAACAACGTCCTCTTCTTTACCAAAGAATGTGCCTTCGATTTCGTCGGTTCGATCCAAGGGGCCCACTGTAAATCCATCCGACGCCTTAACGCCGACCTGCATGCCAGGTTTTTGAGAAAGGGCGAGAGGCAGACGGACGAGAAGTTTTTTTAATGCCGTTTCCCTTTCAACATTATGTCCTTCAGAAATCGGCGCATTGCCTAAAATATAGTTTTTATCTCCACCCAGTTTCTCGACGATTTTTTCTTTAAATTTCTCGATCTTTTCCTTTTTAAGGTCGCTCTGCGATTCGTTTAAAATGGCATCCCGAAGCTCTCTTAATTCAGGATCACGGTATACAAGCAGCATGACTTGCTTCATTGAGGCGCATAGATGGTCGTTCAGCGTGACATTCCCCATCCCTAAGTTATTCTCTTGCTTAATGTTGATAATGTCATCGATCTCGTCGCCCATCGTGACGCCGCTCTTTAATAGCGAGCGTATTTTAATTAACCAATGAAGCTGTTCTTCAAGCTCAGAATCCTCTGGATTGTCGTCTCGGATTTTTTGTCTTAGCGTCATGATTTTATGTTCGATCGCCGCTTTCGACTCGATCGTCGTTATGACATAGCCCTTGTCTGATTTGACTTGAAGGAGTCTCAAATACTCTTCCTGCAAAGCAATGGCTGATTTTGGCGTTTTGATGTCGAAGTTAAATAGAATACCTGCTCTTTCCATCAGAAGCCTTGTCGATTTATCAAGCGAATCGAGACCTTGCTGAGCAAGCTTCGATTTCAATAGTCCCACTGCGAGGGTTCCTTTATCCGCTATCAAAAGCAGCACGATTGGTAAAATAGTTGAGGTTTTTCCTCCCCCCATCATTAATTGAAACCACTGCGTCGGATCTTTATCGATCTTTTTTATAAGCTCGACCTGTTCTTTCGTCAGGATTATTTGGCTGCGGAGTTCCGCGACTAAAAATTTTCTTGTGTATCTTGGATCGATAAGTTCATTATTTACAACGTATCTTTCTCTATTTGAAGCCTGTTTAAGAAGCCTGCCAAGCGCGAAAGAGGCCTGGCTCCATTCTTCTTCGACGCCGCTTTGTTTTTTTAGTTCGTCGAGCTCATTGATAATTTTTGTAACCGGAAGACCAAGAAGATTCGATTCTGTTTTAAGCAAAAGATAATTTAGAATATCGTTTTCGATCTCGCTTCCGAGCGGGACATTCGTTTGATAAGCATCTAGAATCATTTCAAAAAGGGCCTCTTTCTCCCCTTTTTCATAGGTTTTAAGCAACTGACGCAATTTAAGAGGCATCTCCTTTCGGTCCCCTTTTAAAAGCTTATCGATAATCGCGTCCTTTAAAACCCCTGCTTCATTATCAAGGCTACTTTTTCTCTCTTTGATCTCTTGCCTTATACTATCTAGCTTATTGGGATCGACCACCTTGTCCTGCACTTCGACCCTTTCGCGTAACTTATTTTGAGCCGACTCGCTTTTAACCTTTAGTTTAGCCGCGTAAAGGTCAACCTGATTAGGAGTAATTCGATTGCCTGTGTTTTCCTTAAACCCTGTAGGATTAAAAGGCGTATAGCTTGCTAATTCCACCTTTTCTTTATTTTTCCAATCGGCAGATTTTGTTTTCGTTTTCTCTTCTAATTTAGTGATGGATTGATTTAGTTCGATCTTTCTTGCAGCTTCGTTTAAATCAAGGTTGATTTTATCGCTGACAAACTTGCTCAATTGCTCGATAGAGGTAAATTTTTCCTTTTCTAAAGCTTCTAGATTATCGCGATTTTCAAGATAGGCTTTAACATCCGGCCCTAATCGGCTTAAATCGATCTTTTTGAGATCGATAAATTTAACTTTTTCTTCTTTCGCTTCAAGCATTAAAAAGGGTTCTGAAAGACCTTTGAGCATAGGTTCTATGACTGGCCCTTTAAGTTTTTTCGTTAAGCTAAAGGAGGGTAGTGCTTTATGAACTTGTCTTAAATCATCTAAATCGTAGACAGGAGCTTCATTCGCCTTTGCCAAAAGAATTAACCTTCTTGCCACATCCAAATCTTTACTTGGCGCTGCGGCGTATAGGAAAGCCTCTCCTATTTCAACATTCGGATGGGAGATGACATAATTCCAGATCTCAAAAAAATGAGAGACTAGCCGTTTATCGAAGTTCTGAGATTTAAGAAGGGCGTTTATTTCTTCATCTTTTAGGGTTTTAGAATCCATTCTAGCAAAGAAGTAACGGAACTGTTCTTCTTTTGCCTCTATCTGATTAGCTTGCTTTATTTCTTTATCAGGCACAGGACGCAAATAGGCAATGAAGTCTTGGATTTCTTCGCCATTAAGCCCGAATTTATATACCCTCTCTTCCATTTTTTCGACCGCCTCGCTTTTTACGGCAACCGGCGACTTTTCTACATAACGTTTATACTGAGCATACAAACTCGATAAGTACTCTCTATCCTTTATAAATGAAGCTTTTCCGAATTCCGTTTTCCCCGTTCGCTCACGCTCTACCTTTTTGACTGTCAGTTCCGCTTTAATTTTTAAAAGGGCGGATCTTGCGGAAGTCACAGGAATTTCTCGGATTTCATTTGCTACTGTTTTTAGAAGCTCAAGGTCTTTTTTATTCGCTTCCCTTGCGCCTCTGGCTTTATCCATATATAGAGCGGCTTTTTCGTACTGTTTTTGGCTTAAATAAAGTTTAGCGAGATATAAATATCCAGTCGCGGACGTCTCGATTCCTCCTTCAGCCTTAAAGATAATTTTTGTCGCTGTTTTTCCATCGGGAAAGACGAGCAATTGCGTGCTTCCCGTCGTCTCGTCAATTAAAGGAATGCCTAATGCTTCAATCGGCATATTTAAATCGAGAAGCATCGACTTTAGTTTCGGATTTAATTCGTTGTCCGGATTCCAGCGAAGACGATCATAAGGCCCGCCTACGACTTCCCAATCCTTTTTGTCACGTAGCAAGGCGATATTTTGAGACGGCATTCGTACATTTGTAATTTTCTGAGGATTTTTAGGATCTGCGCAAAAAAACAGTTCGTTTGAATTGACGCATCTAAACGCGGAAGAAAGCTTAGGATCATTAACGACAAGATCGTCCTCTTCGGTTTTGATCGAATCGATTTTATTTCCTTTAAAAGCGATGTCAAACTTTTCACCGCCTCTTTTAGCCGTACCTTTACTTGGATCGCTCTTATCCCTAAAGATGGCGCCTAATTTAGCGTCATGACCGACATACTGCTCTCCCTCTTTTTCAATAACGAGCGCACCCGTTCCTGGAGTAAAGTAGAGGGATATCTCTTCGTCGTTTTCCGAAAATTTATAAAGAAAAACTCCCGCAACAGATGTGCTTGATAAGCTCGCCTCTCGTTCGCCCCCTTTAAATAGCGCTTTATAATCAGCGTTATTGACAATTTCAGGAGGCAGCTTCGTTACATAGCCGCTTTGAACTTTTCCATTCACTTCAATCCACCTGAAATTTAAAAGGTCATAAGAGGAATTACCCAGTCTTTTAATTTCCGGATTTTCAGGGTCGGGCTTCCAAGACTCCTCTTGGCGAATATTGAGCCCCTTTCAAAGTTAATTTAACGCGCCTTGAATC
>CAZABG010000058.1:0-15602 GCA_964483465.1 uncultured bacterium
AGAATAATGAGGAAAATCGACTTGCTTTGCGTAAT
Organism: uncultured bacterium; assembly: GCA_964483465.1. Taxonomy (GTDB): domain Bacteria; phylum Chlamydiota; class Chlamydiia; order Chlamydiales; family Parachlamydiaceae; genus CAZABG01. The sequence goes on from CAZABG010000058.1 coordinate 36, forward strand.
AGCAACGACTAGCAGCAGCATGAAAAAAGTAGGCATCCCTTCCCACACTTCAAGTAAACGGGAAACAACCACATCAGTTTTTCCGGCGAAGTAGCCTGCGAAAGCGCCGATAGGGATGGAGATGACGAGAGAAATAAGCGTTGAAAGGATCCCTACGGTAAGGGAAATACGGATGCCGTAAATGAGCGCGGAAATAAGATCTTTATGATTCACACGGGTAAGCTGCCACCAGGGAAGCTGCCGATTCATTTTCTCATCGCCGCCCGCATCTTCTTCCCAATGAAATGAACGGAGGAGCGGGAAAAGAACAAAGGTGAGTTTGCTTTTTTCTTGATCGATAAAATCGTCATGCTCTTTTAGCGATAGGGGATCTTTTTCTAGCACTTCGCGATGAATACGGTAAGGAGTGTAGATATCCCCTTGTTTGATATAAGAGTTAACCTGGTCGTGGTGTTGTTTAAGGCGAATTTCCTCAAGAAGAAGATCGAGCTTGCCTTGGGTATTTAAGCGGGATAGTTCGCTATTAAAATTCATGGATGCATTTTTATTTCGAATTAACGCGTCGTCCGTATTGGGATTTTTAATCGGGAAAAAGAGGAGAAAGAGAAAAAGGGCGAGCTGCAGAACAAGTCCCGCATATAAAAAAGCTTTTCTCCAAAAACCAAGAAGCATTATCGGAAAAGTAAACATAAGGATATTGAAGAAAAGGTCGATCGATTTTGTGTAATAGCCTTGATAAAAGAGAAAGCGAAAGAGCGGGAAGTAGAGCTCTTTGTCGTATAAAGCGATAATGGCTTTGCCAGATGTTAGAAAGGGTGCGTAAAGTCCTACTAGAAAATAGAGAATGATTACCAGGAAGGCAAGTTTTCCGATCAAGTGTTTAGTCATAAAGGGTCACCCGCGGGTCAAGGAACATGTAAGCAAGATCGCTTAAGAGGTATCCTAGAAGGGTTAAGAAGGAGCCGGCTAAAGCGGAAAACATAACGACGTTGTAATCTCGGTTTAAAATAGCGTCATAAAAAAACTTTCCGAACCCATCGATTTCAAAAAGGGTTTCAACAATAAGAGAGCCTCCAAGAACGACGCCGAGCGATCCGGCAATGGAAGTAATTAAGGTGATCGCGCTATTTCTTCCAACGTGTTTGATCATCACTTGCGAATTAGAGCATCCTTTGACAATAGCCGTTTTTACAAAATCTTTTCTCATTACTTCCAAAACAGCGGTTCGGCTAAGGCGCGACTGGGCGGCAAGGGTTCCGTAGAGAATGGCGATCATGGGTAAAATAACGTGCTTAGCAATATCTAAAAGCCTTTCATAACTGTTCATCTTTAAATAGATATTATCAGGACTTGAAAATCCGCTAATCGGAATCGGGGTTGAGGTAAAGGGGAAATTGTGATGAAGAGCAACTTTTTCAATGAGCCAAGGGGCGACAACGAATATGGGGATCGCATAGAGTATTAAGAAAAATAGGTTTAATCCTCTATCAAGAAGGGTATCTTGATAATACGCCATTAATACGCCTAAGAAAAAGGATAAGACAAACGTGATGACCATAGGGATTAAGGAAAGCGTAAGAGAATACTTCATTCTTTTTACCACTTCGGTAATGACTTTCTTGTTGGGATCGTTACGCATGACGCCGAAGTCAAGAGTTAGAACTCTCTTAAGATAGCCCATAAACCGGGTGTCAAAAAAGAAAATGGAAGCTTTCTCTTTAAAAGTGGGTTCAAACTGATAGAAATTCTTGTTTTGTTCGTACCAGGCTTTAAATTCAGCGGTAGTTGACAGCTGAGAAATTTCACGATTATCTTCTTCTAACTTCTTGTTGTAGTCCTTTTCTTCCTTGGTAAGCCCATATCCGGGTATGGGCAGCCTGAAGGCTCCTCTTATAAAATACTTTTTAGCGATGGGGCCAACTTGCGGATCGTCCATTAATTTTAGCAATAGGGGCATAACAAAACGCGCCTCGTCACCTACGCGTATGCGAAGCGCATCATAGTCTTTTGCGGGCATTGTTTTTCTATCGAATGTGAGCTGGGAAAGCTGTTTTTTGATGTCCTCTTCAGATAGATTTGGCCAGGTGTTAAATAAAATGGGTTTTGTAAGGCCAAAAAATTCCCTAAACTGCAAGTAGCGGTCCTCGCCGGTCGTAACAGTCGATTGTTTATCGCGCCTCGTGGCATCCATATCCGATACGGTGGTAGGATCGCCTGGCGCAAGGTTGACGATGACAAAGTTGATAAGAATAATAAAAAATAAGGTGATAGGTAATAGAAGAAGCCTTTTTAACAAATAGCGGATCATTTCTCAATCCAGCTTACGCTCATATCAGGTTCGCCTATATTTGCTCCCGGAATCTCTTCATTCGGTAAAAACACGTTCTTCAGATAGGAGCGGTAGAGAAGCCTTTCTTTTGGAGTGTATAGGAAGGTGTAGGGCTGCTGTTCATGTAATATTTCGTCAAATCTGTGGTACAGTTTAATTCTGGCTTCGCTATTTGTTTCAAATTCGAGGCGGTCGATAATTTCATCCGCTTCGCTGTTACGGAATCCGATCGCATTCGATGAGCCTTTTAAATCGGCTTGAGAAGAGTGCCAGAGCTGCCTTGGATCTTCCGGAGGAGATCCTAATGCCCATGCCATCATAAGCGCATCAAAATCTTTATCTTCAAACTGCTTCGATATATCTGCAAGATCAAGCCCGTTAAGCGCCACCTCGATTCCGATTTCTTTTAAAGCCGTTTGAACATATTCTGCAATTGCTTTTGTCGTCTGATTTTTCACAAAATAGTTTAGAGAAAATTTAAAGGGCTTTCCGTCCTTGTCAATAATTCCATCCCTATCTGTATCGGTCCATCCTTGTTCGGCAAGGATCTTTTTTGCCTGGATGGGATCAAAGGGCCACGGTTGGATGTTGGGATTATTGCTGGGAGAAAATATATAGAATGTTCCGTGGATAGGAATGCCGAGACCATTTAAAGATTGTCGAATGATCCTGTCGCGATCGATCGCCATGGTTAAAGCGCGACGCACCATTTTATTTTTAAATAAGTCGCGGCTTTGGTTCCATCCAATGTAGGCGTACGCGCGAGTAACATACTCTAGCTGCTTAATAGGATAAGGCTGTTCAGCGTAGGGTGTAGAAGAAAGAAAATTTTCAAGTTCATAGATTTGCTCAGGTCTCAAAATATAAGTATCAAGAGAGCCTTCTTTAAAGCTTTGCCAGATAGTATCGGATGAATTTCTAAAAACCGTATTAGAGCCGTCCACTAGAACTTCAAGCGGAAAATAATGTTCAGGATTTCGTTTAAACTGAATTCCTCTCTCTGTCATTCCATCAAAATAATACCCTCCGCAGCTGACGATGACATTTTTTGCCCAGTGTTTGGAAAAATTTAGGGCCCACAATGAACTTGTCCTGTAGGTGTCCTCTTTTTCATCTTCAATAATTTTTGAGCCATCGGGAAAGTATTGATAAACATGGCGTGGAAGGGGTCTAAGCGATCCTGTAAGTTCTTTTGCCACATATTTTGGAGTTTTCCAGCGTACGATAAAGTGAAGATCGTCTATGACTTCAATTTCTTTGATATCATCAAGGTAATTACGCATAGCCACAGCGCCTGCCTCTGAAACATATTTATTCATGAGGGCTTCCCAATAGAACTTAAAATCGTGGGCGGTGACTTTATGTTTTTCAAAAAAGGTGGGAGCGAGTTTTATTCCGCTTTCGAACCACGACTCGGATAGAGGCTGCCAGTAGACATTATCGCGCAAAGTGACATGATATTCAGGGATATCTCCCGTAACAGTCATTTCGATTGCCATATCGGGAACCATTTTTTCAAAAAATCCAAAGGCATTTCTAGAGACTGCGGGAACGCATAATCCATACCATTGGCTGACTTGAAACCAGTTCGTGAAAGGGTGAAGAGAGTCGGGCTTGCCGATCGTAGCTCCTTCTTTTATTCCATGTGCTTTAAAATCCTGAGGTAATTTTTGCGGAAGGATTTTGTCGTAATAGGGGTCATCTCCAAGGAGATTGTCCTTATTTTTTTCCATTACAACCATTTTGGGCACAAACTTAGCATTCGCGTCTGTCTTAGAAACGGGAGGGGGAGCCGCGACTTTTCTTTCCAAAGAATCGAGTCTTGTCTTTATTTCGTTTAAACTATTTTCTACGAGTAATGACGACCAATAAAGTAGCCCTAGAATAACGCAGAGAGCAATAATTAGAATCAGACGCATAATGGAATGATTGGACTGTTTAGACATGCCGTTAGATTACTGCGACTTGGACTTATGGGGCAAGGAGTTCTCCTTATAATTTTTTTGAGAAAGCTCCATCGCCGGTATCCTAAAAAAAATTAAAATAGAGCGATATGAAATCTTTCGGACAAGGTTAGATGTTCTATGTATCCAAGTTCCGCAAAACCTCTAAGGATGCTAATCGCTCCAATAGCAAACGAGGTTGTGAATGCGATTGCTTTCGCGATTTTTTCGCTTCTTGGAAGCAAGCGTTTGATTTTCATTGCAAGAGCAAGGGAAGGAGATGTGAGAAGGGCAAATAAAAAGCCATTTAGGCTTCCTATCCAAAAGGAGCCGCTCAAGGCAAGCGCCGCAAAAACAATTAGAGTTTGGCCGCAGGGAAGAAAAAGAGTTAACGCGCCAAATAAAAAGACCGATAGAGGCGTATCGCGCATGATAAGAGAGATAAAATTAGGTGTACGCCATTTAAAATGAATGGGATAGATCTGATTAAATGCTAAAATGATCAAAATAAGCCCAATAATAATAGATAGCGTTGCAAATCCGCCGAAACTCGCTAAAAAACCAAGGGCTCCGGATATTCCACCAGCTAATGTATATGAGCAAATACGCCCTAAAAGGTAATAATACTTAAACCGGTGAAGACTAAGGGTATGCACCAAAGGACCGCACATGCCAAGGCAATGCAAATTTCCGGTAACATAAAGAGGTAAAAGGCTGAGAGTCAGGCTCATGGCTTTCTTAATATATCAATTTTGGATAAGTCTAGCCGAAGGCTCCCGGAACTGCGGTTATAGGCCGTAAATGTCACCCAAATCATCGTAGAAAAGAATAAAACAAGAGTAAATCCGCACAGCCATTTGAACATAATTTTTTTACGTCTATTTGTACATAATCAGAAGTTTACGTACATTAAAAATTATGGCGATTGATCCGGATATCGAGCTTAAAGCCGATATGCTCATGAAAAAAACGAAGCATTATCTGATTACGACAATGGGTCGTACGTCGGATGAAGCTAATGGCGAAGAAATTTATCGCGCTCTTTCTTACGCGCTGCGTGAAGAGGTGATGATCAATTGGCTTGCAACGCTGCAAACCTATACTAAGTTTAATTCTCGCATATTGTTCTATCTTTCGATGGAATATCTGCCTGGGCGAATTTTCTCTAACAACATAACGAACTTGAATTCGGCCTTAGTTGTTGGCCTGACTTTACAGAAGCTTGGACGAAACTTATCTGAAATCATCGATAAAGAAAACGATCCAGGCCTAGGCAACGGAGGTCTTGGAAGACTTGCATCGTGTTTCCTAGATTCTCTTGCGACGCTTAATCTGCCTGCGCGCGCTTATGGTCTTCGCTATCAATACGGTATTTTTGAGCAGCAGCTTTGGGATGGCATGCAGATCGAGGCGCCTGATACTTGGCTTATTTCTGAAAACCCCTGGGAATTTCGGCGCGACTTAAGAAAGCTTGTCGTCAAATACTCAGGAAAAGTTACTTCGGTGAATAATATTCATAATGAAGAGGTGCAAAACTTATCCGATGCGGAAGAAGTTTGGGCTCTGCCTTACGATATCCCTATCGTTGGGTATGCTAAAACCCCTGATTTTTCAGTAGCCACGCTTCGCCTTTGGACGACAAAGGAATCGCCTCGCAATTTCCAAATTCAAAGTTATAACGCCGGTCGTCTCGATCAAGCGGCTGAAAACACTATTTTGACCGATGTCCTTTATCCAAGCGATCACCATGAAACAGGGAAAAGGATTCGCTTAAAGCAAGAGTTTTTACTCGTATCGGCGTCCGTTCAAGATATCATCCGACATTACTTAACGAGCCATGATAATTTTCGTGAATTTGCAGATAAGGTTCGTATTCAAATTAACGACACTCACCCTGCTCTTACCGTTGCTGAACTCATACGCCTATTGACGAAGCGATACGATATCCCCTGGAAAACAGCCTTAGACATAACGCAGCAGGTTCTTGGATACACCAATCACACGATCTTAAGCGAAGCGCTTGAGCAGTGGGATTTAGGATTAATGAATTATCTTTTGCCTCGTCAGGCAAAAATCATTGAACGAATCAACCAGGATTTTTGTAACGATATAAGAAAAAAATACCCTGACGACGAAGAAAAAATCCGCCGCATGTCAATCATTGAAAAGGGCCGAGTCAGGATGGCAAATCTATCCATCGTTGGCGCTCATAAAGTGAACGGAGTCGCGCAGCTGCATACGGATATATTAAAACAAACGGTCTTTAAAGATTTTGCCGAATATTATCCCGATAAATTTATAAATATTACGAACGGGGTTACGCAGCGTCGATGGCTTTTAGACGCGAATCCCGAACTTTCAGCTTTTATCACAAAAAAAATTGGCGACGGCTGGATCACAAATTATGATGAGATGAGTAAATTGAGTGCTTTTGCAAACGATGAAGATTCCCGCTTAGAAGTCATGCAAATTAAGCGGTCTAATAAATTCCGGCTTATGGAGTTTTTGCAAAAAGATAACCTCTTAAGAAATGCCAAAGGCGAACTCACGGATATATTTCCGTTAATTGATGTCGATTCTATCTTTGATGTGCAAACGAAGCGTATCCATGAATATAAGCGTCAATTGATGAATGCGATCAATATGATCATGATTTATCAGGATATGCTCGAAAATCCCCATTCACGCCATAAACGTACGTCGATTGTTGGGGGGAAGGCGGCTGCGGGTTATGAAGCTGCAAAAGATATCATTCGCCTTATTTGCGCTATCGCAAGAAAAGTAAATAACGATCCACACATCGGCCATCAATATAAAATCGTATATGTTGAAAACTATAACGTTTCAAAAGCGGAACTCATCATTCCCGGTGCAGATCTTTCTGAGCAAATATCTACAGCGGGAACGGAAGCTTCAGGAACAGGTAACATGAAGTTTGCCATGAATGGTGCTCTCACTATTGGCACAGACGATGGCGCGAATATTGAAATGCGGCAGATGGTAGGCGATCAATGGTGGCCTTTTAAATTTGGAGCATCCTCTCAAGAAATTAGCCAATTGCGCGACAGCAACGCCTACTCTCCTCAATCCATTTATGAATCTAACGAAAAAATCCGCAAAGCGCTAGATACTCTAAAAGACCGTACTTTTGCTATTAATGATACGGAGCATCAGATCTTTTCCGATATTTTGCATCGCCTCTTAGAAGGTCATTACGGTTCTCCTCCCGATAGGTATTTTATCTTGCATGATCTTCAGGGCTATTATGACACGCAGCTAAAAGTCGAGCTGCTCTATGAAAATACTGAGGAATGGGCAAAATATGTCATTATGAATATGGCAGGAACGCGCTTTTCATCGGATACCTCTGTTCTTCGTTATTCTGAATTAGTCTGGGGCCTTACTAAAACCCCTCCCAATTCCAAAATTCTCGAAAAAATCCGCTACGAATATAGCTTAGTCGATCAATGTAGAATATTTTGAAGGATAGATAGGGGCTTTAATCAGTAGCTATTCTGCCTTCCGCCTTCTGCCTTCATCCTTCGCCTCGTCCTTCCATATGATCGGCACCCTATTGCTCGATTTACCGTTTTTGCCCTTTGATATGACTCCTTTGGCCCTTTTATCCTCATACTGCATAAGGGAAGGAAGAAGCTTTTCGCCTTCATCACATAATCTTTTAACTTTCGCAATATCGCTTGTTAAGAGATGTTTTGCTCTAAATTGATAAAAGGGGGCGATTAGAGCGTCGAATTGAATCGAGGAAACCCTTCTTAGCACATATTGAAAATGCTCTAGTTTTTCAATTTCTTGCGGACTCCAAAACGCTTTTACATCCCTCTTTTTTAACAGGCTGCAATATACAGAAAGCTGCTCGAAGCAATTTTTAACCTCTTTATTTATTAAGAGAGAAACGTCTTCAAGCGATAAGCTGTCATCATTTTCTTTTCGCTGTATGTCAAGCGCTTTTAAGAGGGAGTATACAAGTGTGGGATCCTCAAGTTTTTTAAAATAACGATATAGGCTTAAAACATGAATATGCGATCCAAAAGTGGCTATAAAGGGAATTTTAGCATAAATGTAGGTTGTGCTTTTACTTAAATAAGGAAGAATCGGATCAAGGCAAATACTATGGTTTAAGCCTATTATCAATAAAATAGGTGGATAGCTTTTAATATCGGCGCTATCTAAGGATTTATAGAGTACGTCTCTAAAAGGTCTTCCATTCTCATCATAAGGAACGGAATGGAGTAAAAAATATTCTTTAGATACGCCCATTCGCTTTAATCTAAGTATGTCGGGAATGAAAAAGCACCTCGAAAGTATTCTAGAAAGCGGTATTCGCAACTTTGATAGCTCAAAAAAAGAGTTAAGTGGAAGAGAGCTAATAAATCGGACCGTTTTGTCCGATTTTCTCTCTTCAAGAGCTTCGACTACGTCGATAACCTCTTCTAGCGGAATCAATTCAGCAGGCAGTTCTTCCATTTGATCTAATACTAAGGCTTTATCAGCAGGTGAAAGACGGGGAAATAGTTTTTGAAGTAAAGCACGATCCGTTTTATTAACGAGTTTTCTTAACCCTTTTAGAGATATGTGTAAGCAGTTTGCTTCATATTTTTTTAATAGCTTTTCGGGGACAAGAGATTCATCTTCGTTAAGTTCTATTGTCAACCTGGAAGGAGTTTGATCGTACAAAAGCCAAATTTCAAAGAATAAATCAGTGTAGGGATTTGTACCCTCTATTAGGCACCCTCTCTCATATGCATTCGTTCTATAAGCATAAGTAGTTAAAATGAAGTTCAATAAAAGACCGGGAGGAGCAGCATTGATCAAAGCTTTCGCCCCCTCTAAATTATGAGGGTAAGCATAATTGATTAGCTTCATTGCTAACTCAAACTCGTCGAGGCGTTTTTCAAGAGCTTTAAGGGCTGTATCGTACTGAGCGGCTGATGAAGGAGATGTTATTGAGCTTGTCATAAAATATTTATGAAAAATTAAGACATAATCTGACGGATGTTGTCGATAGTTTTATTCGCTTTGGATTCTATTTCCATCATCCTTTTCTTCGAGACTATGAATATAAGTTTAATAGGAAGGATCTGATTACTCAAGCAGCTTCTTAATCCTTTTTTGCAGGATAATAATTGCTCCTAAATCGGGCGGGATTAATTCCTGGTTGTCTTTAAAAGCGGCTATGCAGGCATCAAAAGGCAATGAATCAGGCTTTATAATATCTGCGTTTAACTTGTTTAATATCTTGTTTTCATTTTCAGTTGTAAACATCCATTTAGATATATCTTCACTCGCTTTTGCTTTTATTTTTCTTTCTTTCAATTGCCTATCAATTTCCTTCAATTCAGAAAAACGATCTTCAAGTCTACATTTTAAATCAGTGAATTCATCATTCAATTTTTGTGCATATTTTTTGAATGTGTAAGCATGCGAAGAGTCTTTTGGAAGGCTGCATAATATACTATAAAGCTTTATGGCATGCTCCCGGGTAATCAAATAACCAATTGCCTCATAAACAAATTCTTCTGGGGCATGACGGGCTAAAAATCTGAGTTGGGAGGGAGATAAAAATCGCGTTAATGCGACTAAGTTCATCCCTGATTTGATGGCAATTAAGAGGTGCATGGGAGGGATGCAGATGAGTTTTAAGTAGCACTTTTCGGCAAGCTTGCCTTCAGAATTTGCAGCTTTTAAAAGAGGAATTTCTAAAGATTCTTTAATTTTTAAGACTTCGATCAAAAAGTTAAGTTTAAAGGGGGAAACTCTATTAAAAAACGCTTCAATATCCTCTTCGCGGCATCGCGCCTTTTCAATGTCTCTAACTTCATGAAGCCAAGTAAATTTATTCTCGGGAATATCGATTAATAAAAGAAGAGCGGAAGGAGCATTTTGTCTTATAAGCTCTTCCGCGTATTCAATGATTTGTCTTTCGGAAAGGCTCTCAAAATTCGATGTTTTATCTGGATTGAAAGGTTCTAATGCTAAAGGAAGATAATTGGATGATATTGATCCTGTCATAGAGGACACAATAAATTAAATAGTATTTATTGTGAACGGCATGATTCTAAAGAATTATATCTGTTTAAGAAGCGCGTAAACACCTAGCGTGAGTAGAGCGCCTGCAGGGATGGTGATGATCCAGGAAAGAATGATATCGCGCACCACAGCGAGATTAATGGCTTCAAGGCAGCGCGCAAAGCCGACGCCTACTACCGCTCCGACAAGTGTGTGGGTGGTAGAGATAGGCATGCCGAGACGGGAAGCGGTGAGAATGGTAAGTGCTGCGCTTACTTTGTTTAAAAACTATCATGATTGTCGCATAGCTCTACTGCGCATAAGAAAGCACTTTTCTTAACTGCCAATAGCTTATAACGTGGATTATTGCAGAAGGGCTGTAATATTACGATGAGGCTCTTCTATTAAAATAGGCAGCGAAAATGCCATAAGTTATAGCTAAAGAATAGTCATTTAAAAAAGAATATAAAAATACATCAATAAACCGATAGTAGAATTGGATTAAGATTCGCCTTTATGAATACTCATCTCTATATCTTTCAATTTCTTCTTGAGCTTGTCTTTCAACATAATCCAAATCAAATTGTGTGTCTTTTTTTGCTTGATTAAGTGCCTCAGCAGGACTCATTTTTTCAATATGTTTTTCAAAATATTGGATTTGTAAATCTATTCGTTGAGCTTCATACAAAGCTTCATTTCTTTTATTGTAGAAACTTATAGCTGGAATAATCAAAAAAGAGGTCAAAAGAGCTGCTTTTTTGCTGTTATTGGCAATTCGTTCATATCGGGATTTTTCTTCAGCCAAATTTGATCGAATGCATTTAATTTCTTGATCTCTGGTCTCTTGTTGGGCTTTTCGTTGAATAGATTTTAACTGAGCGTTGAGCGCCGCTGCATCTTCTACTGCCTTTTGAACCCGGTCGTTTGCAGCTTTCAATTTTAAAGCATTATCATCTTCAATAGCTTTTAGCTTTATATTGAACCCGTTTGTTAAGCGTATATTTTCTGATTCAATTGCTGAAATCCTGGATCTAAATTCATCGCATTTTTTTTTATTATCTTCTGTTTTATCAGCGATTTCTTTGTTCAAATGATCAATTCTTGCGGTAAGTTCTTTGATAACACCTTTATCTGCTTTTGCGTCGCTCGCTATTTTTTGCAGATTTTCATGGGCTTTTTTGAGATCTGCCTCCAAACGAATTTTTTCAGTGATAAAAATGTCATATTGTCCTTTTCTTAACTCCTCTTGCGAAATGATAAATTGAGCCATAGCTCGATTTTTGACATCTTGCGGTATATTTCGATCTACTAAGATAGATGCGACATGGGAAGGAATGATCGCGACTCTGGTCGTATTTTGGTCAGGTATTATTGCCATAATTTATTACTTACGAGCCAATTCAAGAGCTATTTCAGGATTAAGTCCTTCTAATAAATATCGCTCAAACTTATTAAGTACATTTTTTAAATTTTCTTCTTTCACGGCATGAAAGAGGTCTTTCATCCAAACTGGAACAGGGATTAGGTTGGTTGAAAGCATGGCCTTGAATAAAGCGAGACCTTTCTCATCGGCATATTCTAAATATGCTGAAAGGCCTATTGCTCCTCCGATAAAACCCGTACATATGACACTGGTAAAAATTGATAGCGCAATTGCGAATACCCTTGCGTTTTCTTCTTTAGTACCCTGGTCATTAATTTGCTTGGCAAGATTTTCTCGAATTTTTATTACTGCTTCATCAATTAATTTTTTGCGTTGTTCTACATTTTTTTTATCAGATTCTAAGGCTTCTTTTAAATGTTTCAGCTCGACTTCCGCATCAACTAATCTTTTTTTAAGTGTTTCATCAGCTAGTACGGCTTTAGCAGCTGCTGGAACGGCTACTTGAATTTCTTTTGGTATAGCGGGTACAGGAGCCGGTATCTGATTGATGCGGTTTTCAACAACTTGCATTCGTGGAACTAAATTATCAAGCTTAGCCCCAAGTACGGCCTGTTTACCACGAACTTCTGCTACATCATCATTAATTATTTTTACTTTAGCTTTAATTCCATCTCTTTCAGCTTGCAACACATCAAGATCTTTTTGCCTTTGCTCATCTTGTCCTACGATCATTAAGGCAAGACGGTCATTAATGTCATTTTGATCTAATTGATTTAAATCGGCATTGTGAATTTCAGCTGCCATTAAAAGCATAGGATTTGCTTGATTGCGTACGGGATTCATGTTTAACCAAAATTAATTTTAAAAAATTATTAAATAATTTTGATTAAAAAGTCAATAAATATCAAATATCAATTGCAATATCTGATTATTTAATAATGCTGGTAAATGGTGATGTTGAATTTAATCTTATATGAAATATGAGAATAGGTTCCTACTTGTAATAGAGCCCTAATTTTCAATTATTAAAAGCTTCATTACTTTTATGAAAAAGAATTATACAAAATAAAATCTCAGTCCGAAATGAATGCGTATCTATCCTTAAATGTAAAAGTAGATTTGCATTTTATATTAAATTGGCTTTAGCGCGATAAAAGTATAAAAGGCATTTATATTGATCTTAAAATGGATTGCCCCTATCAAAGCTCAAATGTAAAAAGCAAGTTAGTCTTATGTTATCAACAAAATTTCGACATTAATTTATCATTTAAATTTGTTTTAAAAGGGCGTAAACGCCAAGTGTTAGCAAAGCGCCTGCAGGGATGGTGATGATCCAGGAAAGAATGATATCGCGCATCACAGCAAGATTGATGGCTTCAAGGCCGCGCGCAAAGCCGACGCCGACAACTGCGCCTACAAGCGTGTGGGTGGTGGAGATCGGCATGCCGAGACGGGAAGCTGTGAGAATAGTAAGCGCTGCGCTGAATTCGGCGACAAAGCCGCGGGTAGGCGTGAGTTCGGTGAGTTTTTTTCCGATGGTTTCAATGACGCGCCATCCCCAGGTAGCAAGGCCTAGCACGATACCGAAGCCGCCAAGCGCGAGCGTCCAATCGGGAATAGAGCTTTGTAGATGAACCGTGCCGCTTCTTAGAATTTCGGTTGCGGCGGCGAGGGGGCCGATCGCGTTTGCCACATCATTTGCGCCGTGCGCAAACGCCATAAGGCAGGCGGAAAGGATTTGAAGCGAGCCAAACATTTTCTCGATCATTTTAAATTCTTGATTTGAGGCGGCATATTCTTCAGGGTGCGAAAGCGAAGATTTTAGCGCGTCCATCTCCTGAATGATCGATTGAAGTTGAAAGGCTTGTTCGCCGTTTGCCTGAATATTTCTAAGTTGTTTTCTTGCTTTTTCAAGCGCTAAAAACATTTCGGGGGCATGATTGGCAGGTATTGGAGGAAGTTCGATATGCACATATCTTTTAATAAGAAATACAGTAAGGAATGAAGCTGCAACCCCGAGTGTTAGCGCGATCAAAAGAGATTGAGTAAAAGTGATTGGGAGATGCAGATTTTTGCAGCAATCAAAGAATAAGAACAAAGCAAGGACCGTAATAACCGCAAACACTAAGTAGGGCATTATTTTTTTTGTAACGGCAAGAGGATGGCTGCGGTAAAGTAAAGAATTTCTAAGCCAGGTAAATAAACCAAAGCCAAGGAGTCCACCCGTGAGCGGAGAAATAATCCAACTAAGAGCGATTAAGCCGACAGTATCCCATTGAACGGCATCCATGCCCCCAACTACCGCTCCAAAACCTATCAAGGCTCCGATTATAGAGTGAGTGGTAGAGACAGGCCAGCCGAAATAGGTCGCAAGCTGCAGCCACACGCCTACGCCAATAAGCGAAGCTAGCATTCCATATACAAGGTCAAGCGGCCTGTCGGCAAAGAATTCAGGGTCGACAATGCCTGTTTGTATTGTCGCAGAGACATGGGAGCCAAAAAAATAGGCTCCTGAAAATTCCAAAATAGAGGCAATAATAACCGCTTGAAAAAGGGTAAGAGCGCCTGATCCTACCGATGTTCCCATGGCGTTCGCGACATCGTTTGCGCCGATACTCCACGCCATGTAGAGACCTGCGATAATGATCAAAATAAATAGCCATTCAGGCCCGATCATTTAAGCTCCAATGTCATACGAACTCTATAAGCAAGCCTTTCTGCTAAATTGGAAAGGGAGGCTGTAAGTTCGAAAATTTTTTGCCAAATATTAAACGTGCTATAGCTCATTTTCTCTTCGCATTTGAAGAGATCGCGCATGAGATTCGTTTGCATGAGGTCGACTTCATGTTCAAGAAAAGCTACTTTTTCAACCATAACTCGCACTTTTTCAGCTTCAATACCGCCAAAAGAGCTTTCCAAAAGTTCGTGAAGCTCTTTAATGATCACGTGTACGGCTTCAAACGCTTCGATATTCTTCTTAAGAAATTGCTCAAAATCTTTTTCGAAAGAGGGTTCAAAGGATAGTTTTTTAAGGGTGCAAAGAACGGCGATGTCTTCTACCTTATCTGCGATTTGGTCTTGTATAGAGAGTATTTCAAGGATTTGAGACCTATCCACCGCTAAAAAAAGCCCCTTAGGCAAGTGGTTGCGGATATCGTTTTTACCCAGGTCCGCCTGGTGTTCAAGGTCTGAGATTTTATCTGCGATTTTCTCTACTTCTTCTTGATTCGAGGCTTTAATTGCCTGAAAAAGAGCAGGTAAAAGATTAACGCATTCGGTAACCTTCTCCATATGAGCCATCAATGGAGTAAAGGGCGATCTGCCAAAAAGATTGAGGATAGTGATCATATAAGTTATCCTATGGACATAGATTTATATGAAAAATAACTTTAAGCCTCAACTTGTTCTTCTTCGACACGGAGCCTCTCTTTGGAATGACCTTAACCTTTTTACCGGATGGGTCGATGTTCCCCTCTCTAAAAAGGGTATTAACGAGGCCATCCAGGCGGGAGTCAAGTTAGAAGATTTTACCCCTGATGTCATATTTACTTCCACTCTGATTCGCGCCCAGACGACAATGGTTCTCGTTATGGCCGAAAATAAATCGGGTAAGGTACCTGTTGTTCTCCACCCTGAAGAGGGAAAAATGGGAGAATGGAGTAAAATATATGATAATAAGACCCTTGAAACCCTCATTCCTGCCTACGAAGCCTGGCAGCTTAATGAAAGGATGTATGGGGAGCTGCAGGGACTAAATAAGGACGAAGCGCGCGCGCGTTTCGGAAAAGAGCAGGTCCATATCTGGCGAAGAAGCTACGATATAGCCCCTCCCGGAGGCGAAAGTTTAAAAATATGCGCTGAAAGAACCTTGCCCTATTATAGGG
>CAZABG010000059.1:0-14969 GCA_964483465.1 uncultured bacterium
GATGAGGTGCGGGTCAAAAAAATTCTTAATTTACCGCAAAACGCGCATGTCTCGATGGTGATCGCTGCGGGAAAAAGGCTTCCTGAAGGAGTCTATGGACCAAGAGAGCGTTTTCATAGAAGTCAGTTTGTTTTTAAAATCTAAGTACGAACCCTGAATCGTCCATGGGATTTGAAATGCCTTTTCGATTATGTTTAATCTTTATTAGAATTAGTCGAAATTTTTGGGTATTAGGATGACAAGATTTTTTATATTAATTTTAATCAGCGCTTCTCTTTTTGCTCAGGAAAATGAATGGCTGTTTTCATATATAGATACGCATCCTGATTTTCCCATAGAAGGCGTCGATTTTAAGTGGTACGGACGTCTTCTTAAGGATCCGGAAGCCTTTGAGAAAGTCATCTCTTTATTTGCAAACCGTTACCGCGATAGCGGAATTGATATCATCGCCTGTCTTGATTCAAGAGGTTTTGTTTTTGGATCGGCTATTGCTTATGAACTTAAACTTCCCTTTATTCTGATTCGTAAGAAAGGAAAGCTGCCGGGCGAGGTTTATTCAATAAAATATGGTCTTCATTATGGCAAGGATTGTCTTGAGCTTGAAAAGGATGCTTTAACCAAAAATGCGAAAGTTTTAATCGTCGATGATGTTTTAGCTACCGGCGGAACCTCGATTGCCGCAGGAAGATTAGTTGAAATGGCAGGCGGCATCGTGTATGAAACCGTCTTTTTAGAAGAAATAGAGAGTCTAAAAGGCAGAGAATTAAGTCCATATCCCGTATTTTCACTTATTAAAGTTGATGGAAGATAGTTGATCGTGTAATGGTTAGTTTATGGAACTAACGGGAAATATTGTCGATATTGTTAAAAAACGAATCTTTCCTGCTAAAGTTGTCGTTCAGAACGGGAAAATTAGTGATATCAGGGAAGAAAAGGGGCCATTTTCTTCGTACATACCCGGATTTATCGATTCCCATATTCATATTGAAAGTTCGATGCTTATCCCTTCTGAGTTTGCAAGGATTGCGGTTACGCATGGAACGGTAGGCACAGTGTCGGATCCTCATGAAATCGGCAATGTACTCGGTATTAAAGGCGTAAGATTCATGATCGAAAATGGCAAAAAAGTGCCATTTCATTTCAACTTTGGAGCCCCTTCTTGCGTTCCTGCTACAAGTTTTGAGACGGCGGGAGCGGATATAACCGCCAAAGAAATTCAGGAGCTCTTTCGAAAGGATAAGCTCAAATACCTCAGTGAAATGATGAATTATCCCGGAGTTCTCCATAAAGATCCGATCGTAATGGAAAAAATTAAGGCAGCTCAGGATGCAGGCGTTCCGATTGATGGGCATGCTCCCGGGCTGAGAGGGGAGGATGCTAAAAACTACATTGGCGCGGGTATTTCAACCGATCATGAGTGCTATGAGCTTGATGAAGCTTTGGGCAAACTTAAAGAAGGGATGAAGGTCATCATTCGTGAGGGATCTGCTGCAAAAAACTATGAGGCGCTTCATACGATTTTAAAAACGCATCCTGAACGGGTTATGTTTTGCAGCGATGATAAGCATCCGGATGAGCTTGTAAAAGGGCATATCAATGAATTGGTTAAACGCTCAATTTCTTTAGGATATGATCTCTTTAATGTCTTAAGAGCGGCTTCATTGAATCCAATCATGCACTATAATCTAGAAATAGGTTATCTGCAAAAAGGGCAGAGCGCCGATTTTATCGTAGTTGATAACTTAACCGATTTTAATGTGCTTGAGACGTATATAAGAGGAATTAAAGTAGCAAGTTACGGTGTAAGCCATATGGCTAAAGTGGAGAGTGAAATCCTAAACCATTTTTCTCTAAAGCCGACAAAACTTAGTGATTATGAAATAAGCGGAAGTGACGGAGAAATTAGGGTCATCGAAGCGATCGATGGCGAGCTCATAACGAATGAAATTCATGCCCGAGGAAAAGTTAAAGAGGGTAAGCTGATTTCAGACCCGGCTCACGATATCCTTAAATTAGTCGTTATCAATCGCTATAAGGATGCGCCGATTGCCAAAGCCTTTATAAAAGGCTTTGGTTTAAATCGAGGGGCTATCGCGTCCTGCATTGCGCACGATTCGCATAATATCATCGCTGTCGGCGTAGATGATGAAAGCCTCATGAACGCCGTTAACGCGATCATAAAAAATAAAGGGGGCATATCGATCGCCGTAAAAGACGATGTTGACTCTCTTGCTTTGCCGATTGCCGGCATCATTAGCCATGAAGATGGCTATAAAGTAGCAAAAGACTATTCACGCATCGACGAAAAAGCAAAGGTGCTAGGCACTCATCTAAGAGCTCCTTTTATGACGCTTTCTTTTATGGCGCTTCTTGTTATACCTACCTTAAAATTAAGCGATAAAGGTCTTTTCGACGGAAAATCCTTTAAATTTAGCAAATTATCTTTATGAAAATTTTTCTCCTTTCATTTCTTATTTTCAGTGCGGTTTTTTCAAGTACTATCGAGGAATATGAAGCTGAAAAGAGGGTTGATGAACTTCTTTTGCTTATGCAAAAAAGACTCTCTCTTATGCATGAGGTTGCGAAAGTTAAGTGGAATAAACAGCTTCCTATCGAAGATAAGACGCGTGAAGAGGCGATTCTTCATGCCATTTCTAATAAGTCTAATTCCAATCCATGGATATCTGCTTTCTTTATTGCTCAAATGGAGGCTGCAAAAGAAATGCAAAGAGCCGATTTCTTTTGCTGGAAAAATGAAGGGTTAATCGAAACCGATACTAATTTGTCGCAAGAAAGCTCGCTGAGGGCCTATATAAATCGTTTAAATGACGAAATATTTGACCTTCTTTCAAAAGTTACTGAAGAAGAATTCGCAAAGTATCGTCTAAACAGGCCTATATCGATAAGAGAATCGGATGCTATTCCTTTAAATATATGGAATAAAGCTATCAGTCCACCAAGATAATTCTTTCTTTAAAATATATGCTAAAAATGATAGAAATTTGACTTAGTTCACATAAAAGTGTACACTGATGAAGAAGCGTGATTTAGAAAAAGAGCTTGTGCGGTTAGGGTGGTGGCTGAAGCGTGAAGGAGCAAACCATGAAATTTGGACAAACGGGGTAGATGTGGAGCCGGTTCCTCGTCATAGGGAAATAAATGAGTTGCTAGCAAAAAAAATTCTTATGATTGCAAAACATAATCCACCGAATGAAGGAGAATAAATGGAACTTGAAGGAAGAGTTTGGAAGGATGATAAGAGCTCATGGTGGTTGGTGGAGCTTTCATTTTTAGATGTATTGACTCAAGGTAAATCTAAAAAGGAAGCGCTTGAGATGCTTAAAGATGCTGTAATGGAATTGTTGAAAGACTCATACGATAAAAAGGTAAAAAAATCTTTTAGATTAACAGTAAATGAGTATGAAGAGAATATTATAGGAATTGCAGCTTCGGATGAGAAGTTGCTTCTAGCATTGGGGTTAAAAAGACAGCGGCTTAGAAGTGGATCGACTATTCGTGAAGTATCAAAACGATTGAAGTCTAGATCTCCGAATGCGTATGCACGTTATGAAAGAGCACTTGCAAGACCAAGTATAGAAAAATATGCTGAACTTTTACATGCCGCAAATCCAGACAGACGGCCTTTGCTACTAGCTTAATGGATGGATTCTTTTCAAAGAATTGGCTATGAATTTTTTATCAAAGCTGGGCTTGGTTCTTATGGGCATAGCATAGGATAAATGGGGAAAATTCCCCATTTATCGATAGCATTAATCCTTTTTATCGGAAGATAGCATTTGTGCTTTTGAAAGAAGCGCTTGATATTCTAACAGGGTCTTTTCCAGTAGAACAATGCGTTCTTTCATTTCTTTTTCGGCGCTCAATTTAGCCTCAGTTTCTTCCTTATAGAGTTCCTCTAATTTGGAAATGCGAGCAAGCGTTGACGCTCTTTCTTCGACGAGCATTTTCACGTTCGCATCATGATCAAGCTGCTCTTGGGTCGTTCTTGTAAAGCGGTAGCTTGCTAAATTGCCTATCGCGCTCATTGCAGCGCCTGTTATTAGCCAGGTCCATCCTCCAAAAGTTGCCACGATACCGCCAGCAAAGGTGCATCCCCCAGCAACAACACATTTTAATTCATTTTTTCTTTGCCAGGAAAGGGATGAATCAAGTTCTGATAGAGTTGGAAAGGCGCAAAAGCGCTCATTTACTACGCAATCGCCAAAACATTGGTTTATATTAAAAACGTCTGAAATATTAAAACACATAAATTATTAATTCCTTTTTTAATTTTTTAAAAATTGTAAGAAGGAATTCTAGAATTTATGAAAAAAGAGACGACACTTGTAAAAGCTTGTATTCTCAAAGGGTTTGAAATGTTTGATATCAAACGATCTTTTAAAGACTTTTAAGTCTGTAAAATCCTTATAAATGATTTGAATTAGAATGTGGGTAAACGTTCTTAGATTTCTTTGAGAGATATTTTGAATCGGAGATTTGCTAACAGGTGTAGAGGCAATCGCGACACATTTCTTCTGTGAAAATGTTGATATGGATTCTTGCTTTGCGACAGTAATTTCCGGAGAAACAAAATTTGATTCAAAAGTTAAAACAGATAAAAGGATGAAAACAACAATTAATGTTTTAAAGTTTGAAAACATGAAAATACTATAGGTTAATAATTTATTCTTGGCAATTTTGTTGAAAGTTTTGAAGTGTTGTGAAATAAAAAGTTAAATTTCCAGGGAGTTGTTATGGAGATTATGCAAGCAAGTCCATTCACGGTAGGTGTAATTAGTTTTACTTTGTTTTTTACCGTTTTATACTGGTTTTATCTCTTACCTTTTGAAAAAGCCAAGTTAGCTTCATTTGTTACTGTACTGGCAGGTACTCTAACTCTTACCCTTTGTTTGTTCAATGTTATCGGAAGGCTTGCGCCTTTTGGAGGAATTTTAATATTGATTTTCTGGCTGGTTCCAAGTCTTTTTATCTGGAAAAAAAGAGAGGATTTTAAAGGCCTGAATCAAAGAACACTTGTCGGTTTGCAGATCTTGAGGGTAATTGGCGGATTATTCATTCTTGAAATGTTTCGTGGGCATATACCGGCTTCTTTTGCTCTTCCTGCGGGTATTGGAGATATTTTTGTTGGAACGATAGCGTTAATATTATTTCTATTCTTTGAAAAGATTCCTCGCTTGGGGATTTCTTTGGTAATATTTCTTGGACTTGCCGATTTCGCCATGGCATTTACTTTTGGGTTTTTAAGCCTGCCGGGGCCTTTTCAACAATTTGCGATTGGTTTTGATAATCAAATTAATTTATTTCCGACAGGACTGATTCCTATCTTTCTTGTTCCTTATGCTATTGCGTATCATGTTTTATCGATAATCAATCTACCTGAAAGAGGCTTAAATTAATTTAATTGAGAATATTGTTTTAAGGTTCTATCTCTATAAAAAAGGATCGTATTATGAAAAAATGGATATGCATTGCGCTCTTTAGCGCTATTTCTCTTTGCGAAGTTGAAGGCTGCACACGAGTTCTTTTTACAGGGGAAAATGATGTTGTGATAACGGGGCGATCCATGGATTGGCGCGAAGATATGCATTCTGATTTATGGGCCTTTCCGAGAGGTATTGCTCGAGATGGAGCGTCAGGGCCAAATTCTATTAAATGGACCTCTAAGTATGGTAGCGTTAACGTGTCAGGCTATAATGTGGGAACTGCCGATGGAATGAATGAAAAGGGGCTTGTTGCGAACATGCTTTATCTTGCTGAGTCCAATTACGGCACAAGAAGAGATAAGCCCTTTTTATCAATAAGCCTGTGGGGACAGTATGTGCTTGATAATTTTGCAAATGTACGAGAAGCGGTTGATGCGCTAAGAAAAGAGCCATTTGTAATTCTTGCGCCTCTTTTGCCGAACGGCGATCCTGCACAGCTTCATTTGTCGATTTCCGATTCAAGCGGCGACTCCGCCATATTTGAATATATTGACGGAAAGCTTGTTATACATCATGGGAAAGAATTCGTGGTGCAAACCAATTCACCCACCTACGATAAGCAGCTAGCATTAAATTCCTACTGGCAAGAGATCGGAGGTTTAACGTTTCTTCCCGGTACAAATCGAGCGGCTGACCGTTTTGCGAGAGCCTCATTTTTAATCGGAGCCATTCCTCGAAAAGCAGACCCTAATTTTATCAATGCCGTACCCGAGCATCATTTTGTAAATCAGGCTATTGCTAGCGTATTGAGTGTTGTAAGAAGCGTAAGCGTTCCGCTCGGAATTACGACTCCTAATCAGCCAAATATTGCTTCCACTCTTTGGAGAACGGTTTCAAACCAAAAAGACCTGGTCTATTTTTTTGATTCATCCACAAGTCCTAATACCTTTTGGGTCTCATTAAGCGAACTTGATTTTAATGAAAAGGCGCCTATAAAAAAGCTTCCGCTTGCCGGAGGGAAGATCTATTCAGGGGAAACTGCCAAACTATTTGAAGAAGCAAAGCCTTTTGCTTTCCTGCCAGCCACACCTTAATCTTAAGGGGTTGAAACGCGCCTTGGAAAAATAGCGTTAAATGCGCTTTAATCCAGCTATGATCCGATTTTTACTCTTATTGGCAGTTTTTGGAGATATTATGGCTTTCACAATATCAAGTGATGCATTTGCTAATGGCAATAGAATTCCGAAAAAATATACTTGCCAGGGCGATAATATATCGCCGCAGCTTTCATGGGATAGTGTGAAAGATGCTAAGAGCTATGTGCTTTTAGTGGATGACCCCGATGCTCCAAATGGCACTGTCGATCACTGGGTTTTATTTAATATTAATCCTACTATTCATCAAATCGCTGAGGGCGCATCTCCTCAAGGCGCGATCCAAGGGCTTAATACCTACGGGCAAAACCGATATAAGGGACCTTGTCCTCCATCCGGCACACATCGATATTTCTTTAAATTATATGCTTTGAATCATGTTTTAGATCTAAATCCTAATGTTAAGAAAAGGGATGTAGAAGAGGCAATTAAGCCTTATATCATAAATCAAACAGAATTGATGGGAACCTACAGCAAGGAATAAGATGGGCAAGGTTGTAATCGTTACAGGCGGTACGAAAGGAATTGGAAAGGCGGTTTCCTTGAAGCTTGCAAACGAAGGTTTTCACGTCATTTTAAATTATTCAGGAGATGATCAAGCCGCAAAAGATACGCTCAAAGAACTGGATGAAAAAGGAACGCTTTTAAAAGGAGATGTTTCACGTTTAGATGATATGGAAAGATTGTTCAGTAAAGCTTCGCAATTAGGCGAACTTTTTGGAGTCGTTCATTCGGCAGGTATGCTTAAATTTTCTCCTATTTCTGATTTGAATTTAGATATCTTTGATAAAACTATCGCGGTGAATTTACGCGGTACATATATCGTTTTAGGGCTTGCTGCAAAACAAGTTGTTTCAGGCGGAAGAATCATTGCTTTATCGACGAGCGTAGTTGCAAAAAATCCCCCGAACTATGGCCCCTATGTAGCCAGCAAAATGGGCGTCGAAGGGCTAGTCCATACCCTTGCTAATGAATTGAGAGGAAAAAATATTACGGTTAACGCGGTCGCTCCAGGCCCTGTCGCAACCGATCTTTTCTTCAATGGCAAAAGTCCGGAGCTAATTGAGCAGATGAAAAAATGGCCTCCGCTAGAGAGATTAGGAGAGCCTGAGGATATAGCCGGGGTTGTATCATTTCTTTTAAGTCCGGAAGGGTTTTGGGTCAATTCACAAGTCGTTCGCGTGAACGGCGGCTACGCTTAGTCAAGTCATTCTCATTCTAATTTATAACAGTGAGACCGGTGAGAAACAACATGAGAACTATGAGAAGTTAGCATTACTCAAATAATTAATGTTGTAGATTGTATTTTTTTCGAGGAGATCCTTAAAGAACATATTTAGAATGATCACTTCAATCAACCTACTAACTGTTGAAATGAAATTTAGGGGTTTAATTACTGTCTAAAAGGGGCGATTATTAGACGCGTAATAAATTTGTGGGATATGATATTATATTTAAATTATGATTCCTGTACACAACCCAGAAAGTATAAGATATGCCTATATCGGACCCGTCGTAGGTTCTGTATCCACCGGAAGGATTACCCGAAAATTTTCAGATAACAAGGGACCCGCATTCGTTCCTGATTCATTAATTCATGAGGCTTTACGCTGGAATTCCAGTATTCCAATTGAACATGTAATGCTTCGTCCTGTTATAACGACACAATTATGGCTCGATCTTCAAGAGGCAATTGAGGATCAGTTTGAGACGCGGATAGCCCTATTCTTTAGACAGGCCCTTTTTCTTTATTTAACCAAATTTACCTTATTTCATTTTTATGCAGCAGATGCACAGGTGGGCATGCCGGGCAAGGGGATGGGGGAGGCGAGTGGTAAATATGATTGCGCTCACATGGCGACGCTTGGGGCTTTAAGGATAATAAACCACGATAATAAAATTGTGGCTCTAGGTCAGAACTCATCTCTTCATTTAGCAGATAACATTACAGCCTGGCTTCCGAAAGAGGTAAATCAAGTGGATTGCTTGCTTGATTTTCAATCGGAGATAGAAGGCAGAACCTTTCGAAATACGGTTACCTGCATTTTACAAAGCGCCTCGACAGGACTGCTTACTCCTCTTTTTGGAGTGGGTTGGTTTATAAGATATGCTTATTTGCATCTTGAAAAATCCTGGAATGGCGATTTATCCAATGAAAAAAGATACGTTATTCAAAGATATGTTGAAGTGATCAGATGCTATGACATTATGGTTCGAGAAGATCCGCAAGCGCTTTTGAGAAAGCTATGCTATTTAAGTGAAGACGACGAACGTTCGGAATTTGCCATCTATAGGGATGTGCAAGGTTGTATGCATCGGATTTTCGAAGCGGAAATGAATGTGTTGAAGCATACTCCGGTTGCGCTTTTAAATGAAACGGCGCAAACTTTAAATCCCTTCTTTAAAGAGGCTCTGGCTTATTATTCATTTAACTATCCAATAAAGGTATCCAAAACAGCGGATAACTATGCTAGTATGGCATCGTGTAGCGAGAATGTGCAGAATGCGGTTAGAAACGTTCTTGCAAAAATGGGGTCGGCTGATGAGTTTTACTCGATACTAAACGAGCTTCGAGAATTGCGTTATCTATATGCTTTACAGCAAGTTGAAAGGGCTGTGCGTGAGATAATTCCTGTTAAAAATCCTCAAAAAATGCCCCATATTCTTTACTGGACATTAGAAAAGATTGTTTATGCTTTATCCTGAAAGCTGATCGAGGATTTGGTTTATATTGAGATATGCCCAATACTCGATTATTTTGTTCTCTTGAAGACGATAAAGAGTGACGCCGGTATAAGAGACTTTTCTTCCGGTAGGTTTAAACCCTTTAAAATTACCCGTTTGATGGCCTTCTGCTTTCCAATGAATGGATACGCAATCATTGCGGCGAAAAATTTGCTGATTCTCTACTTTTAAGTCCGGAAAAGCAATTTGCCAGGTTTTTACAACCTCCTTCATGCTTTCCGTACCCGTAAATTTGCCAAGCGAACTATGGATAATAGCTTCTTTGTGAAAAAAATCGTCAACCGCGGTCAAGTCTTTTTCATCCCATATTCTTATCGCATAAGTTTCCGCAGGGCATTTTTTCATTTATCTTTCCCGATTAGGTTTTCTATAGTCCGTCTTGCCTTTTCTAGGTGAAGGAGATTTGCTAAATTTAGAATCTTTACTTCTGAAAGAGCTTCTTGGTCCTTCTTTAGTAAACTCTTTTTTGGGGCCGCGCGCATCGTCTCTCGGTCTTCTAGTTGAATCTCTTGGTCCACGGAACTCTTTTTTTGGCTCTGAACTATCAAATTCTTTTCTTGGTCCACGAGCATCATCTCTTCTCGGGCCTCTAAATTCTGATCTTGGTCCGCGGAACTCTTTTCTCGGCTCTGAGCTATTAAATTCCTTTCTTGGACCTCTATATTCAGATCTTGGGCCGCGTGCATCATCTCTTCTTGGACCTCTAAATTCAGATCTTGGAGCGCGCGTATCGTCTCTTTGTCCGCGGAACTCTTTTCTAGGTTCCGAGCTATCAAATTCTCTTCTTGGGCCGCGTGCATCATCTCTTCTTGGACCTCTAAATTCAGATCTTGGAGCGCGCGTATCGTCTCTTTGTCCGCGGAATTCTTTTCTCGGCTCCGAGCTATCAAATTCTTTTCTTGGACCGCGAGTATCATCTCTTCTTGGGCCTCTAAACTCAGATCTTGGTCCACGTGCATCATCTCTTCTTGGACCTCTAAATTCCGATCTTGGAGCACGTGTATCGTCTCTTGATCCGCGGAATTCTTTTCTCTGTTCCGAGCTATCAAATTCTTTTCTTGGACCGCGAGTATCATCTCTTCTTGGGCCTCTAAACTCAGATCTTGGTCCACGTGCATCATCTCTTCTTGGACCTCTAAATTCCGATCTTGGAGCACGTGTATCGTCTCTTGATCCGCGGAATTCTTTTCTTGGTTCCGAGCTATTAAATTCTTTTCTTGGACCGCGAGTATCATCTCTTCTCGGGCCTCTAAATTCCGGTCTTGGACCACGCGCGTCATCTCTTGATCCGCGATACTCTTTTCGCGGTCTCTCTCTACTAAATTCACTATCAGACGGGGTTTGTCTATTTTCTTTGTATAGAGCGCGTGTTTCAACTTTTTTAGCTTCATCAATTCCTTGATAAAAGCGGGGATCTCTTTTTGGTTTTCTTTCAGGAGCTACATCGTTATCTCTTGGTCTTCTATCTTTTGCGTAAGTAGATTCATTAAACGCGCGATATTCCATCTGAGGACTTTTTGCTTCCTCAAAATGAGCGTCGTCGGCGTAGACTGTAGGTTCAGTTCCGGTAAAGCGAGAAGATTCGCGAGCTTTTGGCCTTTTAGGTTTGTTTGATGTTTTGCGTCTTTCGGCCATTGTCTCCTCAAAGAAATAAAATGATTTATCCGAATATAATAAAGTGATTTTTATTAAATTAATAGACAATTGGTAGGGAGTAAGAAAACTCCCTACCTAATAGAATTAGCGTTTAGCGCCCTTTTTCTGCGTGAAACGGCCTTCATCGAGGTCTTTTGTAACCTCAAGTTCATCCGCTTCTTCCTCTAAATTGTCTTCAGAACCCTCGTCTTCATCATCAAAGGAATAACTTTTACGGTCTTCCATAAAATGATCGCCGTAGTTATTTCCTTCAAAACCGTAGTTTTCTTCATCATCTCGATCGTTGCCGGTATTACCGCTTTTGTAGGTGTTTGATCTGCTTTTCTTTTCGGCCTTTTCATAGCTTTTAACGGAAGCGGATCTTCTTGAAATTTCTTCGTTTCTTAAAGTTTTTTCTTTACCTTTTTTATTTCCAAAAGAAGGATTGTCCGAGAAGGAAGAGCCTTCATAGCTTTCAATGTCCCCTTTAGTGGGGGTATTTAATGCGGTATCTTCTCTTTTGCTTTTAGAAGATGCCTTAAAGCTCTCTAAACTTTTTTTTACTTTCCTTTTGGCGGTGGCTTTCTTAGCCGGAGCTGCCTTTTTAGCCGGAGCTGCTTTTTTAGCTTTTGGAGCTGCCTTTTTAGCTTTTGGAGCTGCCTTTTTAGCTTTTGGAGCGGCTTTTTTTGCTGCTTTTTTGGGGGCTGCTTTTTTTGGAGCGGGCTTTTTAGCTTGAGGCTTTTTTGCTGCTTTTTTCTTTGTTTTAGGAGCCGCTTTTTTTACGCTTCTTTTAACAGCTGTCTTTTTTGGTTTTGCAATCTTTTTTGGAGCGCTTTTTCTCGTTGCTTTTTTAGGGGCTGCCTTAGCTTTTGCTCTTTTAGGTGCGGATTTAGCTTTTTTAGGGACAGCCTTTGTTTTTCTCGAAGCAACTTTTCTAACAGGTTTTTTCTTGGGAGCGGCTTTTAAGCGGCTCTTTTTCTTGATGGCCATGGTGAATTCTCCTTATTCCGGTCATTCTTAGAAATTTACTGCATTTAGTACAAATAATTTTTTAAAAATTTTGAACATTCTCTATGCTGAAAAATATGAAAAATATTTTATTCTTCTTAATTTTTTCGATTTTCTCGCTAAATGCGGATCAAGCTGATGAGGAAGCGGTGTTAAATCAGCTTCGCGCTTACTACCAAACATTCAAGACAAACGATGTGAAGGAAATAGGATCTTTTTGGACGGAAGATGCAGAGTTATCCTTGCCAGAAATCGGTGATGATTTAAAAGGCAGACAAGAGATTGCGAAGCGCATGCTTGAAAGATACAATCAAAATCCTGATGGGACAATTCATGTCAAATCGGTCAAAGTCACTTTTCACGAAAAAGACAGATCCGTTGTAAGCGGGTATATTCAATTTGAAAAGAATGGCCGTTTGTATGAACAAAGAGCGGGAAAGATCGAGCTTGTAAAAGTAAATGGAAAGTGGCTTTTGGATGATGCTGAGGAAGTATCTACCATTGATGAAAATAGCAAAACGATTGATTTTCCAATAGCGAAATAGCCTTGATTTATTCTGAAATTGTTCTTTTACTACCTCTTTAGTAAAGGAGTGAATGGTTATGTTGAAAGCCATTGGTGGATTATTTGGTACGAGCCCTCTGATAAAAGAAAAAACTTATGACCACATCAAAGCCGCTATCCAAATTTTAGAAAAGAAACCAGAAGATCCTGCTCAATATAAATGGGCAAGGAAAGTGGCAGAGACTTATCAATTAGAAAAAAATCATCCATTGAACCAAATGCTTCAGAGCGCTCAATCAAAAGAGCGTCGCGAGCGTGTGGAAGCGCGAAATGCCGTAGCGGTAAAAACAGTTGTAGAGCTAAGCCAAAAGGGCATGCCAGCTCAAGATTTTATTGCCTGCGTGCAAACTTACGGCGCGAGTCTCACATCAATTGAAGTCACAGAGGGAAGCGATGAGCTTTTCGAGAACATAGCTGCCTATTGTCCAAGCCTTTCAACGTTTATTTTTAATGAATCTGCTACGACTCCAAGTTTTGATTTAACCGATGAAGGTCTTGTCTATTTAACCCGATTGCCAAATCTTGCCATTTTTGAATTTAAAGCTTTTAATTTGTTCAATGTTTCCGAAAAAGGGATAGAAGGGCTTTTGTCAAGCTCTCAACTTTCCTCGAACCTGGTTCGTTTAACGATGCATAATGCTTCCTTTAACGATGCTTGTTATATTTCTTTAGCTAAATATAGCAAGCTTCAAGCCCTTTCAATCCATACGAATACTCTCCATTATAAAACGTTAAGCTCATATCCTATTCCAAGTAGCATTACAAGTTATACTTTAAGCATTGGCGAGCTTCCTCGGGATCTTGTAACGGATGAATTTTTAAATTCTTTACCTATAAATTTAACAACTCTTTCGATTAATGGATCGTTCAGAAATGTAAGTGCTGCAGGCTTTACAAATGCGATGAAAAGACTCGCTAAGCTTGAGCATCTATCCCTTTCATCAACTCCCGTTGAGGGATTTATGCTTAATGCCGTTAAGCAGCATTTAAAAAGTATCCATTTAGGCGACTGCAGTCAACTGAAGGCGTCAAATTTTGCTGAATTCTTTAATACTCAGCCAGAGCTCGTTGATTTATCTATTGGTAATGCTATTCAATTATCTCGGATTCCCTTTCCAGAATCACTTCAAAAACTCTACTTACATGCGCCTAAATGGGATGATTTATCTTTAATTCCTACTACTTTAAAGGAACTTACTTTGGAGGGGATTGAGGCCGTTTATCTCGATTTTGAATCTTTCCTTTCTAGATGCACGCAACTTGACGCATTAAATATCTTAAATTGTCCCTGGTTTAATCGGGAAAGCCTTGAGGCTGCTTTGAGAACGTTGGGAGATAATCTAACTAAGATAGCCTTGATTGGAACAAGCGTTGATGACATCGGCATAGTGGAGCTCGCTGACTTCTCACGTCTGACAACGGTTGCACTTGGAAACTTGAAAGCTGTAACTAAAATGGGCATACAAAGGTTTTTAAGAGAAGATAGGGTTGCGGCACGAACGCGAAATCTCTATTTTTGCGATTTATTTATATCAAATGATATGGCGAGTCTTTTTACGTCGTTTGAGAATTTAAGAGTTTTATTTATAGGAAATTCGCTCGCCGGATTTCCTGGGCCAAAGGATATTTTTGAAAATGACACGCTTCTGAAAAATGAAACGCAATGCGCCGATTGGTATGGACCTAGTCTATATGGAAAATTTTTAAGCGAAATAAAATGACCGTTCCAGTTTAAGAGCTTAAAGACTCAGGTTAGAAGAAAAGGATCAGGCTTCTAAAGACCGCCTTGTCATTAATATTAAAGGGGATTATATCTCGAGTTTTACGGGGGATGTTATGCGTAAAACTTGTCTTGCCTTAGTATTATTATTTTCTTCCTTACTAGCTGATGATTCACAAGCGGTTTTAAGCCGTCTTAAAGCCTATCAGGAATCGTTTAGTTCAAACGACCCCGCTAAAACTGCAACCTTTTGGACGAGTGACGCCGAATTTGTCTATCCTCGTACAGGTGAAACCGTAACTGGAAATAAGGAAATAGCGGAAGTCCTGCTTAAAAAAATCAATGAAGTTCCTAACACTAAGATCGTTTTTAAAGATTTGAAAGTCGAGTTTCCGGATAGTGAGCACGCGATTGTAACAGGTTTCGCTCAACTTGATCAAAACGGTAAATTAAGCGAAAGAAGAGCGAGAAAAATTGAGCTCGTCAAAGAGAAGGGCGAATGGCTGATTGCAAGAACAAGCGAGATCGATATTGCAAATCCTCCAAATCTCTATGAGCATCTAAAGCCCCTTGAATGGCTTATTGGCAAGTGGAAAGATGATGATGACAATGTGGACATCACTTTTGATAATAAATGGGATCGCAATAAAAATTTCATCATTCAAAGTTGAAAATAGTTGAATATTAATCATCAATAA
>CAZABG010000060.1:0-14898 GCA_964483465.1 uncultured bacterium
CTCACGACCCTCACGTTGGCAACGTGATGCTCTACCGCTGAGCTACACCCGCATATGCGACTGGTTTACAAAGGCTTAACGCGCTTTATGCTATGCCAGTCGCTCTTGTCATAGCGGGTGATGAGGCTCGAACTCACGACATTTACCTTGGGAAGGTAACACTCTACCAGCTGAGTTACACCCGCACTTGACGCCGAAAGTATAGAAATTTCAGGGATTTGAGACAACTTAAATGACATTTTAAAAAATTATTTAATGACAAGTTGGGGTTTCAAAGTTATACTGCCGAGAAAAATCTTTTAGGATAAAAAGCGATTTTCGGAAGTTATGCTGAACTTTAGAAAGCTCAAACAAGATTACTCTCCCTCTATACTCAAAGAAGGGAAGGTTATTGCCGATAAAGAAATGGTCTCGCACGCGAAAGTCGCCAAGATGAGCGGCCAGCTGGTTCGTTTGAAAGGCAAGGTGCAAAGCCAGTTCAGCAATAGCTACAACTGTGAAATTGAGGTTGATATCTCAAGTTCCACGATTGTAGATTCCGATTGCGATTGCCCCCACAAATATGACTGCCAGCACTTAGCCGCAGTTCTATTCCACCTTGAAGATAATTTTAATGAGCTCGTTGTCGCCTATTCTAAAGAGGGAAAAGAGGCAATAAAAGGGGACGATAAGCTCGAAAAGACGATTAAGACCGCCTCTCAGAATACAGAGATCAATAAAAAGAAAAAGTACGCGAAAGAGGTGCTAGAAGAATATAATTTTGCCTCTAAAGTGCTCGGGCTTTCCCCCTTCTTTTTACATTCGAGGGATGAAGAGCCTGAAAAAGCCGAGCTCATCATTATCTTTGAAGAAAAGAAAGAAATTGAATTCCAGCTAGCTCTTCGTCTTGATTCAAGGTCAAAGCCTCTCAATTTGCCGAATTTAAAAGACTTTTTTGACGCCCTTAGGACGGAAGAGCCCTTTTTTATTGGAAACAAACGATATTTTATTACGCTTAAGTCATTTGAAGGGGTCTATTTGACTCTTTTAAAGTTAATTTTGGATAGCCATTATCTCCCGGATGCAAAAGGGAATGAGCGAATTCAAAAGTCAGGGTTTTTAAGTCCAGAAAGTTTCGGAATGATTTTGGCTGAAGCCTTTGACAATGTCGTGCATTCACAGATGAATGATGAAGGCGATATTCTTCCTGGATTATTTGTAGGATCGGTTGAAGAGCCTTTAAAATTTTCTGAAAGGCATGCGCAGTTTAATTTCTTGATTGAGCATTTAAGTTCTCCTGCGCCCAAAATTTTGCTGAAGCCAAAACTTGTGCTTGATGATGAAGATTCGGTCGATCCGTCTCAGGCAAACTTTTATGAATCGCTAAAGCCGGGCCTAGTTTATCACAATACTTACTATCGTTTTTCTACTCATCTTAAGCGCAAGCATTTAAAGAATCTCAACGCGTTCCAGGATTTAACCATTCCGGAGCCTTTATTCGGAACTTTTGTAGAAAATTCACTTCCTGAACTCAGTAAGATTGCTAAGGTATCGGGTTTGAGCGGAGTTGAGAAATTTGTAACAGTTCCGTTTGTAGAGCCTCTTAAGGCTGAGTGTGATTTAAGTTTTATGAACGGAGAGTTAGAAGCCTCTCTCAGTTTTAGCTACGGAAAAATAAAAGTTCCAAGTTCATCAAGCCAGCTTACTTTCGAAGATGTTGGGGCGTTTGTAACGAAAGACGGTATTTTAGCCCGTAATTTGACGGAAGAACAAGATATCATTTCAAGCCTATTCCAGGACTTTATTTTTGATCCGGCTCAAGGTGTTTACATCGCCAAAAACGACCGCAAAATTGTCGAATTTATGACAGAGGTCATACCTGCGAATCAGGCAAGAGTAAAATTTAATTGTCCCGAAAATCTTCTTGAGCAGTTTTTATACGACAATACCACTTTTAAATTGTCATTAAAAGAATCGGAGACGATTGATCAGTTTGAGTGCGAATTGAAAGTGGACGGACACTTAAAAGGAACGACTCTAGATCTTTTGTGGGACTGTCTATTGTCTAAGAAGCCCTATATCGAAATGAATTTAAAGAAGGGCACTAAGAACGTAAGAAGTTATAAGATTTTGGTGCTGGATCTAGAAAAGCTGAGGCCTATTATTCAAATCTTTGATGAGATCGGTATTAAATCGATCGATGATCATAAGGAATTGAGACCGCTATTCAACCTTATTTCACTCGATGCTAGCGCATTTAATAATCTTCCTATCGAATTTTCGATGAGTCCTAAACTTGATAAAATTCAAAAGCAGATGCAGGGAGCTGAAACCCTAAAAGCATCAGAAATTCCTGCGAATCCTAAATTCCCGCTTAGAAGTTATCAAGAAGAGGGTATTCATTGGCTAGAAAGAATCCGTAACATGCATCTTGGCGGAATACTTGCCGATGATATGGGTCTTGGAAAAACGTATCAGGCAATTTTGGCATTAACTCAGTTTATTAAAGAATATCCGAATGTGCCATCGATTGTCGTTTGCCCAACTTCTCTCGTATATAACTGGTATGAAGAGATTTTGAAATTTAATCCTAAGCTTAGATGTTTAGTAATCGACGGCAATCCCGCAGAAAGGAAAAAACTGATTAGCCAACTTGATAAATTCGATGTGCTTGTCACCTCCTATAGTTTGCTTCAAAAAGATATCGAAATTTATGAAGAGTACAACTTCGGATATGCCATCTTAGACGAGGCGCAGCACATCAAGAACCGCGGAACGAGAAACGCGAAATCTGTTAAGCAGATACGTGCGCGCCATAGATTGATTTTAACAGGTACTCCTATTGAAAATTCGCTCGATGAATTGTGGAGTCTGTTCGATTACCTTATGCCTGGACTTTTATCAAGTTATGAAAGATTCCTCGAAAAATATATTAAGAGTCCTATAAAGCCTTTGAATGAATCGCTTGAGTTATTAAAGCGCAAAGTATCTCCTTTCATTTTACGCAGGATGAAAAAGGATGTACTTGAAGATCTGCCTCCTGTAAGCGAAATCGTTTATCACTGCCAGTTATCGGATGTTCAGAAAGATCTTTATAAATCGTATGCCGAATCTGCTTTGGAAGAATTGAAGAAGCTCGTTAAAAAAGAGGGCTTCGATAAGGTTCAAATCCATGTTTTAGCTACATTGACAAGGCTAAAGCAGATTTGCTGCCATCCGGCTATTTTCGCGAAAGAAAAAGCTGAGATGCATGACTCATCAAAATATGATATGTTGATGGAGCTTCTGCAATCGCTGATTCAAGGTAAGCATAAGACGGTTATCTTTAGCCAGTACACGAAAATGCTTGATATCATGCGCCAGGATCTCGATAAGATGCGCATACCTTACGAATATTTAGATGGTACAACAAAAAATCGCCTTGAAATTGTGAAAAAATTCAATCAAGACGAGACAATCCCTGTATTTTTAGTTTCTTTGAAAGCGGGGGGATCGGGTCTGAATTTAACTGGCGCCGATACCGTCATTCATTATGATATGTGGTGGAACCCGGCTGTTGAAAATCAAGCGACCGATAGGGTGCATCGTTTAGGACAGGATCAGCCTGTTTCAGTTTATAAGTTAATTACGCTCAATTCGATTGAAGAGAAGATCGTTGAGCTTCAATCACGTAAGAAAGAGCTCGTACGTCAAGTCGTAACGTGCGATGAAGAAGCGATCACGAAGCTTACATGGGAAGAGGTGCTTGAGCTTTTACAAACTTGATAAAGGTCATGGATTCTGGATGAAAAATATCAAAGAACGATTCATAATTTGATAGAGGCATTTGCATAACTGCTTTGCCATGCAAAAAAGATGATTTTTTATGAGGGTATGAAACGCTCGAAAAAAGCTTTTTTTCAGGGCAAATGAGTTTTGCAAAGGGCTCCTTACTTTAGGCATAAGATGAATAAGAAAGGTGAACAAGGTTTTTTAGACGGCGTCGCAAAAAAATGTTTCAATCAAGTGAATAAGTTTCGCGGCGTTTTTTCAAATGACATCGGAATCGATCTCGGAACCGCAAATACCCTCGTGTTTGTCCGGGGAAAAGGTATCGTATTGGCAGAGCCATCGGTGGTCGCAGTCGATTCCATGACAAATGAAGTTCTTGCGGTTGGCCACAAAGCGAAAGCCATGTTAGGTAAAACCCCTCGAAAGATTCATGCCGTAAGACCGATGAAAGATGGGGTTATTGCCGACTTTGAAATCGCGGAAGGTATGTTGAAAGCCCTGATTAAGCGAGTAACGCCTTCAAGATCGCTTTTGAGGCCTAAAATTTTGATAGCGGTTCCTTCCGGCATTACCGGTGTGGAAAAAAGAGCGGTAGAAGACTCCGCTTTGCATGCAGGCGCCCAAGAGGTTATGTTGATTGAAGAGCCGATGGCGGCAGCAATCGGTGTCGACCTTCCTGTCGAGCAGCCCTACGCGAGCATGATCATCGATATCGGAGGCGGTACAACCGAGATCGCCATTATCTCACTCGGCGGCATTGTTGAAGCTCGCTCGCTTAGGATTGCAGGCGATGAGTTTGATGAGTGCATCATCAACTACATGCGAAGAACCTACAACTTGATGATCGGTCCAAGAACGGCCGAAGAAATCAAGATGACGATCGGTTCCGCATATCCTCTTGGAACGGGCGAACTTGAAATGGAAGTTAGGGGCCGCGATCAGGTTGCGGGTCTTCCTGTTACAAAGAGAATTAACTCTGTAGAAATTAGGGAGTGCTTAGCGGAGCCGATTCAGTTGATTATCGAAGCGGTGAAGCTGACTCTTGAAAAATGTCCTGCCGAACTTGCAGCAGACCTTGTTGAACGAGGGATGGTGCTTGCAGGCGGCGGCGCTCTCATTAAGGGGATTGACAAAGCCCTTATTAAAGAAACAGGCCTGCCTGTCACAATCGCTCCAAATCCTCTTCTTGCAGTGTGCTTAGGAACAGGTAAGGCGCTTGAATATATCGACAAGTATAAAAAGAAGAAAATTTTATGACTTCCCGCTTTACCAAATGGGTGAACGAGGTAAAGCAGCTTACTCAACCTGACGCTGTTCATATTTGCGATGGAAGCGAGGAGGAAGCGAAAATTCTGATTCAAAAGCTGCGCGATTCCGGCTCCCTCTTTGATTTAAAGCGTAAAAATTGTTATCTCGTCCGCTCTAATCCGAAAGATGTCGCAAGAACAGAAGCTTGCACCTATATTTGCGCAGAAAAAAAAGAAGATGCGGGTCCGACAAATAATTGGATGGCCCCCTCGGAAATGCGGGATAAATTAAACGGCCTTTTCAAAGGATCCATGAAGGGAAGGACGATGTACGTTATCCCGTATAGCATGGGTCCGATTGGCTCTCCCATATCGCATATAGGCGTTGAAATAACCGATTCCCCTTATGTCGCTTTATCCATGCGCGTCATGACGCGTATTGGAAAGCCTGTACTTGATTTAATCGAAAAAGGTGTCTTTTTTGTACCGGGTGTTCACTCCGTAGGATTTCCTTTAGAGAAAGGGCAAAAAGATGTCCCCTGGCCTTGCAATATTGATGAAAGAGTGATAGCTCATTTCCCTGAGACGCGCGAAATTTTTTCCTATGGTTCAGGCTATGGGGGAAATGCTCTTTTGGGAAAAAAATGTTATGCCTTAAGAATTGCGTCCGTTATGGGGCGCGATGAGGGTTGGCTTGCGGAACACATGCTTATCCTTGGGATCACGAATCCGGAAGGGGAGAAAAAATATTTTGCTGCCGCTTTCCCATCCGCTTGCGGTAAAACGAATTTAGCGATGCTTACCCCAACATTGCCCGGTTGGAAAGTAGAGACGGTAGGCGATGATATTGCCTGGATGAAGATGGGCGAAGACGGGCGCCTTTATGCCATTAATCCGGAATCAGGGTTTTTTGGGGTAGCTCCAGGCACTTCGATGAAGTCGAATCCCAATGCGATGAAAACCTTTGAAACGAATTCCATATTCACGAATGTCGCTTTAACCGATGACGGCGACGTGTGGTGGGAAGGGATGACCGATAAGCCGCCTTCTCATTTGACCGATTGGCTTGGCAATAGTTGGACGCCAGATTCAGGAACAAAAGCGGCTCATCCGAACGCACGCTTTACTTGTCCTTCAAAACAATGCCCCGTTATTGATCCGGATTGGGAAAGCCCAAAAGGGGTGCCTATTTCCGCGATCTTTTTTGGCGGAAGACGGGCAAGCACTATTCCTCTTGTGACAGAAGCCTACAACTGGAATCACGGAACATTAATGGGAGCGATGCTTTCTTCCGAGATGACAGCTGCGGCAGAAGGCAAAGTGGGAGAAGTGCGGCACGATCCGTTTGCCATGCTCCCTTTTTGCGGATACAACATGGCCGATTACTTTGCTCATTGGATAAATATGGGCAAAAATGCAAAAAAAGCGCCAAAAATATTTCTCGTAAACTGGTTTAGAAAAAATGAGAAAGGCGAATATTTGTGGCCAGGTTTTGGCGATAATATCCGCGTATTAAAATGGATATTTGAGCGTTGCGATAATGAGGGGAACGGTGAAAAAACACCGATTGGCATCGTGCCTCTTAAACTCGACACATCCGGACTAAAAGTTGATTTGAATTCAATTTTAAAAGTTGATAAAGACGAATGGAAAAAAGAGATCGAAGGCCAGGAAATTTATTTTAAAAAGTTCAAAGACGATTTTCCAAAAGAACTACAATTAGAATTGCAGGGGATCCGTGAGCGACTTTCGTCTCAATCAAATTAAGCGACTATCCGGGCTTTTATTTGTAAGCCTTTCCTTAAACGCAATTCTTGGCGTATCTCTTGGTTATTATTTTTGGGTTGATCGTCCTCCTACCCCTGTTTGCGAGCATCTGCCCTGTTTAACAAATAAGACGCATCCGCCTGAAACCTTGCCGCTCGAAGCAAAAGTGACGCTTCAGGCTTTAAAGAAACTTTCTACTAATGATCTAAAAGCGAAGCTGAATGATACCCGCGTAGTCGAAATGGGTTACACGGTGCGAGATTTGAGTGTTGCCGCCCTTTCGGATTTTTATCAGCTTGATATAGAAAAAGCCGTAAAACGTCCTTTGGAAGAAAAATGGCTAACTTACGGATCAAAAGGTGAAACGATCGTCGTTTATGCGGGGTTGAATGATGATGACTATAAAGCGATCACCTCCTATTTGGAACAGGAAAAATGGCCTTTTAAAACCCAAGGGCTCTTTAAGCTGTTAAAGTCTGAAAAATGGAAAGACGATGTCAGCCTTCAGAATGCTTTTTTCTTAACGCCTGAGTTTTTAACGATAGAAGCTTTGTTTAATCGATCGCTAAATTCAAGAACAGATCTACTTGAGCTGATTTTAAGCGGGGATTACGGGAAATTAAAAGCCTATCACGAAAGGCATAAAACGCTTCATGACTTATCAGATGGGGAGAGAAGGTTATTTTTAATCGATTATCTAACCTCCGGCTCGTTTGTCGCGGCAAGTTTACTTTTAAAGAATGACTTCGAATTTACGCTTAAAAAGCTGGATGATAATCAGGCTATTATCCTTTTAACTTTGCTAAAAGAAAAGACAGCTGAAGCAGAAAAATACGCAAAAGAGATCGTCCTATCTCCAAGGTCTGATCGAGTTCGCAGAGTCGCAGTTGAAAGGCTTTATGAATACGCAGGCAAGCCTTTACCTGAAATGTTTGATTTGGCCGATGCCTTAAAGACCTATTTGCCGGCTCCTGTTAAAACCAATTTAACGCCTATTAAGCCCGTTCAATCAAAAATAATAGCGGAAGCCGCGCCAGTAAAAGAAAAGCCGGTTGTTCCTATTAAGACGGCTGTTAAAATGCCTATGAAGACGCCTTTAAAAAAGGAAAAGGTCTACATTGTGCAAGGAAGCGACACGTTATCAAAAGTTGCAAAGCAATTTAAAGTGGATGCGACCATCATTAAAAAGATGAATGGTCTTGAGACGGATCATATAAAGCCGGGTATGGCTTTACGTATTCCTATTCCCGCTCAGGCACAGGATCGAAGCCTCCCTTCGACCAAGGAGCGCAGCGTAAAAGACGCCAAAAAGTCAGCCCCAATCCTTTAAAGATTCCATGCGAAGAAATAGCTTCTTCCGCGTAATGCGAGCAGCTAGGATAGAAACGGCACACATTGCCAATGAAGGGACTAATCGCCAGGCGATAAAGTTTAATGGGTAAAATAAAGAATCTTTTAAAGAATTTGGAAAACATCTTTTAGTAGGGTTAAAACGACTTCAATCACAATCAAAAGAATAATGGTCCACTCTAATCGGCTTGAATGCTGGTGGTTTAATTCGTTTGCGAGAACCTCGTAAAGTTCATGAAGAATGTCGAGTCTATGGTTTAAAACTTCTACTCTTGCGCGAATATCAAGATAGTTTGCGACCATTTGATATAGCGGTTCAAGCTCGGGGTAGTCCCAGAAAAATTCAGGCAGATCAAGGGCGTCGACGTGTAAGTTAATGGTGCTTCTTTCAACAAAAAGCTCGCCCATTTTTTGACGGATCTCTTTTCGTGATAGGGAAATGCGGCCTTTTTGTACAAGTTCCTGAGGTATTTTCTTGGTGTTATCTACAATATTTTGGATGGTTGCTTCGAAGTTGTTTAATTCAACGGATTGAGCAATTCCATGACTGATAGCAAGCTTATTAAGCACATCAAATGAAGGGAGAATAATTTCGTCTTCTACAACGGCCGGCTTTTCTCCAAGCACATAAGTAAATTCGTCGGTTTCGATAGTGCTGCAGCGATTATTTTCGTAAGGCTTTATTTCTTCAATAAACTGATGCGCCCTATCTCGTGTGATGCCCCAAGTGACGATAACGCCGTAAGGGAAGATGAAGATATCGCCGCTTTTTTCAAGCTCGACAACGATCACATCGCGAAATTGACTGATTTTGTATTGATTGCGTAAATATTCGGCGAGCGTCTTTATTTGATAGGAATCAGATACGCAAAATCCTATAACGTCCATATTTCGCCAAGTCTAACATTTTTGGGGGATATTTTGCAGCGTTAATGCGAAAGAGGGGACTTGAACCCCTACGAGCTTTCGCTCACTACCACCTCAAAGTAGCGTGTATACCATTCCACCACTTTCGCAAGATGACAAAGACGATATCAATCTAAGCTATTATCGTGCAAGTACTAAAAATATTTTCTCTATCTTTTGCATCAAGGCATTATCCACAGCGATTTCTTCAATTAAATGCCTCTGTCTTGCCAATGTCAGCACCTCGATAATTTGCTCTTCTTCCTGGCTTAAACCCTTAGGCATCTGCCAAAACCCTTCATTAACCATGAGTTTTAATAAAAAACTTGTCATATAGGCAGTAGGATTTTTTTCGAGTCTTTCTAAGAATCCAATAAAAATAAGGTATAGGTTTTCAGCCGACTTATCGCCGAGCTGCGTTTTCATAATAGCATCGCCCATTTTTAGGGCGGCTTCAATCGCATCATAATTTTCGCGTATGTTTAAAAAAGTTTTTGTAACTTTCACCTCTTTTAGTTTGAATAGTTCGCTTCTACCTTCTACAAGAAGGCCCTCGATAATTGAAAAATTAGACACATTATGTTTTTTGCCAAACTTTTCAATCGCCTTATAAAGCCCCTGAGGGGTAAACAAAGAGACAATCCTGTCCTTTTCGCCATAAGCGAACTCTCCAATCACCACTCCCTTAAATCGAAACTCTCTAGACACGAAATCCATGATGAATATATCCTATCAGCTTCGCACTGATAGCTCAATGGATAGAGTACCCGGCTTCGAACCGGGTGGTTGTAGGTTCGAGCCCTACTCAGTGCACTTGTTTTAATCTTGGCCACGCCTGGCCTCTTATAAGCCGTCATCTTTGAATCTTTGCTCCTCGTAAATAGCTTGGACGCTATTCACTCGTCGCAAAACTTCAAATCTAACGACTTCTAAGAGCCCCTTCGTGTCCAATTTTAAAACGCGCGCACTGTCTCAGTGCATTCGACATAAAAAGTTTGGGTTCTTGGCTTTTTATAAGCCGTCATCTTTGAATTTTTTTCTCCTCGTAAATAGCTTGGACGCTATCCACTCGCCAAAAAAATTTAAATCTGGGATTCTCTCAGAGCTCTTTAATCAAAACTTGCTTTCCTCAGTGCAATTATCTTTTAGATGTGTGGCCTTAATCCAAATTTTTTTAACAAGGTGTCAAATATCCTCCTTTTTTAAAGGAATTGAAGTGGAGGGGTGTTGTGAGTGCGTTTTAAATCTCTAATGAGTATAATTTACAGCTTCAAGAGGTAAATTATGATAGTAAATCCATTTGATTTGTCGCAGCCCGTTGAAAATGACCAGATGTACGAAGTTCAGCACTCTCAAGTACGCCCAAGTTTTCAAGTGCGTTTGATCGAAAGAGGACACAATCTGGAAAAATTTTATGGCAGCAGCTACTTTTCACCCGGCAGACACTACTGCATTATCCATTCCCATTTTAATAACTTGCCAAAAGAAATGGATGTGGCAAAGATTAATGATTTAATTGAGAGTTTAGAGTGGGACATTCAATATTTTCAGGTTGCTTTAGGCAAACTGACTTTTGATGTTCATCAGGAAGCCATTCAAATTCTAACAAAGCACATTGCAAAAGATAAATTGCTTTTAGAACAAGCGAGAGATAGAAAGCATGAAATTAAGCGTTATGAATGGAATAGGGTATGACTTTTGACCCGTTAAAATTTTCAACGATTGTTCAAGATAATCACTATTGATTAATCGAATCTAGTGTTATCCCGAAAGTTTGTGTAGATGATTTTTCCGAAGTGGCTTGTTGCTTAAGAATGGATTCAGTGAGTTCATTCAAAAGCGGATTTCATTTAGTGATAGAAATTACTCATAAATTGGGTACTGTACAGATGAAGAATATTGATGAGTCCTATAATCTTTACCATCAAATTAGAACCTCTCTCAATTTTTTAAGCAGCGTTCTCAATAAATTGGAATTGAAGGAAGAGACGATGTATGTAAGAGGTATTTTATCGTACGTTATCGGTTATGAAGAAAAAATGCTATTGCGTCTGCAAGATAATATGAGTGAAATGAAAAGAGTTACTAATAGCATTTGACCTAGAAAATTTTCAACAATTGCTCAAGATTATCGTTATGGTTTTCGTGAATTAAGATTTATTCCAAAAGTCTATATTCGCGATTTATCTGAATCATCAAATTGCGTAACTATGGATTCTTTAGTCCTAATTATGGATGTAGCCTATATGCTTTTTCATCGCATTCGAGGCTACGTCCATTTTTTCAGAAGATGATAATACGATGTACGTAAGAGCCGTTTTGTTATGTGCCATTGGCTTTGATGAAAAGACGCTCTTAAAGCTTGAAGAAAGAATGAAAGAGTTGAAATAAGAAATAGACTTCTTTCGAAATTTGCTTAATGGAATTTCTAAAGAAGTCTAATATTCATGGGTGAAGAGACTAATCACCCATGAATGTTTGAATTATTCGCTGCTCGAGTTGTTGCGATTTCCTTTTTCAGATACTGTTTTACGATCGTTTTCGCTTAGCGTATCAGGCTTTAGATTCACTGTAACCTTGTTGATTTTTCCATTGAATTTGAAAGGGATTTGGTAGTCTTTATCATCAATCGGGGTTCCGGTGTCAGATCCAATGTCGAACGTTTCATCCCATTGGAAGATAAAGGGGATCGTATGCTCCATTTTTGCAGTCGCGACCTCTTTGCCATCGACTTTTAGATGGCCTGTCCCTCCTTTTCCGATTCCTTGACCGTCGTAATCAAAGTCAAAAGATACAACATGTTTTCCGGGACTTACAACTTCTTGTCCTTCCCATCGAACTCTTTTAAGATCCAGGAGATTGTATACAAAGACAGGTTTGCCTTTTAAGAAGTATAGACCAAAGCCGCCAAATCGGCCGCCTTGTGTAAGAATGACCCCTTCAGGCAGATCCTTTACTTCAATATCGGCTGTAAACGAGTAAGATTTATTCAATATGCTAGGCGCATCGCCAAGAGGGATGCCGGTTATTGGAGCAAGATAGGTAAATACGTTTCTACCGGCTGTCAAACTAGGCCGAGGGGTTAGTAATCTTTCAGAAAGAGTATTATCCAAAGGGAACACTTGATTTTTGGTTGCCTCAACAATGAAAAGCTCTTTTAATTCCCGTAACTTTTCCGGATTCGTTTGTGATAAGTCGTGATTTTGCGTCCAATCGTTACGTAGATCGTATAGTTCCCATTTATAGGAGTTCATCACATCGGGATTGATTTTTGCGGTTAGATCCCATGGCGGGCTTATAGGCAATGTGCTTGCAATCCATCCATCATGGTAAATCGCCCGGTTGCCAAGCATTTCAAAATATTGCGTATGGTGCCTTGAAGGCTCTGATTCTCCCTCTTTATCAAAAGTATAAGCGAGACTTATCCCTTCAATCGGTTTTTGTGCGACACCATCCACCATTGCAGGCGCCTTAATATCGGTCACTTCAAGAATAGTAGGAACAATATCTATCACATGATGAAACTGGGTGCGTACTTTGCCGCTCTCTTTAATTCTTTTCGGCCAAGCGATAGCTAAGCCTTGACGCGTTCCTCCAAAGAATGAGGATACTTGCTTAGTCCATTTGAATGGGGTATCAAAGGCCCAGGTCCAGCCCACTGCCATATGAGGATAGGTTTTGTCGCTTCCCCACACATCATAGAAATATTTAAGCTGGTCCTCTACAGATACTTCAACCCCGTTAAAGCTTGCGACTTCATTAGGTGTGCCAATCGGCGTTCCTTCAGCGCTGGATCCATTATCTCCACTGATATAGATAATGAGCGTGTTGTCAAGTTCGCCAAGATCTTCTATTGCCTGCAAAACACGGCCCGTTTCGTAATCGGTATAAGCTAAATAAGCGGCATACACTTCTGCCTGACGGGCAAACATTTTCTTTTCATCCGCACTAAGCGCATCCCATTCTTTCAGATATTCTTTTGGCCAGGGCGTCAATTCCGCATTTTGAGGAATTACTCCCAATTGTTTTTGACGAGCGAAGGCCTCTTCACGGTACTTGTTCCAGCC
Organism: uncultured bacterium; assembly: GCA_964483465.1. Classification (GTDB taxonomy): domain Bacteria; phylum Chlamydiota; class Chlamydiia; order Chlamydiales; family Parachlamydiaceae; genus CAZABG01. The sequence continues at coordinate 13,088 of CAZABG010000060.1, forward strand.
TCCGTCGAATTTACCTTTAAATTTTTCGATCCATTCAGGCGTTGGATGGTGCGGAGCATGGGTTCCTCCCGGAGCGTAATAAAGGAAGAAAGGCTTTTCGGGAGCTATAGAATGCAATTGATTAAGCCACAAAATAGCGTCATCCGCCATAGCTGTGGTTAAATTCCATTTAGGATTGCCAATATAAGGGTAAATAGGGGTTGTATTTCTAAATAGATTTGGCTGCCATTGGCTTGTATCTCCTCCGACAAAACCATAGAAATAATCAAATCCAAGTCCTGTAGGCCATTGATCAAAGGGGCCGACTTGACTTGCGTCAAAGGCGGGGGTGTTATGGTTTTTGCCAAACCAGGAAGTGGCATAGCCATTGGCGCGTAAAATTTGTGCGATGGTAGAAGCATCTTTTGAAATAATGCTGTCATAACCCGGATAACCGGTCGCTAGCTCAGAAATAACGCCAAAGCCTACTGAATGATGATTTCTTCCGGTGATTAAAGCAGCTCTTGTTGGAGAGCAAAGGGCGGTCGAATGAAATTGAGAGTACTTTAATCCCATATTCGCAACACGATCAAGCGTAGGTGTTGGGATTGCTCCGCCAAAAGTGCTTGGAGCTGCAAACCCTACGTCGTCGGTCATAATAAGAAGGATGTTGGGCGCTCCTTTAGGAGGGACCGGCCTTGGAGGCCAATAAGGCTTGGATTGATCGGCGTTAAGATTTATTACGCCTTTAAAGGCTTCTTCAGGAGGGGGCAGATAAATTCCATCAATAGTGGTTGTTCCACTAGGAGAACCGGGGACGTTTGTCTCTGCTGCAAGCGTTCCCAGAAAGCACAAAAGTACTAGTTTTAATAACATTTTCCCCCCAAAGCTTACTAAGAAGTCTAAAAGCAGAAATTCTCATAATACAAATATGAAATCAAATTTTTTCAAGTATTAGCATAAGATATTTATCATCAATTATTTAAGCTTAGATTAAATCATGCAATACGACGCGTTTAAGAATAAAGATCTTAGATATCTGTTAATATTATTTTCATGAATATCAAGATTTTTGGCGAGCCTGAGACTCAGACGCTTGAGCAAATGGAAAATGTCATAAAGGCGGGCGGCGTCGAGCATGCGGTGCTTTGCGCAGATAGTCATTTAGGCTATAGCGTTCCTGTAGGTGGAGTTGTGGCCTATAGTAGAACGATTTGTGTTAACGGCGTTGGGTTTGATATTGCGTGCGGCAACAAAGCGGTTAGGCTTGAAGGTGTCAATAATTTAGATATCGTAAGTGTTATGAATGAAATTCAACGAACCATAAGTTTTGGCGTCGGCAGGAAAAATAATGAACGGGTTGAAAGCCGGATTTTCGATGAAAAGATCTGGAATGAAATAGGTGTCTTAAAGGGATTGAAAGATAAAGCAGTAGCCCAGCTCGGGACAGTAGGCAGCGGAAATCATTATGTCGATATTTTTAAAGATGAATTAGGAAGGATCTGGATTGGCGTTCATTTTGGTTCAAGAGGCCTTGGCCACGGGATTGCAACTCACTATTTAAAAGCAGGCGGAGGAAAAGATGGCGTGAATGCCGCCCCTGTTTTGTTTGATGAGAAAAGTTCGCTTGGCGAAGAGTATTTGAAGTGCATGGAGCTTGCCGGCAAATATGCCTACGCCGGACGTGACTGGGTTTGCGAGCGAGTGGCAAAAATTTTGGGCGGAAAAATTGTTGAGGAAGTACACAACCATCACAACTTTGCCTGGAAAGAAAACCATTATGGAAAAGATTTATGGGTAATAAGGAAAGGCGCGACTCCCGCCTTCAAAGG
>CAZABG010000061.1:0-14862 GCA_964483465.1 uncultured bacterium
ATCCAGGCAAAATCCACAATCCGGCTGAAGTGATGGAGTGGGTATCGCTCTGGGCGCTTGCGGTTAACGAAGAGAATGCGGCGGGAGGAAAAGTTGTAACTGCGCCGACAAATGGTGCGGCAGGCGTAATTCCGGCCGTAATGCATTACTATGCCAAATACCATCCAGACGCATCGGATGAAGGTATTATTACATTCATGTTAGTTGCGGGTGCGATAGGTATTCTTTATAAATTGGGCGCGTCTATTTCCGCCGCGGAAATGGGCTGTATGGGAGAAGTGGGTGTTGCCTGTTCTATGGCTGCAGGAGGCCTTGCGGCGTGTTACGGCGCATCTGTCGAGCAAATAGAAAATGCCGCAGAGATTGGTATGGAGCATAACCTGGGGCTTACGTGCGACCCTATTAAAGGATTAGTTCAGATTCCATGCATCGAGCGAAATACCATGGGTTCGGTTAAAGCCATCAACGCGGCCTTTTTAGCATTGCGAGGAGACGGCATTCACCGGGTTTCTCTTGATCAGGTTATCGCAACGATGAGAGAAACGGGTAATAACATGAAAGCGATCTATAAAGAAACATCGCTTGGCGGTCTCGCCGTTAACGTCCCGGAGTGTTAGGGGAAGGCAGAAGGCAGAAGGAGGAAGGCAGAATAGCGACACAGATAGGGCGCGCTATTTAGCGCGCTTGTAATTAATGCCGCTGAAAGCGGCCACAATCCGCTCAATGAGCGGCCTATCTATCCGCTGAAAGCGGCGCATTCTGTCGCTATTCTGCCTTCTGCCTTCCGCCTTCTGCCTTTTCTATTCTGCCTTCTGCCTTTTAAAAGAATTCGTATCTAAAGTATAAGAATATGCAGATTGACTTTAACTAATAAGGACATTGCTGTGTACAGGACTGAACGACGGGAAGCGATTACTTTTAAAAATAAAGGGGCCAAGCTATTTGGCATATTCCATCGACCTCTTGCACCTCCTCCTTATCCGACAATCGTTTTTGCGCATGGGCTTGCGGGGCATAAAACGGGAAGATACCGCGTATATGTCGACCTCGCGACAGAGCTTTGCAAAAGAGGTTTTGGTGTTTTTCGATTTGACTTTAGAGGCTCAGGTGATTCTGAAGGCGATTTTGAAACAATTACCCCTTATGACGAAGTGAGCGACCTTCTTCAAGCCATTGAATTTATAAAAACCGATCCGGATGTGGATGTTAATCGCATCGGCTTATTTGGAAGATCATTTGGGGGAATTGTCGCGGTTCTTGCGGCAGCACAAATCCCTGACACAATTAAAAGCATCGCTTTATGGGCGCCCCTCTATTCTACAAAACAATGGAAAGAGATGTGGACCATTGTTCAATCCAATCCTGACTTAGAAGACTATAGAACAATCAACGGCCAACTTGGCGGTATTCCTTTTTTTGAAGAGTTATTTCAAATCGAAATTGAACCCTCTTTTAAAAAACTCGATTCCATCCCTTTACTTCACATTCATGGCGAACAGGACACGGTTGTATTGCCAAGCCATGCTGAAGAGTATGAACAAGGACGTAAAGGCGTTAAAGCCATTTCAAAGTTTGTCCGCCTTCCCCAAACGGATCACGATCTTACAAAAAGAGCCGAAAGATATTTCGCGATTAAAGAAACGGTAGACTGGTTTCAATACACGCTCGGGGATCTTTGATGGAAAATCTTTTGGCAATAGCTAGAAAAAAAGCAATACCTCTGCTTCCAAAAGCGCTTCAAAGTATTAACAAGCTTATTCCTGTAGAAGGAGAGAAAATCAAAGTTGATCCTGTTATCTCTCCCTTATTTCCTCATCTGAAAAACGAAATCATCCACTTCAAAGAAGGATCTATAAAGTTTGAGCCTCTGAAAGTAGGCGTGGTTCTTTCCGGGGGACAAGCTCCTGGCGGCCACAATGTGATTTGCGGACTCTTTCGAGCGCTAAAAGAACTTAATCCCGCTTCATCGATAATTGGGTTTTTAGATGGCCCTAAAGGCATTGTCGATAATAAGTTTAAAGTTTTAGATGAGACGATTATAGCGGACTATCTTAATAGCGGCGGATTTGACATGATCGGATCGGGACGCACTAAAATCGAGACGCCTGAGCAATTTCAAAAAGCGTTAGAATCATGCAAATCATTAGATGGACTTGTTATTATTGGCGGTGACGATTCTAATACGAACGCAGCTCTTCTTGCTGAATATTTTCTTGCGAATGGGTTAAAAACTACCGTTGTTGGCGTTCCTAAAACAATCGATGGAGATCTTGCGAGCGAATACATAGAAACCCCTTTCGGTTTTGATACCGCTTGCAAAGTTTATTCAGAAATTATTGGAAACATTTTAAAAGATACCTTATCCGCTAAAAAATATTGGTATTTCATTAAGCTAATGGGACGTTCGGCGTCTCATATTACCCTTGAATGCGCTTATCAAACCCACCCTAACCTTACTTTAATTGCGGAAGAAGAAGCCTCGCTCGATACAATTGTTGATAGAATTGTAAATTTGATTGAGTCAAGAAAAAAGCAAGGTAAAAATTATGGCGCTATACTTATACCGGAAGGGCTAATTGAATTTATTCCTGAACTAAAAGCGCTTATTTCCGCGCTTAACAAAACGCAAAATCCGAATGAGCTTTCTCCTGAACTTAAGAAGCTCTTTTTTTCACTTCCGGAGCTTATTCAGAAACAGCTTACCATGGATCGCGATCCGCACGGGAATGTGCAAGTATCTAAAATCGATACCGAAAGATTTTTCATCGAGTTAGTAAAAGCAAAGGTAAAAGATTTTTCCCCGCAGCCTCTCTTTTTTGGCTATGAAGGAAGATCGGCATTTCCATCCGAGTTTGATTCTCAATATTGCTACGCTTTGGGCTATCTTGCGGCAGTCCTTATTGCCCACAAAGTAACGGGTGCTATTGCTTCCATCCAAAACCTAAAGAACGATGTAAAGGATTGGAAAATAGCAGGCGTTCCTCTCATTTCGATGATGCATATTGAAGAGAGAAAAGGGCAGAAGAAGCCTGTCATTGCTAAAAAATTAGTCGATTTGAAAGGGCCTCTCTACACTCGATTTAAAGCGGAAGAAGCGAAGTGGGATGATGATTACCAAACACCGGGACCGATCCAGTTCTTCGGCCCCGCACCTCTCGTGAACAAACGTAACTTTACTCTTGAGAAAGGATGAAGGCAGAAGGCGGAAGGCAGAATAGCAACAGAATGTGCCGCTTTTAGCGGCATTAATTACAAGCGCGCTTAAAAAGCGCGCCCTATCTGTCGCTATTCATCCTTCATCCTTCCGCCTTCATCCTTCATAAATGCCCTGGCATTTATGAGATTTTAAAGACGCGGTTGTTGAGGTCGCGGATGTAGATGTAGAGAACTTTCATCGTTACACCCAGGATGATAAAGAGCGACTTCAAGGCTTTTAAAAAGTTGATTCCGAAGCGAGCCGATCCTTTCAAAAACTGGTCTACAAGAACCGGTATCTTCTTAATGCCTTTGAGGATTGTCTTGTGGAAAGATTTTACATGTTCCTTAAGGGCATTGCCAAAAGAAAGAACCGCAGCAACTTTTCTAGCAAAACTACCTTTAATCTTTTTGCCAGCATTAGCAAGAGATCGGGCGATGCGGCCCGGGATAGGATAATAAGGGGTAAGGAGCGTGTTGATCGATTCGATGACTGTGTTCGTCATTGTAATGACAGCCGACTCCACTTTTTTATAAATCGAATTTACAACTTCTGATGCGGCTTCGATGCGTGATTTGATCGCGTTTACTAGCGATTCATAACGGGTTTGCACTTGGTTGTAAATGTAGGGGACATAATAGGTCACAAAGTTATAAACAGGCTCAAGTTGTGTAATAAGGGCATGAATGGGAGCCATGACAATATTTTTTGCTGTCTCAAGAACCTTTTCAACCGTTTCTTTAGCTAAGATGAGTTTTTCCTTCCATGCCGGAACCGGGTCTTTTTGACCGTAGGCGCGCATGGGTGGAGGCGAGGCTTTAAAGAAGTTAGCAAATAGAGTTAACTTCTCTTCAACTTTGATAAAAATCGATTCTGTTTTATCGACCGCTACGTTAAAAGCATTTTGAATAGGTTTTACGATCGCGATTATTCTTTCTTTTAAAGCGGTAAGAAATTCTTTTGTTTTCTCAACAACTTTAGCGGCGGTTTGAAAGGGTTTTGCGACCGCTTTAGCTATCTTTTGCGGAAAGGTAAATTTAAAAGAGGGGAGTTCGATGCGGGGAAGACTAATTTTTAATTTTCGTGCTACCTTGCCAAGAGCCACATTAAAAACATCGATTGACCATTTGGAAATCCAAGCAACATGCTTGGCAAGTTTGACGATCGGCTCTTCAACTTTAGAGTAGATTTTTGGCAAGAGCGTTTCAAAGGTGAAGCGGGGAAAAGTCACAAAAATGAAGAACGGGGGAAAAAGGGCCATGATCAACACGGCTTTACCCACTTTTGCAAGGAGTGCAAGGCGGGGCGATTCGATAACGTAATGGCCTGCTAAAAACTTTTGCGTCATAAGGCGTTCATACCGCATAGCTTCAGTTTCCTGAGAATCGACGCGAGCTTTTTCGATACGTGCGGCTTTAAGTTTCACCTCTTCAGGGTAGGCGCGGAATTTGTTGTCGTAAGCCGTACACTTTACTAGGGTTTCTCTAGGCGCTACTTTAAATGACACGTTATAACCTTAAATTGTTTCTATACATACTATTTTAAATAATTTTTATTACTTTTACTATAAAATTTACCAATTCTTAACAATTAAAGAAAAAGTCTGTCAAAAAGGTGTTTTTTGTACCTATTCCTGCTTCCGCCTTCATCATTAATCCTCAACCATTATCCCCTTGCGATTTTGTACTTAATGGGTTATTATATCAACCAACTTATATTGGAGCGATCGACTCTCATGGTTCGTATAGCAAAACAAGCGGAAAGAAGAGCGCGCTTTCCTAGAAAGACTAAGGCACCGGCTAAGAAGACCGGTCCATTAAAGCAAACCGCCTATGTTAACCACGTAAATGCGGTAGAAGGTGACCTAGCGAAAGCTTTTTTCATCCCGAAAATTAAATAGGTAATCCCATGTCAAGACACTCAAGTTTCGGTAAATCGATTGGCGGAGCTGCTAAGCGTAATGTTTTAAAACGTTTTGAGAGACTTGCTGTCCTCAAAAAGCTTGGCCGTTATGATGTTGATGCCAAGAAGAAAGTAACCGGTCTTCCAAAGACCCCAGTTGCTTCATAATTAACGGCGTCAGATCTTCTGACGCCCATTTTTTCATGAAAATTTCCATAATAAAAAAAGACAAGTCCGTAAATCTTCCTGCGCCTTTTATAAAGAAAATTTGTAAAACGGTGGCTGAAGGCGAATCTCAGCGCTTTGACGAATTAAACCTCTATTTTGTTTCAAAAGATGAGATCGGCGAGATCCACGAAGAGTATTTTGACGATCCTAGCCCGACCGACTGTATTACCTTTCCTCTCGACGGTCCTGAAGAGAGTTATAGGGTGCTTGGAGATATCTTTATATGTCCTACAGTCGCAATGGAATATGCTAAAAAAAGAGATCTTGACCCCCTTCAAGAGTGTTCCCTTTACGTCATCCACGGCATGTTGCATCTATTCGGTTACGATGATATAAAAGAATTTGATCGTAAATTGATGAAAAAAGCCGAAAAACGGTACATGGAGATCCTTTTTCCCTAAATGCAGGTTTTGCTCGCCGCCTTCTTTTTAATTGGAGCGACGCTACTGACAGCGCTCGCATCCGCACTTCGTAGAATTCAAAAAAGGCTTTCAAAGAAAGAGTTAAAAGCCGTTGGAAATCTTTTTTTCTATCAAAAGCTGCATAACCGTTTCTTTCATGAGCATGAGTACGAAGGAATCTTTTTTTCGATCTTGTCTACCCTAAATTTTTGCCGGTTTTTGTTTGCAGGGGCGCTTACTTTGCTTTTTCTTCAGCTCGCCGACCAATTCTTTTTTCATCCTCTTTTGACAATCTTTGGTGCGATCGTAACGTTAATTTTAAGTTTTACTGTGGCCGATTATTTGCCGCGTATTATTGGTAACATTTATCCCATACAAACGATCTGGGTATCGGCTCCGATCGCCTCCATTTTTTTGACTCTTGCATTTCCTATTACTTTTCTTTTAATCAAAATTTCCCAGCGTTTTACCCGTTCTATTACATTTGATTATTTGCATGAGACGATGGGCGAGGGTAAGCAAGAGCTTTACGATATTATTCAAGAGTCTGATCTTGATGAAAAGCTAGAGCCTCAAGATAAAAAATTGATCGAATCGGTTGTATCCTTTCAGGATCTCATAGCCAAAGAGGTTATGGTTCCTCGTGTAGACCTCTTTGCTCTCCCTATAGAGACGACCATAAGAGCGGCTTCGCAAAAATTGCAGGAAGAGGGGTATTCCCGGACGCCTGTTTATAAAGGAACGATCGACAATATTACCGGACTCTTAATGTATAAGGATATATTGGCTAAATACATGGAGTCGGAAACGAAAGATGATTCATCGATTTTAGAGCAAACGATAGAAACGATTATTAAACCGGTTCTTTATACACCTGAAACAAAAAAGATTTCCCATCTTTTGCAAGAGTTTAGAAAGAAGCAAATGCACATTGCGATTGTTGTCGATGAATACGGGGGTACGGAAGGGATTATAACGATTGAAGATATCCTCGAAAAAATTGTAGGGGATATTGAAGATGAATACGACACGGAAGAAGATGATTTCACCCATTTATCTGACGGCTCTGTCATTGTTGATCCTAAAATGAGTATCATCGATCTCGAAGAAGAATTAGATATTAAAATACCCGAAGAGGGCGACTATGATACCCTCGGAGGCTACATTTTCCATAAAGCGGGTGAAATTCCTCCGCGCGGCTTCCACATCAGAAGCGATAACTTCGAACTTGAAGTGCTGCGTGTCTCTGATCGAGCGATTGAGAAAGTCAAAATCCGCAAAAAATAACGTAGTTAATTAAGCCTCTCCCTACAGAATCAATCTATTCTCAAGCTTTTTTTAACAGTGAGACCAGTGAGAAACAACATGAGAAAAATGAGAGGAACGCTGTTCTCAAAATTTATTAAGATCTTTTTATAGTAAGTAGTCCGTTGCAATTATCACTCATTATAAAATGGATCTAAGCACTTTTTTATATCGCCGCAGGCGATCCATATCCGCCGATAGGTGGGCCCTATATCTTCACAAGCTTTAGCTTTGGAGATCCTGTAAAAATATCAAATAACAAATTCGTACTTATAGGATTCTAAGGAGATCAGAGAGAAAAGCGACTACTTAATTAAGAAATTTTGAGAACAGCGTGCCTCTCATTGTTCTCATGTTGTTTCTCACCGGTCTCACTGTTAAAAAAAAAGCTTGAGAAGGGATTGCCTCTCTAAAAATCTCTAAGAATGCGTGTATAAAAAAGAGGCCTGGCCTTTTGGCCAGACCTTAAATTTTTCTAAATAATGCCTAGAACTTTCAAAAGAATGATTCCCACAATAGGTACCCCGATTAGCCAAAGAATGACTGCTTTTCCCATGTTTAACCTCTTAAATTCTTCCAAGTAGGAATAAAATTAATAAGATAATCAAAATTGTACCCAGAACGCCTGATGGTCCATATCCCCAGCCAGTACTATAAGGCCATGTTGGGAGGGCGCCAACCAGAAGTAAAATTAAAACGATCAAAAGAACTGTGCTTAACATATTAGCCTTCTTTGTTACGAGTTATTCCCTATATATCTAATTATACAATTTATAAGAGATATTAGTTCAGATAAGGCGTAAGTAGTTAATTAATGGTTGTTTGAGCGTTATAATGGGTTTGTTTTTGATCTGATTGAGCCTTCTTTTCAGGGCTAGTATGGTCTAGGAGATCGTAGATCTCGTCAAAAATAGAAGGGGCGATGGTGGGGCAGACGTTAATGCAGGCAACCGATTTATTAAGGTTTGCCGCTTGCGTTGTAAGAAGCGCGAATTCGTCAGTAGGACGGTTTGCGATTTGATGAGGAATGAACATGTCTTCGCCCCATAAAAAGGCATCAAGAAATTTAAGCGACTCTTCATTTGGGGCAAGGATAGTAAAACGCTTTCCTTCATCAAAAAGTTTTTGACTAACCGATTTAATAAGATGAAGTTTTTCTTTAGGAGTCTTTGCTATTAGCAGATTCACTTTTGTCATTTTCTTTATTTCCGAAGGCTACGATCAATTTAAACCCTTCAGCAACTGTCATGTCAAGTTCAATAGCATCTTTCGATTGAATAATGAATCCGATCGTAGGATTTGGAGTTGCGGGAATAAATATCGAATCGGATCCATTGCTAAATCCGATGGCATAAGAGCGCTTAGTAGGAAAAGGAACTAGATAGACTTTTGTAAATTTAGAATCAGATGCATTAAAGAGTGTTGATATCGTATCGGAAAATAGGGTGTAGAAAGGAAGTCTGTTTAAAAAGGGGAGGTTAAAGAAGGTTCTTTTAGCGGTATAACCCGTCAAAACGATAACTCCAAATAAAAATAAAAGAATCAGAGGCTTTAAAATGGGGGCGGGAAGGCCGTGAATAATCGCAAGGAAAGGGCCGGTCAATATGTCGACTAAAAACATAATGATAATGTAGGTCAAAACAATCGGAGAAAGTATTGCAAGCCCTGTAAAAAAGGCCTTTTTCATTCCTTCACCTTATGAAAGTCAGCGGATATCACTCCGCAAGAGATAACATATTTAAAAGCTTCGTCTACTTTCATGTCGATGACAGTTATGTCTTCCGGCGGATATAAAACGAGAAAGCCCGATGTTGGGTTGGGAGCGGTCGGGATAAAGACTGAAACAAACTTTTTCTTAACACCGATATCTAGATTGTCGCACGTAAGAAACCCGATGGTAAAATTTCCTTTTTCAGGAAAGGGGACTAGAACGACCGTTTTAAATGCTTTGCTGTCGGACGAAAAAAGGGTGTTTATAAGATCCTGGCAACCCTTGTAGATGGGAGCGATAAAGGGGATTTTGTGAAGGATCCAATCAGAAAGATCGATGAGATATTTGATAAAAAAGTAACGGGTAATCGCACCGAGCGTTACCGTAACAGCAAAAAGAAAAAAGAAAATGATAATTTGCGAAATGAATTCTTGAAGCTGCTTGCCGTTTAAAAAAAGAAACCCGTTTTCAAAAAGATCGTATCGATCAAATAGGGAGGCGACAATTCCAGCGAGAGGCTCAGTCAGAACATTAAAGACAAACGCCAATATCCAAAGGGTGAGCGCGATCGGCAAGAGGATTATAAGGCCGGTAAAGAAATAGTTCTTAATATCGCGGGATCGCCAAAAATATCGTTTCATTCCACTATATCCCAGAAAGCTTCCAGGTGAATGAGGTCCACGCCTTTAAGATGGACAAGAATTTTATCGCCTAGCGCGTACATCTTCTTCTTTCTTTCACCCCTTAATACTTGCCTACGATCGTCGTAAACGTAATAATCTTCAAGATCTGAAAGAGAGATATTGCTATCCAGCATAAGCTCAAGCACTTCAAATGAGAATCCAAAAGGTCTGATTTTGGTAATTACCGCTTCATACTGCTTATTGGGGTCAGCTTTTTTCTTTGCATCTGCAAAGCGCAGCTTCTTTAGAGTAAGCACGCTCATCTCAGCTTTCGCTGAAATCCGCTCCTTTTCTGAAGCCTGATTAGAAATCATTTCAAGGTGGCTAAGGTCGTCATTATAACCAAATAGGAGGCGGTGGGCGACGAGGTCCACATATCGTCTGATGGGGCTTGTAAAATGGCAATAGTGAGTAAGCGATAAGCCGAAGTGACCAATATTCTGGGGAGAATACTGTGCCATTTTCATTCGTCTAATATAGTGAGTCGCAAGATAGGGCCCTACCGCGCTGCCTTCTGCTTCCTCAAAGAGGCGCTGCACATCTTGTGAAGTCGGCTTTAGGGGCATTTTAAATCCAAAAGCTTCCGCCATAAGCGCAAAGTCGCGCATATTATCTTCGCTTGGCATATCGTGAATACGATAAGTCAAATTCTTTCCAATATTTGAGAGATGAAGCGCGACAAGTTCGTTTGCTTTAAGCATGAACTCTTCGACAAGCTGGTGGGTGATGTCGTAATAGATGGTTTCGGTATGAGTCGGCATTCCATCGGGGCCAATTTGAAGGCTTACTTCGGGAAGCGCAAATTCGACAGAACCCCTTTCAAAACGCTTCTTTTTTAAGAGCTTGATCAGCTTGATCATATTAAGAAGCGTCTCTTTATGCTTGCTCTTTTTCCTTCCCTCAATAACTTCAAGAGCCTCTTTATAGGTAAATCGCTTTTGGCTCTTTATAACTGACTTTACGATCCGGTAATTTCTCACATTCCCTTGATTGTCAAAATCGACCATCACAGAAACGGTGAGGCGCTTAACTTTTTCTTTCAAGCTGCAAAGGTTGTCTGAAAGCACGGATGGCAGCATGGGGTTGCAAAAACCGGGGAAATAAGTAGAGTTGCATCGAAGCAGTGCTTCTTTATCAAGAGCGGAATTCGGGGTTACATAGTGCGATACGTCGGCGATATGTACGCCGAGGTGATAGCCATGATCATCCACAATTAAAGAAAGGGCGTCATCAAAATCTTTTGCGGTGTCAGGATCGATTGTGAAGGTTTCTAGTTTTGTAAAATCTTCGCGATTCTTGTCAGCTTTTACAGTCGTTCCAAATTTTTTAGCTTCTTCGACGGCTTCGTCTTCAAAACCGAATCTAAGATTAAATTCTTTTATCGCGGCAAGGTTGTCGATTTTCGGATCGGTAATCGTGCCGAGCTTTTCGACGACCCGCGTCGTAACGACATCATCTTCCCAATCCAAAATATCCATAACGACTCTATCGCCGATATGAAGAGGGATTGAGGATTTTTCTACGACAACGGTTTTTTCCTTGCCAAGAAGAGGGGAGTAAACGGTAATTTGATTATTCTTTTTTGAATTGACGGTACCGGTAAGGCTGGTTCTTCCCCGCTTTATAATGGAGATTACCTTGCCTTCAGGGCCTTTTTCAGAGGGAATGGGTTCAATTTCGATTTCAACCTGATCGCCGTCAGCCGCACCGAGCATAAACGGCTTCGGAATAAAGACATCGGGCTGGCCGGTAACGATTACAAAGCCGAAACCTCTTGGATGAACGCGTATTATCCCTTCGGCAGAGGGGTTGGTTCTTCTGGCAAGGACATATTTTCCTCTTTCAAGTTTTAACACCTGTTCAGATATTAATTTTTTTAAAACACTCAAGAGGAGCGGGCCGTGCTGTTTGGGCAGCTTTAGCCTTTCCTGGATCTCGGCCTTGGCCATGGGGTGGTATTGCTTGCCGGTGACGAATTGTTCAACGGTGCGGTAGACATTCTGAAATAATTTATCTTCTTTCACTCTAACGATGGTATCACATTTGGAAGAATTACGTTATCCATTTTTTGTAGACATTCAAAGCTTTTTTTTGACAGTGAGACCGGTGAGAGAGCTGCATGAGAACGGTGAGAGTCTCGCTTGTCATAACGTTATTTAAGTATATTTTTAAGAACAAATTGACTCCCAGTGTTCTCGTGCAGCTCTCTCACCGGTCTCCTAAGTAACAAATTCTCTTCTCTGCGTCTCCGCGTCTCTGCGCCTCTAAAGTTAAATATTTAAAAGATAATTATATCCAGCCATTCGTATAGACCAAACAAAAGTTGAATTTTTAACGCAGAGGCGCAGAGACGCGGAGAGAGATACAATTTTAAACTTGTTACAATACTAATATCGGATGGTCGCGGTCATTCTCTTGCTCACTGTCAAATAAAATGCTGGGCGCGAAAATGCTAGAAATCTATCAAATTTCGGGTTAGAATACCCCCCATTATGAAGTACGATCACATTCAAATTGAAAAAAAGTGGCAAGACCGCTGGGAAAAAGAAAAAACCTTTAAAACCCAAAACGATTTTTCAAAACCAAAGTACTATGTTCTCGATATGTTTCCCTATCCAAGCGGAGCGGGTTTGCATGTGGGTCATGTGGAAGGGTATACCGCGACAGACATCCTTGCCCGGTTCAAGAGAAAAATGGGTTTCAACGTACTTCATCCCATGGGCTGGGATAGTTTTGGCCTTCCGGCAGAACAATACGCGATCAGAACCGGAACCCATCCGGCCGTCACGACTGAAAAAAATATCGATACCTTTAGAAAACAGCTTAAATCGCTCGGATTCAGCTATGACTGGGAGCGGGAATTCGCGACAAGCGATCCTTCTTATTACAAATGGACGCAGTGGATTTTTACCAAGCTCTATGAAAAAGGGCTCGCCTATGAAGCCGAAATGATGGTGAACTATTGCCCTGCGCTTGGAACTGTGCTTGCGAACGAAGAAGTTGAAAATGGCAAAGCCAAAGAAGGCGGCCATTTAGTGGAACGCCGTCCGTTAAAGCAATGGGTTTTAAAAATTACTGCCTATGCCGATCGATTGATTAAAGATCTCGATTTGATCGACTGGCCCGATAGTTTAAAGCGTTTGCAAACAAATTGGATCGGCAAGAGCGAAGGGGCCTACATCGATTTTAAAGTCGATGGAACAGACGATAAAATTACCGTCTTCTCTACTCGTCATGACACTTTGTTTGGAGCGACCTTCATGGTTCTTGCTCCCGAACATCCGCTTGTAAATAAAATCGCGACGAACAAAGCTGAAGTTGAAGCGTACCAAAGAAAAAGCGCTCTCAAAAGCGATCTCGACAGAACCGATCTCAATAAAGATAAGAGCGGCGTTTTTACCGGCGCGTATGCTATCAATCCCGTAAATCATAAGAAGATTCCGATTTGGATTGCCGACTACGTTCTCATCGGCTATGGAACGGGAGCCATAATGGCGGTTCCCGCCCACGATGAAAGGGACCAAGAATTTGCTAAAAAATATAATCTATCCATTATCGAAGTCTATCAAGACGATAAAGCGGTTGCGAGCCGTTCTGATTTTGTCGATTTAAATGGTCTTGATGTTGAATCGGCAAAGAAAAAAATGGCAGATGCGCTTGAAGCAAGCGGCTCAGGAAAAAAAGCGATTCAATATAAGCTTCGCGACTGGCTCTTTTCCCGTCAAAGATATTGGGGCGAGCCGTTTCCTATCTTAAGCTATGAAGATGGATCTAAGCGTGTTTTAGAATTGGACGAGCTTCCCTTAACGCCTCCTCAGCTTACCGATTTTAAACCGGCAGGCGATGGAAAAAGCCCTCTTTCTAAAGTGACAAGCTGGGTTGAAATTATCGATCCCAAAACAAATAAAAAAGCATGGCGTGAAACCAATACCATGCCGCAATGGGCAGGATCTTGCTGGTATTACTTGCGTTTCACCGATCCAAGCAACGAAAAAGAAGCCTTTAGCAAAGAGGCGGAGAAGTACTGGCTGCCGGTCGATATGTATGTCGGCGGTGTGGAGCATGCGGTTCTGCATCTTCTTTACGCTCGCTTTTGGCATAAAGTTCTCTTTGACGCAGGCATTGTTTCTACCTTAGAGCCTTTCCAAACTTTACGCAATCAAGGCCTCATCGTCGCGCGCTCTTTCCAGCGTGAAGACAACACCTACGTGATTCCCGAGGAAACGACCGAAAAGAATGGCGAATATTTTGACCGTCAAGGCAATAAACTCCGTTCGCAAATCGAGAAGATGTCGAAATCTAAACTTAACGGCGTAACCCCTGACGACTGCCTCCAGGAATATGGAGCGGACTCTCTTCGTCTCTACGAAATGTTTATGGGGCCGCTTGAAAAAGAGAAGGTCTGGAACACCGATGCGATGGCCGGTCAAAAGCGCTTTTTAAACCGCATATACGACCTTGCAACGTCTGATAAAGTCGTCGACGGCCCTGCAGAAAAGTTTGCTCACAAACTTGTCTATGGCGTTACAAAAGATATCGAACAACTCCAGTTCAATACCGCTATCGCCAAAATGATGGAATTTTTAAATGACTTTTCAAAGCTTGAGAGCTATCCTAAAGAATCAATCCTTTATCTCGTTCATTGCCTATCGCCTTTTGCCCCTCACATGGCAGAAGAGCTTTGGGAAATCCTCAAAGGACCGGGAAGCCTCAATTATTCGCCTTATCCGAAAGTGAACGAATCGCTTCTCGTCGAATCGACTATCACTTATGTCGTACAAATTAACGGCAAAGTGCGCGGACGTTTCGATCTTCCAAAAGACGAGACGCAAGAGAACGTCATGAAGGCGGCGCTCGATCACGCGCTCATCAAATCCTATGTTGATGGTAAGAAAGTCGAAAAGGTGATATTTGTGCCTAATAAGCTGCTTAACATCGTGATAAATTAAATTTATCCTCGGGCTACAAGGTTCTCATATATCCTTGTAGCCAATCTTTAATTGCGTTTATTACCGTTAAATTTATGCCACCTATAGTTAGCGCTCTCTAAAAATTAATCAAATCTTAACATTTTTTGGGTAAAATATTTTTATGCAAACAAATTTTAAACCTAATACCTGGAAAGAAAAGATTATCTTTGGAGCGGTTGATCCGGCCTCTTCATTAAAAAGCAGAAAGGCTGTAAAGGTTGCACTTGTCGCTGCTGCGATACTATTTACATTAACCACCCTGGGTGTTGGGGCAATCTTTGTTTATAAGCTCTATGAAACTTATACTGAGAAATTGAAAGAGATAGATTTGGTTGCAAGAGATATTATTCAGTCAGCGTTCAATGCTCTTGCGAAGCGTGAAGAATTTAAAATCAAGAGAAGCGCTGCCATTTCGATTCAAAAAATGGTGAGGGGATATCAGGCAAGAAAGCGAATGGCGCCGGAA